>NZ_CP012712.1:2185000-2500000 GCF_001295365.1 Parageobacillus thermoglucosidasius | reverse complement strand
CCAATCGGCACCCATCTGCGTCAATATACGCCACGTCGTTTAATTCTGCCGGCTTGTCCCCCATCATGTAAGGAACTAATAGCCCTTCAATCAATCTTCGGCTTGCTTTCCCGCCGGCGCCATGAGCCAATTCAATGTAAGAATCAGCAAAACGCACTTTGGCAGTCTTCATGTTCGTTCCTTCCTTTCGTTTTGATGCAACGATTATTTAAGCCGCTCAGGCAAAATTGTCCAGAGCATATAACCGCCGAAAAATAAGCTGATAAGCCCTGCCCCTGTGCCAACAAAACTCTCAAAAAATGAAGGAATTTCCAAACACAAGATTAATAGTGGAAGCCTGACAAGAGCAATCGGAATTAAGCGGCTTCCCCTAAATAAAACCAAGCAGACAGCAGGTGAAAGTCTCCGCTCTTCGGCGACAAGAGTCGAAACAGTTACGACATGATTGGATAAACCCAAGAAAAAGTGCAACTCCAAGCAGGGCAAGCCAATCCATCACAATACTTCCTGCCCTTTTATTATGCATCTTGCAAATGAACGTAATGGTAATAGGCGGCGCATGCTCCTTCCGAGGATACCATGAGAGCCCCGACAGGATGTTCCGGAGTGCATTCTTTGCCAAACAGTTTGCATTGATGTGGTTTTAACACACCTTTTAATACTTCGCCACACTGCGCCATTTGCGGATCGTTCACGCGCGCTCCCTCGACTTGGAAACGAACCTCCGCATCCCATTTGGCGAATTCAGGGCGCAATTTTAGCGCAGACTGTGGAATAGTCCCGAGTCCCCTCCATTCAAAAAGCGACCGAACTTCAAAAACTTCTTTCATGACGTCAAGCGCAGAAATATTGCCTTCGGATGGAACGACACGGCTATATTGATTTTCCACTTCAAACCGCCCTTCACGCATTTGCTTCACAAGCATGAAGATCGATTGCAATAAATCCAGCGGTTCAAAACCGGAGATAACTATCGGTTTTCGGTATTTTTTCGCGATAAATTCATAAGGATGGGCTCCGATTACTGATGAAACATGACCAGGCCCAATAAACCCGTCAATGCGCATATCCGGAGAATCCAAAATCGCCTGAATCGCCGGTATAATGAGAACATGATTGGAAAATACCGAAAAATTGGGCACATCCAGTTCCCGAGCGCGCATCAGCGTCAATGCCGTTGACGGAGCAGTCGTTTCAAAACCAATCGCAAACAACACCACTTGCCGGTCTGGATGATCCATCGCTATTTTTAAAGCATCTAAAGGGGAATAGACCATACGGATATCGGCCCCTCTTGCTTTTAGTTCGAGAGGCGTTCCATGTTTTCCGGGAACGCGCATCACATCACCGAAAGCGGTAAAAATCACGTTCGGCTGCTGGGCAATCGACAGCCCATCATCCATGCGTCCCATTGGGAGAACACAGACAGGACACCCCGGTCCATGAACAAGTTCAATATTTTCCGGCAACAGATGTTGTAATCCAAAGCGAAAAATAGAAAAAGTATGTCCTCCGCAAACTTCCATAAAGCGATAATGATAATTTGGATCAACGAGACGGTGGATTTCTTCCGATATCTTGTGGATTAACTCCGGGTCGCGAAACTCATCCACATATTTCATCATCGTCATCCAATGACACCTCCCCTATTTGGATCAACAACGCCCTCCTGCATGCATCTCGCCTTGCACGGAACAAATCATCATCGACAAACAATCTTGTTTTGGTTTTATCAAGCCTCAACGTTGTGCATTCACACGTTCAAATTTTTTCTTTATCAAATTGGTAACCTTTCACTTCCTCTATCGCTTCGTCCGATTCATCCAACATGCTAAGCAATTTCAGTTGTTCGTTCGCTTGTTCTTCGCTGATTTTGCTCATCGCAAATCCAACGTGGATGAGCACCCAATCGCCAAGAAGGAGGCGCTCATTTTTCAATAAATCAATGTTAATTTTGCGACGCACACCGCAAACATCCACCACGGCATAATGACGATCATCGTCGAGCATCTCAACAATTTGCCCTGGAATAGCTAAACACATGGCTGCGTCCCCCTTCATTTTGTGATAAATTCAAAATTTCAGATGTTTCATTTTGCATAAAGCAAGAGTTCACTCGAAACGACGAAAATCTTTTATAGATGATAATTCCTTGTTTTATGTTTACACGAATTCAAGACGCCAAATGATGACACGGTTATTTCCCGAATCAGCGATGGCCAGCCGGTGTTGATGACACCAAATCCCATACGGCCAGCATAGTGAATCCCTTGTTACGGCCTGCCAGCGATTTTCTCCCATTCCTTCGAAATCTGCCTGACCAATGACGTGTGAAGCAGGATGATATGCGCCTTTTCGCGGCAGCTCAGTAAAAAGAAGGATGCGGTTGTTGGCCGTATCTGCCACTGCAAGCAAATTGTCACAGCGTGCGATCCCGTAAGGAAACCGGAAGCGCCGGGGTCCTTGCGACACATGGGGAAGTTCAAATGACTGAGTAAAATCTTGTTGGCCAAGAACTAAATCCGCTGGCCGGTCTGTCTCTGGAGGCGGCGTATAACCAAGGACGCGGTGATTGCCCGCATCCGCAACATATAACGTATTTCCATCGCCGGCAATAGCGTGAGGCCAGCGATATGTATCCATGCCTACGCCTTTCCCCCGATTTTCACTGTTCACGTAGCCATTAGGTTGTCCAAGAATCAAATCAGGAACACGGCCATCTTCCGGTAAACCTTTCCACCCTAAAACTCTGCGATTTCCTGTATCTGCCACGTAAAACCATCCGTTCGTATAGGCAAAACCATATGGCCAATAAAATCCAATCGGACTGACTTTCCCACCCCGGTTAGGGGATGTTTCTGACAAACCGGCTTGTCCTAAGACATAATCGGGGGGCTGGTTATTTATTTCCGGCAATGTTTCCCAAATAAGCAGGCGATGGTGCCACGCATCTGCGACAAACAACTTTCCTTCAATGACTGCAACGCCAGTTGGGAGATGAAACAATTTTGGTCCCTCTGTTTCAAAATCAGGCTGACCTAAAACGATGTCAGCCGGCGCATGATCGTTTTCCGGCCAGCCGTACCAAATAAGAACGCGATGGTTGCCGCTGTCAGCCACTATCACAACATGATCGTCTATATACACTCCCCGTGGTGCATAAAGATAAATCCGGTTTGGCTGGGCCGGAGGCAACGTAAGGCCGCCTGGGGCTGGTCCCCCCAGCCACCGTTCGGGATAAGCGGTCAACCTAATCGTATCCATATTTTCTGATCCTCCACTCGCACTGGAAATGGTTCTAGCTGCACATGAGGTGCCGTCATGCATTCTCCAGTGGATAAATCAAAACGAAATCCGTGCCATGGGCAAGTAATAACAGCTCCGTCCGTCATCCCTCCGTCAAGAGGCATGCCCATATGAGGACACTGATTGCGAAATGCCATTACTTTTCTGTCCATACGCACCAGCAAAATATCATGATCCTCATGCGAAAAGCGAACAGGACGCACTTCTTCCAGCTCCGAAACGGATGGCCCTTGCACCCATCCATTTTGTTCTAAATTTCCAGTATCATTCATGGCGTGAAATGGCAAGTAGCCGGATGCCACTTCCTCTTCGACCATGACAACATGTTCGATTTCTGGAACGCGGGCTTTAATCGCTTCCTCAACCCCGTTTTTTAGCGTCACAGCAGATAACGAACAGCCGGAACAGGCTCCTTGGAGGCGAACATAAGCCGTCTTTCCTTCCACTTCAACTAGTTCCACGCCGCCTCCATGTGAACGCATATAAGGACGCACTTCTTCAAGCGCGACAGCAACACGGGTAAACAAATCTTGTTTAATAATTCCGTGTAGCAAAAACATTGCATAAATAGAAGGGTCTTCCACTGCCTTTAGCAGCAATTCTTTTCCCTCCTCTGTTTCACGAAACGTACGGACGAGCTTTCTAAGAGCATGTTCATGAAACGCTTCGATGGCTTTTTTCAATTCCATCGCCTTCATCCGAGCGTCTTCTGGCAATCCCTTAATGGAATCCAACACCCGGTCCACCCGTTCGGCCAAAGCTTGAAAGTTCTCTTCTTGCTGAACTTTCATGGTTACTCACCTCCAAAAGCCAACAATTGCTCAAGCGCTTCTTCAGTTTTCC
The DNA here is from genome assembly GCF_001295365.1 of Parageobacillus thermoglucosidasius. Lineage (GTDB taxonomy): Bacteria > Bacillota > Bacilli > Bacillales > Anoxybacillaceae > Parageobacillus > Parageobacillus thermoglucosidasius. Next base: position 2,495,851 of record NZ_CP012712.1, on the reverse strand, counting down.
GATGCAATAAAGCGGCAAATGTTTGTTTGGCCATCTCCTGCAGCATTTCTCCAACCGTCACACGTCCAGCAATGTTAGAAAAATCATTGATATATTGATTGGCTAAAGCCTGTAAAATCAAGCAAGAACCCGCCGGATTGTCAAGAAGAGCGTCGCGAAAGAAAGCATCCACAAATTCGTTCAGCCATATTCCCTCTCCTTGAGGATTTGCACGAAGCCGTTCTAGTGCATTTTGCATCCCCTCATTGCGCTGGATGATGCGTTCACTAAAACGATCAACCGCCATAGCTAACAAAAGATTAAAGTATTGCTGTTCATGGGGATTCATGCTACCCTTCCTCTCTCATTACTGCTCCATTTTTTCATTGGATGCTGCTTGCTTCCGCATACAGGCGATTTCCGCTAATACATCTTCGACGGCATTCGCTGCCTCATGTTCTCCATATGTGCAAAACAATCGACTTGCCTCTTCCAATCGAGGTAATGCTCGAGAAAACGCGCCAAGATGTGCCAAAGCATTCCCTTGATTGGCTAAGACGCGGGCATATCCTAGCGGATCATCCTTAGGGCGGCGCACTTCAAGCACCTCTTCATAAAGAGCTACCGCTTCCCAGAGATTTTCTTCGGGATGGGATGTTTTCACATGCTGTAACGCATTGGCTAGATTGACCGTGGCGCTTGCCCAAAGTTCCGGGTGTGTATCTTTTTTGAAAATGCGCAACGCTTCCCTTAACGACTGAATTGCTGCCGCTGTGCGCAAATAGGCGCTGCGGTCTAAAGCCGGCATGGCCAAATACGCTAATGCAAGATTCATATGAACAGTAGCATACTCTTCTGGATAAGTATCTTTTCGATATACTTTCAGTGCTTCATGATAACATCTGGCTGCTTCTAGAAGAGAACTTTTCCGTCCTCCGGCGCCAGTTTGATACACTGAACCTAATTGAAACCACAGCTCCGCTCTTGCTTCCTGAAACGACGACGTTTCTAAAAGAGCGAGGGCTTTTTGGTATCCTTCCACCGTTTCCTTTCCATGATCACCAAGCATTTGTTTTGTTGCCGCCCATTCTGCATAAAGCCGAGCGGAAAAAACAGGAGACACGTCCTCTGCTACAGCGGCAGCTTCAAAAAGAAACGAAAGCCCCGTCGGCCAACCTTTTCGTTGAAACGCATCATATGCTTGAGTTGCCAGTAAAAACGCCCGTATTTCTCCTGCAGTATCACCAAGCGGCGGGGGAGTTTCACACAATTTAAGGCGCCATGCCACTGCATCCAAAAGAAGGGTGAAATCCCCTGAGATCACTTCTTTTGCCAACGTATACGTATGTGCTTGTGGATCCAAAATAAAACGGTTGTATGCAGCTTCCGGCCCTTCCGGCAATAACGCTAACACCTCATCTTCGCTTTTTCCTTCAATCGCCGCTGCAAAAAAACACCAGCTCTCCGGCCAACTATCCGGGACATGTCCGCGGAGAAGAAGGGGTATGAGTCGATCTGCTTCCGGAACAAGTGGTAAAAGAAAAAAACCTGCTGCTCCAGGAAAAACACCGATTGGCTGTGGCTGCATCACCTGTTATTCCCCCTTTTATAATGTGAAAACGAAAACTGAACCTCTAAACGGTGAAAAAACCGGAAAGTTCTTTCATACCTGCGTGCAAACACTCCCTTTTGTTCTGTTAAATCATCATGAACAAACACTTCACTGGTGTTTAGCGCCCTGCCGGCCCGGTGCAAAACGGTGTTCCGCTTCATCGCGATCCCTCCAGTCACGGGCTTTTGGGCTATACGCTTTTATTTCTCCGTCATCACATCAGAACAAAAAAGCGGTATGCGAAGCGCTCCATATTGCTCATCCCATACCGCATCGCGAATTCCCGGCGCCACTCCTTCAGGCAAAAACTCTTGGACAAATATGCTTCGATCTCCGCGAGAATTGCGCAGTTTTAACAGTAATCCGCCTGCTCCTAAATGACTTACTGGCATCACCCATAGTTCTCCGCCACGCACTAAAGCGATGGCGGTTCCCGTAGGGAACCGCACCGCTTCTTCGGCGGGAATATGCAGATAGCCCGTTGACGTCAGTTCAAGCTTCACTTTTTTTCCCTCCCAAACGTTGAAGCAACTCCTCCGTCAAACGATCCAAAGCGGCTTCCACCGTTGGAGACAATCCAAATCCGTACGATAAGTTTTCAGCTTCGATCAGGAAAACGGTCACTTTCTTCGGAAATCGGCTTTTTAGAAGCCACCGACCTAAGGCAATCGCATGATCCCAGCGGAAATTGTGAAGATTGACATCTTTTAGCGGAGGAGTTTCCACCTCTTCACCGGGAATTTCAAAAATCGTGCCTGGCTCAGCTCCTGACTTACAGGCATCTACAAGAATCAGTTCATCGGCATCCCCGATTTGAAAAGCGACATCCATGCCAGCAGTTCCGCCATCAGCCAAACGGACTCCCGGAGGGACCCCCTGTTCCCACAATTTGCGGATCAGCATAGGTCCCGCACCATCATCGCTCCGAAGCAAATTGCCACATCCAATAATAACGGTCATACACGAATTCCTCCTTCTGCAAACGTGCCAGTTCAAAAACCTATCATTCTCATTACCATTCTTTATTTATTTCGCTGTTTTACTTGGCTATTAGATAAAAGTTGCATGTCAGCACCCGCTGATATGCTGGCACGGCAGAAAAACGCTTCATCGCAAACACCATATATTCAAGCTATCAGCACATTTTCACCACTTCATATTTGGCTAACTCTTTATGCGACTTGGCGTCATAAGCATGGACGGTACAAACAAGACACGAATCATAGCTTTGGGCAATATGAGCCAATTCGACCGGATCTTCAGGATTTTTAATAGGTACGCCGATCATCGCTGTTTCGATAGGCCCGCGCTGGCCATGACGATCTCTTGGCCCAATGTTCCATGCGGTTGGCGTGATAACTTGATAATTTTCAATTTTTCCGTCTTTAATTTGAATCCAATCAGCCAAAGCGCCGCGCGCCGCTTCCGTCGCTCCGAATCCGCGTCCTTCAGGCAATTCTTTCGGCTTGATATAAAACTTTTCGTTCAAATCGATTTGCTTCAGCCATTCCCTCATGCGCAAATAATATTTCGCGGCTTCGTGAAGGCGAGCCAGCACGCGAACCATTGCACTTGGCCCGATTTCTTTAATCATATTCAAAAAGAGAGGATCATAATCTTGCCATTCCTCAGCACCAGGACGGCCAGCAATTACTTGGCGAGCCAACGGACCAACCTCCAGCGGAGTTTCTCCAATGCCTGGAATATCATAACGTGGCGCTTTGGCAAACGTATATTTTCCTTCTTTTCGTCCTTCAAACGGATCCACCGGATCGGTTACCCCCTCAAACGGATGATAAACACCGCTGCCGCGATAGAAAGAATGGGTGTGATCCTCCCGTATCCGTGCTTGGTCAAAATCATGGAATTTCTCTCCATCAAATATTCCGGAACGGGAAATCAGCGCAGCGTTGCGTCCTTCAATCGTCGGATAACGGTATTGCTGCGGATTAAAAAAGCTTCCAGCGGCTAAATAGCGTCCCGGCCCCGCTCCGTATTTGTCCAATCCGATTTCCATGCTGTAGCGAATGAATAAGCCAAGATCAGAATTGCGGTGCTCCGGCTTCTCATCCAGCCATGCAAGAACGTCGTTCCAACTTTTGTTTTCCAGCCAGCGCTCAGCGGAACAACCAAGAAGAATTTTCTCCAACCAAGTTTCCCGATAATATTCCAAAATCGCGATAGAGCGAGTAATATCGGACAATGTCGGCGCACTGACGACTCCTCCAGGCACCATGAAGCTAGAATGTGGCCATTGGCCGCCAAAGATTGCGTAAATTTCCACTGGTTTTGCTGAAACAGTGACGCCGATTTCATAATGTTCTCCCTCAAAAGGAGCCCACCGACGAACCACTTCATCATACAACTTAGAAGAGGCGTAATTTTGATGCGTTAAACCGATCGCAAACAAAGCATAAAACCAACGAGGAATGCTTTGAATCGTTTCCGCCGCTTGGGCAATATTGCGGATAAGCGTCGCATTCGGCGGTACTTCCGTGCCCCAGGCGGTATCAAGCGCATAAACCGCTTTCGTGAGATGGCTTCCGCCGCAAATGCCGCAAATCCGAGGAGTAACAATCAAACCGGCTTGCGGATCTTTTCCTTTTAAAATCATCTCAAATCCGCGGAACATCGTTGCTTCCGTCCAAGCGTCCACAACGACGCCATCTTCAATGGCTACTTTTACGTCCAAATCTCCTTCCACACGCCCTAGAGAATGTACTTTCACTTCCATTTTGTTTGTTTTTATAATCGCCCCTTGCTTTTTCATTCTCTTTAAGCACCTCGTTTCTTAAATGGTTTCCATATAAAAGGACATCTGCATCTTTACGCATGGAAATCGGCAATTTCTAACGCAAAACATCGTTCTTCCATACACCTTCTCGTTTCATTCAGCAGCATCGATAAACACTTCATCGGTGCTCCAGCTCTGCCGTCCCCACTTTATCCCAATAATGCAAATCGCGAGCTTCGTTTTATCATGGAACAAACATATCCTCTTTCGCCCATTTCGGCGCCACCGCCCGCGCCAATGCCGCATTAACAGAGTAGCTGAGCGGATCGCTTCCTTGCGGCACTTCTTTCGGAATGGATCCGAGAACTTTTTGCGTCTTAAACACCGTTCCCGGCGCTAAATCAAAGAACGGGAATTGAGGCTCCGTACAGCCAATGCAAGGCATTCCTGCCCGAGTTTTGGACGATTGGCGATTCCAAAGAATGCGGTTGCATGGCGAATGAGTCATTGGACCGCGACATCCTTGTTCATAGAAGAGACAGCCTTTGCGCGTGCCTTGTCCAAATTCTTCGACCGGTTCTTTCCACTCGAAATACTGCACACGCGTACAGCCCGTTTGGGTGAACGTTTTAAAGAACGTTTGCGGACGTTGAAGATCGTCTAAAACAACGTCTTCCAGACGGCCAGTGGCAATCGCCACCAGAATTTGTGTCACCCAGTCAGGATGAGCCGGACAACCAGGAATATTAATGACTGGCAATCCTGCTTTCGAACGGAACTGTGCTCCGAGAAATCCCCCGCGTTCTTCTTTCATGTATTGAAGCCCGATCGACTCAGACGGGTTCGGTTTTGTCGCCGGAATTCCTCCCCAGCATGCACAGTCACCGATGGCGACAACGTATTGCGCTTTATGGGAAAAATCCCAAATCCAGTCTTTTTTCGGGCGGTCCATAAGCATATCATAGTGCCCTGTTCCGTTAGGCCCTTGAATGATTGTCCCTTCTACCACCAAGATATCCAGCGGGATTTCGTCATTAAGAATTTGCTCATAAAGGCGGCGGACTTGCTCGCCAAACTCCATCGACAAAGAATGATGATACAAAATGTTAATGCCGAAATCGGTCACTAAATCAATGACTGTCGGTTCTTCCGCATTTAAAAACGATTGAGTGTTTCCATTGCACGCACCGCCGTGCATCCAAAGGAGATTTACCACTTTCTTCACCTCCAAAAATATGAGCCTTTTAAGACTATGCGCATAAAACTTGTTCAATTTTTTTGACCTTTTGTTAAGGGATGACCGCTTTCCATCTGGCTTAATGAAACCTTCTTTCACTACTTTGAAACAACAATGTTTCTATACAGAACTAGACATAAGAAATGCTGATTTGTCCGCCTCTAAACGCGAAATCCATTCATCGATTCCTTCACCGGTGCGAGCAGAAACTTCATAAATGCGAATGTCTGGCCGCACCTCATGCAACGCTTCATAAAAACGGTTTCGTTGAAACCCTACCGCTTCCGCTAAATCAATTTTTGTAATGATCGCTGCATCAGCACTGTTGACAATGGTAGGATATTTTACCGGTTTGTCCTCGCCCTCTGTCACGGAAAAAAGAACAACACGCTGGTTTTCTCCTAAGTCATAACTTGCGGGGCAGACAAGATTTCCGACATTTTCAATAAAAAGAAAATCGATTTTTTCCAAGTCCCAATCTTGCAACGCTCGCTCGATCATTTCCGCTTCGAGATGGCAAACGGTGCCGGTTGTAATTTGGCGTACTTTTGCCCCGCTTTGTCGCAAGCGATCCGCGTCGTTTTCCGTAGCCAAATCGCCGACTAAAGCGGCCACTTGATGTCGTCGGCCAAGGCGGGTGAGCGCTTCTGTAAGCAATGTCGTTTTTCCCGCTCCAGGGCTGGAAACGAGATTGACGACATAAACGCCTGTTTTTTGAAACCGCTTTCTTAATTCTCTGGCAAGAAGGTCATTTTTCTTCAAAACGTTCTGGCGAATTTCCACAATTCGAGGATTCAGCTCCGTCATTTTCTCCCCCTCCTTCCAAAGCATATAATTCTATCTCCCGCCCTGCGAGCACTTGTCCTGTTTTCGTCCCGCACACAGGGCAACGCATAGGAAACGGTTCGGGCAAAATCCGCTCTTCTTGGCAGTCGGGACAAAAAACTGACACGGGAACATCTTCAATGATCAATTTTGCTCCTTCTAAAGAAGTCCCTTGGACGGCCACATCGAAGGAAAATTCTAAAGCTTCTTTTACGACTCCTGACAAAGCGCCGAGCTTTAAATACAGCGCTTTTACTTGCTTTATTCCCGAATTTTCCGCCGCTTCCATCGCTAGTTCCGCTAAGCTGTTGGCAATAGATAACTCATGCATCGTTGAGCTCCTTTGACAAGTGCCGCACAAAATGAAGGAAAAAATTAAGCGTCGGCTGCATTTCAGGATCACTTAACGCCCGCATCAGACCAATGATTCCCACGCGTTTTGTTTCTGTCTCCGCCGTCTCTTTAGAAGCCTCATGCAATGAACGAAGCATTTTTCCAATGATTTGCGCCGAACGCACATCCAAAACATCCGATTTGAACAGCTCTTGGACTTGCGGAGAATCGAGGAATTCTTGCATTCGCTGCAGCGCGGTTAAAGCATGCTCAAAACGTGTAACATATTCTGGCCTAGATAAGCTTTGCCGCAAAAGAATAATAAGTTCATTAATCGAATCAGCAAATTCTGGTCCGCGCCGAAGGAAATTTTCCAGCATATCTAGCAGAAAGGTTACATTCTCCAGCCTATCGAGCAGGCGGATTAGTTGTTCCATCGTTCGCGGATCTGAAAGCTTTTCCACCAACAAATGATCCAGCGCCGCCTCCATAACTGCTCCTTTCCTAGCCTCCCCCATTACAATCCCTCCTTTTTTCGATTCACATTGAATAAAAAATGAACTGTTTTGGTGAAATATACTTTTTCTTTTGTTTTATTTAGAATAATAATTATAATGTAACAATAAAAAATTTTAAGAAAATTATATCATGTTGAAATCTCTTTTGTCTACCTAAACCAGACAGAACTTTGACAGTCCATTTACATTACACTTCTATAACAAACTTGCCCCGCCAGGCTAAAGGCGGGAACTTTCTGCACCGCCATCGAATGGGAATTTACCAAAGTCGTAGCATAACAATTGTTTTCAAATCATAATAGGCGGCAAAAATTTTCTTGCCGCCTTGCCCATCTTAAAACACATCAAAGAAAAAGTTGTCTGGAAATGGTTTTATTTGTTTATGTTTCATGCTTTCTCCTCCGTTCATTTTTCATTCGTAATTTGCCTAACAGATCATTGATTTATTTCAAAATATGGCATTGTATTGGTGACAACAATATTTTCCCCATCCTCACAAGTTCTTAAATTCCGGTGTTTCCATCAGGCGTGCGAAAAATCGTTGTTTCGCTTTCCGGTACGCTTCCATGCTTTTGCCTTCATACGCCTTTTTCAATTCGTCGTATTCCGCCCTATACGCATCATAAGCCAGCAGCACCTCGCGAAATTTCCAAAAAACGTCGAGCTCGGAATCAACGACAGTTAGCTGGACACCTAATGGCGGATCGGTCGCATCATCTTGAAACGCGCGGAAATAGTCCGTTTGCACGCTTCCTTCGTTGATTCCATATAAAGTGGATAGTTTCTCCACAGCAGCGGTAAACATTTCCGCAGGAACCCGCACTTGAATGTCAAGATCTCCTTTGGTGAGGCTGTTGGGAACCGCCGTGCTGCCGACATGCTGCACATCCGCTTCCGGCAGCAGGCGCAAAATTTTTTCTTTCTGTTCCAAAAACGTTTTTTCTGCTTGTTCATGAAAGCAGCTTTGTGCCAAAAAATGAACGCGTTCCATTTCGTTTCCTCCGAATTACAATAATTTTGCCATGTAATATTCATCCACATATTTGCCGTTTATCAGCAGAGAATGCCGTTTGATTCCTTCCTGTTCAAATCCCATTTTACGATACAACGATATCGCCCGTTGATTGTCAGCGACTACCGTTAGTTCCAAGCGATGGATGCCTTTTGTCCTCGCCCATCGTTCCAATTCGGTAAATAGTAGCGTACCGACGCCTTTTCCTCTATGCGAAGCCAGTACGCCAATGACAATATATACCGTATGTTTATTTCTTCTGGCGCGCCCGCCCCTTGCAGCTAAATATCCGACTAGCTTTCCTTCCGCCTCTGCCACCAATATCGTTGAGTTTTCCACATTCTGCATTGCTTCGATTTGGCCTCGCTGCTGCTCGGCATCAAGCGTTCGTTCCCCTGCCTCAAACAACATAAACTCCGATTCTTTCTCTACTTGCAAGATAAGATGCGCCAATGCTTCCGCATCGTCTACTGTGACATGCCTTATGTTCATCTTTTCTCCTCTTCCTCCAAATATTCCCTTGCTAAATCACAGCTCCGATACCGCCCCATCGCCGTTTTCATTTTTTTAAACCCTGTTTGCTGGTAAAACGGCTCGTTTCCGGTTGTCGCAATTAAATGAACACAAGAAACATGGCTAAGTTGGGCAAGCAAATCTTCGACGATTGCTTTCCCGATGCCACGCTTTTGAAAATCGCGATGAACAACAACATCATAAACCGCGGCATTAAACACGCCATCGGAAAGCGCGCGGCCAAATCCAACGATGCGGCCGTCATAAAAGGCAAGTGCAATGACATTGCTTGCTTGAAATACCCGCTGGATGACTTCTTCTGTATGTTTTGTCCAGCCAACGGATTCGTACACATCTTTCATTTCCCGCCAATTCGCTTTGGATAAATCTCTATCGATGTAAAAGTCCACTGCGATCGATCCCCTCATTTTCTAAATCATCTAATTACATTTTCTACTCAGCAAGCTTTTGGGCGATGCGTTTGCCATATCTGGTCCCCAAAACTATGTATGATATTTCCAAATAAATATTGCCATCGCGGGCTAATCACCTTCTTTCTTTCGATATGATCTATTCGGTAAGCATCTGATTGTTTCCTGCCAATATAGTTGCATATGCCATTTTTTCGCCGTATTATTGAATACAAACAAAATACATAGAAAGGGTGCACATAGATGGCAAAACAGCTGCCACCGGGGCAATTTGAAACAGAAAAATGGCCGATTCTTCATGAGGGAGATGTATACCAATTCGACGAACAGACATGGGAGTTTCGGCTGTTTGGGGATGTAAAAAAAGAAATCTCCCTCTCCTATTCACAAGTAATGGAGCTGCCCAAAACGGTATCGACGATCGATATGCATTGCGTAACGACATGGTCGAAGTTTGATACAACTTTTGAAGGGATCGCTTTTCGCGAATTTTTGCGCTTTGTCGAGCTGGATCCGGATGTGAAATACGTGAAAATTTACGGCTATTTAAACGGGGACCGTTTCGGCTATTCGGCAAACTTGCCGCTTGAAGCGCTTATGGGTGATGACGCATTGTTTGTGTACCGCTGGAAAGACAAGCATCATGACTGGCAGGATATCTCTCCAAAGCATGGCTACCCGCTTCGCTTTATTCCGCCTGCATCGTTTTACTTATGGAAAGGGGCGAAATGGGCGTCAGGCATCCGGTTTATGAAAAAAGATGAGCCGGGATATTGGGAACAGCGCGGCTATTCGATGACCGCCAATCCGTTTAAAGAAGAACGTTTTGCTGATCCAGCTGACGCATTCAAGTTATGGTGACAAAGCTTTCCGAACAAAAAACGAGGACCGCTTCGCTCAGGAAGGGTCCTCTTATTATGACTAAACGCGGTTGACTGCTGTTTGCTTTTGTAGCCACTGGCTGAGCCGTGCAAACAGAAGCATAAAGACGGCGGCAATCATGGCGCCTTTTACCGCATTAAACGGCAAGATGGCAGAAACGACGAGCGCTTTTGTTTCCGGCGCGCTCATTGCCGGAGCGCCCAGAAAGAGCGTATATGCCGGCAAAAATACGTAATAATTCAATACGCTCATCACCAGTGCCATGACAGCGGTGCCAGCGGCCAATCCAAACAGCATGCCTTTTTTTGATTTTGTTTTGCGGTACACATAATACGTCGGCAAAATAAACGTAACCCCAGCCATGAAATTAGCGATATGCCCGACTGGGATACCGGTAGGGCTGCCGGTGATGAAATAATTCAGCACGTTTTTCAGCAATTCAACGAACACTCCTGCCAGTGGGCCGTATAAAATCGCAGCAAGCAATGCCGGAATATCGCTGAAATCGACCAATAAAAAGTTTGGAAACGGCGGAAGCGGAAAGTTTAACAGCATCAGCAAATACGAGACGGCGCTAAATACACCTATTAAGACAAACGAGCGGATATTCAGTTTTTTCATCATCCATTCTCCTCCCCTTCTCGTGATTCATCCTCACAAGAAGAAGGCTGCCACCTTGAGCGCTGCTAAATAAAAAACCCTTAAGTTTCACACTTAAGGGAGAAAGAGGCAAGCTCAAATAGACGTTCGAGCGCGCAGCATCGAACGCCGGCAAACCTTCATCTTCTCCCATCCAGACTATACTGTCGGCTCCGGAATCGCACCGGATCGTGCCAAAACGGCTCGCGGGCTGAGAAGCGCATTGGCTTCATCACCGCCGGTCGGGAATTTCACCCTGCCCCGAAGATGAATCGTATATTTTTTATATGCGATTTTGTATTAAGTATACAATTTTTATATAAATTCTGTCTACCATTTTTTATGCAACAAAGTTTTTTATTTGCACAACCTCTTTATGATAAAATAAAAACGGAAAAAGATAGCAAATAGCAAGGAGAGAGACTTCATGAAACAGGAAATCATCGAACGCTTTACGAAATACGTTAAAGTCAACACGCAATCTGACCCGAACAGCGACACTTGCCCTTCCACTCCCGGGCAGCTTGAGCTTGGAAACATGTTGGTGGAAGAACTAAAGGCCATCGGCATGGAAGAAGTGACAATGGATGAAAACGGATATGTGATGGCAACGCTGCCGGCAAATACCGAGAAAGAGGTACCGACGATCGGCTTTTTAGCACATATGGACACAGCGACTGAATTTACCGGCGCCAACGTTAAACCGCAAATCGTCGAAAACTATGACGGCGGCGATATCGTCTTAAACAAATCGTTAAACATTGTCCTGTCGCCGAAAGATTTTCCGGAATTGGCCAATTATAAAGGCCACACGCTTATCACCACCGACGGCACAACGCTGCTTGGCGCGGATAATAAAGCGGGAATCGCGGAAATTATGACGGCGATGGCCTACTTAATCCAGCACCCGGAAATTAAACACGGCAAAGTGCGCGTCGCCTTTACACCAGATGAAGAAATCGGCAGAGGCCCGCATAAGTTTGATGTCGCTAAATTTGGCGCCAAATTTGCCTACACGGTCGACGGCGGGCCGCTCGGCGAATTGGAATATGAAAGCTTCAACGCCGCAGAAGCGAAAATCACAATCAAAGGAAAAAACGTTCATCCAGGCACAGCCAAAGGCAAAATGATTAACTCGATGAAAATGGCAATGGAATTCCACGGGCAGCTTCCTGCCAACGAGGCGCCGGAACATACGGAAGGATACGAGGGATTTTATCATTTGCTTTCCTTCCAAGGAAATGTCGAAGAAACAACGCTTCACTACATTATCCGCGACTTTGACCGCCAGCAATTTGAAGCGCGCAAAGCGAAAATGCAGGAAATCGCGGCAAACTTGCAAAAAACATACGGAAAAGAGCGGATTGTGATCGAGATCAAAGACCAATATTATAACATGCGCGAAAAAATTGAGCCGGTCCGCGAAATCGTCGATATCGCCTATGAGGCGATGAAAAACTTAAATATTGAGCCGAAAATTTCACCGATCCGCGGAGGAACGGACGGTTCGCAGCTATCTTACATGGGGCTGCCGACGCCAAACATTTTCACCGGCGGCGAAAACTTTCACGGCCGCTATGAATATATCTCCGTTGATAACATGATCAAAGCGACGAATGTGATTATTGAAATTATCAAACTGTTCGAGCAAAAAGCGTAACATAAAAAAGCTGGTTCCAATTTCGTGTTGGAACCAGCTTCCTTTTTACCGCAGCTTTTGTATGCGCCCTTCGATGCTGGCAGCAAACGGCTGCGGCAGCTGTTGAATATAAGTGATGAGCGCATTCAAATCGCCCGGTCCTTCCTCGCGGTTTTTTCCTTCTGTAAATACTGTAAAATGATCCCCTCCATCAGCGAGAAAACGGTTTGCCGTAACAGTATATTCCGCATTTGGATAGAGTTTTGCACCGTGTGGCAAATAAATATCAACGACTTTGTCCCCTATCGGCCTGCTTGCATCCCAAGTATACGTGAGGCCGGAAATTTGCAGCATGCGCGTTTGCTCCGGCTGCCATTGTTGATTTAACAGTTTGCGGATTTGTTCTCCCGTGAGCGTCATTTTAACTAACGGATTGCCAAACGGCTGCACATTATACAGTTCTCCCCACGTCACATCCCCTTGCTCAATATCGGCGCGAATGCCACCAGGATTCATAAAGGCGAAGTCGGTTTTCATCACCGACCGCTGCGCGTCCGCAATCAAATTTCCTAATGCCGATTCACCGCTTGCATTTTGCTTATCGGTAATCGTTATTTTCGCCGTGCCGACTACCCGGTTAATCATCGGCGCGATCTTTTCTCCATACTTGTTGATGAGCTTCGTAATCTCCGCATCCGGCTTGATGCCGTCTTGATAAGTAGTGACGATTTCCGCTTTTTTCGCAACGATGTCTTTTGTTTTCGTGTCAATTTTTATATCGACATCGGAAAAAGCGGTTCCGTAAGAATATGACTGCACCAGCAGTTTGCCGTCCACTTCCGCATTTAAATACGCGTGGTTATGGCCGGCAAAGATGACATCTACTTCATCATCTACTTTTTTCGCAATTTCTGTAACTTCGCCACTCGCATTGGAACCATCTGTATTAGAAATACCTGGATTATGGGCAAGGACGACGATGGCGCGCACCCCTTGCCGTTTTAACTGTTTCACCGCTTTGTTAATCGCTTGTGCTTCATCCGTAAACGAAACCCCTGCCACACCGCTTGGAGCAACGATATTTGGCGCGTCGGACAGCGTCACTCCGATAAAGCCAATTGGCACCCCTTTCACTTTTTTAATAACATAAGGCGGAAGAATCGGTTTGCCTGTCTTTTTATCGATGACATTCGCGCTTACGTATGGAAAGTCCGCACCACGAAAAAAGCCGGTTTTGGGATGGATTCCGCCATAAATCAGACGAAGCATTTCGTCAACCCCTTCATCAAACTCGTGGTTTCCGGGCGTTCCGACATCAAAGCCCAGTTTATTTAAAAATTCGATCGTTGGCTCATCTTGCAGCAGCGCCGATACAAGCGAGCTAGCTCCGACCGCATCCCCTGCGTGCACAAGAAGCGTATTTTTGTTTTCCGCCTCCCGCTGTTTCAAATACGCAGCTAAATAATCCGCTCTTCCGGCCGCTTTTCCTCCGACCTTTCTTGTCACATCAAGCTGCCCGTGAAAATCGTTAACGCCTAACAGCTGCACATCAATATAACGATATGGATGCGCATCCGTTTTTACTCCTCCGGCTTTTCCATCCGCCAACACATTTCCGGAAGCAATCATAGCCGATAACATTAATGCAGGGAAAGCCGCTTTTCGCCATTTTGAGGAAAATCTCATTTCCTTATTGCCCCTTTCCTTGTTTTTCCACTCCTTTTTAAAAATCATAGCAGCCAACCGCTTATTTTCTGCTAAATGACTGTTAATTTTTTATAAATTTTGTACAGTGTCTTTTTTAGTTTATACAACATTCACCCGGCCAAGTCTTCATGTTTGTGTTAAATCCGACTCCCAAGTCCAGCAAACTTAAGCCTTGGAAAATAAAAACGCTCTGTGCCGCTTCTTTCTTCATAAATCCCCGGACTGCATTCATCCATGATAAGCGTTGCAGCTCTCCATCATCGCCCGTTTGCTCCTAAACCAATAAAAAGAAATGCCTTTCGGGTGATTTGCAAACCCGAGGACTGCCAAAGCATTCACGACAACAAACGGGTATACCGCCGCTATCCGTTTAAGCAAGCAAAGAAAAAGGCTGACCGGAAAGCCGAAACGCTTCCAATCAGCCCTTTTGTTTGCCCACTTGAAACGAGCAACGTTTGCCGCCGCAAACAACATGTTCAATGCGCAAACAGCTTCTTATTTTTCCAGCTGCCAAACCGGTAATACGAAAACGCAATGACGCTGCTGACCACAAAGCTAATCCCCATTCCAAGCGCAATGCCGTTTTCTCCGGCAAACTTAGAGCAAAGAAACGTAAGCGGATAACGCAGCACCCAAAACGAAATAATGTTCAACACAAGCACTTGGTACATCGCTCCGGATGCCCGCACAATGCCGTTTAACACAAAATTAATGCCTAAAAACGGATAAAACCAGCCGATCAGCCGCAAATATTCCGTGCCGAAACGGACCGCATCCGACTCTTCAATGAAAAGGCGAACAGCCGGCGCGGCGAACGCGTAAATCAAAATAATAATGAAACCCGTGACTGCCATATTATACAATACTCCGTACGCCGCAATGGAAGAAACCCGCTTCCAATTTCCTTTGCCAATGTTTTGTCCGGCCATGCTGTTGACAGCCGTTCCAAGCGCATGCGCCGGCAGCATAATTATGCTGTCAAGGCGCTGAGCCGCGCTGAACCCGGCAACGACGCTTTCGCCAAAAGAATTGACAACGCTCATAATCGCAGCGATTCCCGCCGAAATGACAGACATTTGCAATCCTGACGGAATGCCTAGCTTCAAAATCAGGCCTGTTTCTTTTTTTGTCGGCAGCTTTGGCAGCGAAAACGGAACAAGACCGCGGCGCAAAATGGCATACATCCCGCATACAAATGACAATCCTTGCGACAAAATCGTCGCATACGCGGCCCCGCTTACCCCTAAATCCAGCCATGAAATAAAGAGCGGATCTAGCACCGCGTTTAACAAAACCGCCATGATGACAAATACAAGCGGCGTTTTGCTGTCTCCAAGCGCCCGCAATACCGTTCCGATAAAGTTATAGCCAAACAAAAATACGATGCCAAGGCAATTGATCTGCAAATATTCGCTTGCCTCTTCCATTATTTCTTTCGGCGTCCCGATCCAGCGCAAAATCGGCGCGGAAGCAAAAAAACCGAAAATCCCCATGATAACCGACAATCCTGTCAACAACACGATAAACGCGTTGACATACCTCTTTAATCCTTCATTGTCATTTTTTCCTTTTTGTTGTGATAAAATGGTCAAAGCGGCGTTATTCATGCCGATAATAAATGATAAAATCGTATAAATGACCGTGCCCGCCACCGCGACCGCTGCAAGGGAATCCGCTCCAAGCAAATTGCCGACCCAAAAGCTGTCAATAAATTGATAAGAAACTTGCAATAAATTCGCAAATATGATCGGAAATGAAAACACGACCAGCTGTTTGGCAATGTTGCCTTCAGTAAAATCGTACTGTCGCTCCATTGTCACCACCTAATAAAGATCGATCGTTGAAATGGGAATACCCCCTTGAAGCCAAGGGGGTATTCATTATGCTTTTGTCCACTTCGATTGCAGCGGAATGCCGGCGGCTTTCAATGTCGTATACACCGGGCAGCGCGAATCGGTGATGCGCTGTAATTCTTCGATCCGTTCCTGCGATTCACTCGTTTTTACTTTAGCGTGAATCGTGACTTGTTGGAAATACGGTTTCACGTTCGGATCGCCCATCAACCCCCGTGTGTCTATCGTCCCTTGAATGTCAAATTCGATTCCCTGCAAATCGAAATTTAATTCTTTCGCCACCAAATTGGCCACGACATTTTCGCAGCCAGCAAGCGCACTTAGCAATGTTGTCAACGGATCAGGGCCTGTATCTTGGCCGCCCATTACCGGCGGTTCATCGATCGTTATCGTATGTTGTTTAGAGTGGACTACCGTCTGCATTCCTTTTGCGCTTCCTGTCACATGAAATGTCATTTCGTTTTTCATCGCAAATACCTCCCGCTTTTTATAAAATTTCTTTTCCTTTCACCCCGTTAATCGAATAGCTTGCTGTAATCGCAGCATTTAACGAATGGGATACAGAGCAGTATTTTTCTTTAGACAACCGAATAGCGCGAACCACTTTATCTTCCGGCAAATCCCCTTCGAACACGTAATGAAGATGGATATCGGTAAACCGCTTCGGATGGTCGCTCGCGCGCGTCCCTTCGACTTCCATATAAAATGAACGAACTTCAAGCCGCATTTTTGTCAAAATCGCTATAACGTCAATCCCCGTACATCCGGCAAGCCCGTGCAAAAGCAATTCCATCGGCCTTGCTCCGGAATCTTGCCCGCCTGCTTCTTTGGAAGCGTCAATCGGAATTTGCACGCCTGACGCGCTCATCCCTGTAAACGACATTTGCCCGTTCCATGTTACTGTTGCTTTCATTTTTTCCTCCTCTTTCTGCTCAGGCGATAAAAATCACTAAGATACTATCAGTTTACTTTGTAAAAAGAATAAATGCAAAAAAAATACTTTTCCGCCACTATGTTTATTTTTCTATCTAGCGTTTTTTTTCGTGCATGATAAAATAAAAACATGCATGAATTTCATAAAGTAAAGGGTGTCAGAATATTGATGGAAAAAGCGCTTGTTTTAATCGCAGCTTACCTTCTTGGCTCGATTCCGTTCGCGCTCCTTGTCGGGAAAATAGGATATGGAATCGATATCCGTGAGCATGGGAGCGGCAATTTAGGAGGAACCAACACGTTTCGCGTGCTCGGAGTTAAAGCGGGGCTTATGGTCACATGCGGAGATATGCTGAAAGGAACATTGGCGGCAAGCCTGCCTGTATTGTTCTCCGTCCACGTGCACCCGCTGTTAGCAGGAGTGTGCGCGGTTCTTGGACATATTTACCCGGTCTTTGCGAAATTCCGCGGCGGAAAAGCAGTCGCAACATCGGCAGGGGTGATGTTGTTTTATTCGCCGTTTTTATTCGTTTCCCTTCTCGTTGTTTTTTTCATTGTCTTATATATTTCCAAATATGTTTCCCTGTCTTCGATGTCCGCCGGAGCGTACGCGGTAATTTATACGATCTTCTTTACCGATGACATTCCGCTAATGATCGCAGTATTATTATTAGCGGCGTTTATTTTTTACCGCCACCGTGCGAATATCAAACGCATCATCAACAAAACGGAGCCAAAAGTCAAATGGCTTGGGGGAAAAAAGGACTAAGCGCCTCTGTTGCAACATCGTTTATCCAATGCGCAATCAAGGCATCATCATAACAGGCTATGGATGGATCAGAAAGGAGTCGGATCATTGAAATTACCAAGTGAATTTATTGCCAAAATGGAGAGGCTTTTGCAAAACGAAGCTTCTCGTTTTTTTTCGACATATGATGAAGGAAAAGTAAACGGATTGCGGTTTAATCCGTTGAAAACCGACCGGGAAACGTTTTTAACGCTCGTTCCGTTCGCGCTTTCCCCCGTGCCATTTTGCCCGACCGGCTTTTATTATGATGGAGGCGAACAGCCGGGAAAACATCCGTATCATGCGGCAGGGCTTTATTACATTCAAGAACCGAGCGCGATGTTTGTGGCTGAGGTGTTGGCCCCGAATCCGGGCGAGACGGTTCTCGATCTTTGCGCCGCACCCGGCGGAAAAACGACGCAGCTTGCGGCAATGATGAAAAATCAAGGGCTGATTGTAGCCAATGAAATTCATCCAAAACGCGTCAAAGCGCTGTCGGAAAACATTGAGCGGTTTGGCATCACCAATGCGCTTGTCACAAATGAAACGCCGGAAAAACTCGCGAAATATTTCCCCGGATTTTTTGACAAAATTTTAGTTGACGCTCCATGCTCAGGGGAAGGCATGTTTCGCAAAGACGAAGAGGCCGTCCGGTTTTGGAGCCAAGCGCATGTTGAACAATGTGCCAGCAAACAACGGCATATTTTGGACTGTGCGTACAGCATGTTAAAAGAAGGCGGCGTTCTCGTTTATTCCACTTGCACGTTTTCTCCTGAAGAGAACGAACAGATGATCGAAGCTTTTTTGCAAACATATGATGATCTGGAATTGTTATCGATTGAAAAAGTTCATGGCATTCAGCCGGGAAGGCGGGAATGGACAAACACCGGCTTGGAGGAAATCGAACGGACGGCCCGGCTATGGCCGCATTGCTTGAAAGGGGAAGGACATTTTGTCGCAAAAATGAAAAAAACGGGTTCCGCCCCTGCATGGAACGGCAGCTACGTGAAACCGAACATCTCTAAGCAAATGCTTCGCACATATCGGCAGTTTGAACAAGAAGCATTGCAAATTGAGCTGGAAAAACCAATGTATGCCTTTCAGCACCATCTTTTCGCTTTGCCGGATCATTGTCCAAGCTTCAATGGTCTTAAAGTGGTGCGGGCGGGGCTGCATGTAGGAGAGGCGAAAAAACAGCGGTTTGAGCCGAACCACGCGCTCGCTTTGGCGCTAAAGCCGCAAGACGTTCGTTGCTCCCTTGACTTGTCCAGCGGCAGCAGCGAATGCTTCAAATATTTGCGCGGCGAAACGATCGAGACGGGAGAGGACCGCGGCTGGCTGCTTGTGACCGTTGACGGGTATCCGCTCGGCTGGGGGAAAGAAGTGAAAGGCATTGTGAAAAACTTTTACCCAAAAGGGCTGCGAGTCCACGCATAACATAAGGGCAGCTGCGCAAGCTGCCCTTTTTTTACGGATGCTGAGCAGGAATCGTCAGTGTAAATACAATTTTATCGCGTTTTAAGTCAATGTTTTTGGCGGCAATTTGATAGCCTTTTCCAAAGCGGATGTCGGTGAGCGCCACATAAACACGGTTCACGCTTGGATCGATGATGACCTCATCCGGAAGCGGCGCATGTTTGCTTAAATATTTTAACACATAAGTGACAGGAAGTTTCCAATCGTCCAATAGTATTTCCGGATGTTGCAGTTCGATGTCTCCCCCTTTAACGACTTTCGGCACAAAGGAAACCGTTAACGCGACATTGCGGCCAAATACCGGAAGCTCGCTGGCCACATATACACGGTCATCCAGCCAAACGCGGTATTGCGCCGGATGGCCGTCCGTTTTTTTGCGTATATAGTCATTGATTACCATATTCAGATGTTCCTTATTGGAATATACCGTAAAAGAAGCTCCATCTATTTTTTTTGGAGACGGCATCGATACCGGCTTCGAAGGCTGAAACAGCCAAGCGCAAATCAGCACCACTATGGCAATGTCGAAGATGGCTAATATCCAAAACAGTTTTTTCCAATTCATTCTTCCAATCTCCCTAACCACATTTGTTCGTGTTGTTTTAATTGTTCGTACACACGTCTTGCGATTAGCTCATAACCGACTTCATTCGGATGAAATTGGTCGCTATATAACACATCATCGCGGCCATCAAATAAGTCTTTCACATTGGCAAAAATCGTCCGGTCATAGTGAGCCAAAACCGCTTCGCTCCCACTATTCCACTGCTCAATCACCTCATCGATTTCCGGAATGTTCGGAAGCGAGCTCGAAAATGGGTTGTATAAACCGACAAGAATGATCGTAGCATCGCGATTGACAGCGCGGATCATTGCCAAAAGGCGATCTAGCCGCTCGGCAAACCGTTTTTGCTCCTTCGCAAATAAAGTGTGCGATAAATCAAAGAAATGGGAACGAACAATTTTCATGATATCATTTCCACCAATGGTGATAAAAATAAGATCCGCCTTCCGGACTTCATCTAAATTGTTGGCTATAATCGGATGGAGCTGGGAAATTCGTAATCCCCGCTTTCCTAAATTGACGACCGAAACCGTCTGCACCCCTTTATGTTGTAACAATTGCTGGCGCAAGCGCGAAACATATCCCCCTTTTTGTGCTTGATCCCCCACTCCTTCTGTTAACGAATCGCCAAGAGCAAGCAGGCGAACATCTTTTGGAAAAAAATCATCGGCAACCGTCCGCGGCGCCAGCTTCACTTCTCGCTCAGGCAAGCTCGCAACGTTGATGGCCTGCTTGGAAGAACATCCTGCGCAATAAAGCAACAATAAAAAAAGCAATCCCCATTTTTTCATTTTCTACACCTGCCCTCTCAAAAAAACGCGAAAAGGCAAAAATGCGCCTACATTTTTGCCTCTCTATGACGACTGCAAAATTTCGATATGCTCTAAAATTTGTTCGTACGGAACATCTTTCACCCCGCTATAAGTTTGCACAATCGTGCCGTTTTGGTCAACGAGATAAAAATTTGTTCCATGGATCACTTGATCTTGATCTTTCGGCTTTTGCACAATTGTTTTAAAATTTTTCTCAGCGAATTGTTCGATTTCTTGCTGGCTGTAACCTGTAAGCAAATGCCAATTTGCTAAATCCCCGTCAAATTTTTTTATATACTCTTTCAGCTTTTCCGGAGTGTCTACTTCTGGATCGACGCTGAATGAGACAAATTCAACATCAAGCCCTTTTTCTTTCGCCATTTTTTGCAGCTTAGCCATATGGGCGGTCATAGGGGGGCAAACCGTTTCACAGTTGGTGAAAATAAAGTCGGCAACCCATACTTTTCCTTTTAAATCGCTTAAACCAAACGGTTTCCCGTTTTGATCCGTAAACGTAAAATCGTTAACCGGCCAGTTTTTTGCGTCAGGAATCGTTTTTCCGCACGCAGCAAGAAGAACAATCGCGAGAAGAACGATCATTCGCTTCATCTTTCTCTTCACCCGTTTTTTATTCTTTCGACTCCCAGCCCAGCAGCGCTGTTTCGGCAACGCAAACCGGTGAACCGTTCATAAACTCCCATACAATTATACAATGAAATGGGGAAAATTCCTATAAAAATCTGGAGAATCGGCCATTTTTATTGGCTCATCCTTCAAATTGCGTAAAATCCCACCCTCGATTCAGCAAACATTTCGTTTGCTGCACATTCCCGGTGGACAGCCGGAATGAATTGCACAACACAGTTGCTTTAATTGCGCAGATTCCCCTTTCTCCGCCAGTAAAATCGGAAATTGCTTTTTCCCCATTTTTCCGTATCCTCCTAACTGATGATCGTACCACTTATTTGTGTGGAAAGTTTGAAAAAATATTGAAAGACAAATGAACTTTACACAACATTTCTTTAAGGAAAATAAAAAGTTGTTTTGCCGAAGCAAAACAACTTTTTCCTGTTTTATGCATTGTTTTTTAAAACATCTGTCTTAAAAATCTGCTCATACACAGACCATTTCAGCACTCTTTTCAAATATTCGCGGAACGAGTAAACGGTGCGGACATCGCGGGACCGGTATACTTTAGCAATAAACGCTTCTAAACGCAACTGAATCATAAACCGATATGTGTTATCTTCCTCCAATACAGGAATTTCAATAATCTTTACCTTCTGCCCATAAGCGTTTTTGAACTCCAGGCTTTTGAATAGCAAAATATCAATCCTCTTTTTTCACCGATTTACTTTTATTATACACGAAACCGGTGAAAAATCATGTCGGAAATATGCGAAATAATTGCGACTTTTTTCGCGCTTTTTTGCTAAATAAGCAAGTGGAACAAATTTGGGTCTTTATTTACTTCTTGGAATGGGAATCCTTTTTTCTTCATGCGCTCAATGAGCGGTGCGTAATCTTCGCGGCGTTTTAATTCAATGCCGACTAACGCCGGGCCGTTTTCTTTGTTGTTTTTCTTCGTGTATTCAAAGCGGGTAATATCATCGGTAGGCCCTAATACTTCATCTAAAAATTCGCGAAGTGCGCCGGCGCGCTGCGGAAAATTGACGATAAAATAATGCTGCAGCCCTTCGTAAATCATCGAGCGCTCTTTAATTTCCTGCATTCGGTCAATGTCATTGTTTCCTCCGCTGACGACACAGACAACCGTTTTTCCGCGGATTTTGTCCCTGTAAAAATCCAATGCCGCAATCGGAAGCGCCCCCGCCGGTTCAACGACGATCGCGTTTTCGTTATATAGCTCCAAAATTGTTGTGCATACTTTTCCTTCCGGCACGACAACAATATCGTCAATGATTTCTTTACAAAGCGCGTACGTTTTTTCGCCGACCGTTTTGACCGCCGCCCCATCCACAAATTTATCAATTTCTTCCAAAGTCACTACATGCCCTTGATCGAGGGCGGACTTCATCGATGGCGCTCCTTCCGGTTCAACACCGATCACTTTTGTCGCCGGAGAAATGCTTTTCACATATGTACCGAGCCCAGCCATCAATCCGCCGCCGCCGATGCTCGCAAACACAAAATCAATCGGCTCTTCACAGTCATTGAGCACTTCGACGCCGATCGTTCCTTGTCCGGCGATGACATATTCATCGTCAAACGGATGAATAAACGTGCGGCCTTCTTTTTTGGCACACTTCATTGCTTCATTAAACGAATCGTCAAACGTATCTCCCACTAAAACGATCTCGACCATTTCTTTCCCGAACAGCTCAACTTGTGACACTTTTTGTCTCGGCGTTGTCGCCGGCATGTACACCTTCCCGTGCACGCCTAACGCGCGGCATGAATACGCCACTCCTTGCGCATGATTTCCCGCGCTGGCGCAGACGATGCCGTTTTTCCGTTCTTCTTCGCTTAAATGTTTCATCCGGTTATATGCGCCGCGAATTTTAAAAGAGCGCACCACTTGCAAATCTTCACGCTTCAAATACACGTTACATTCGTAGCGTTCCGACAATAACGGATTTTTTTGCAGCGGAGTATGGTGGACCACATCTTTTAACGTATGATAAGCGATTAAAATGTCTTCCACATAAACGGCTCCTTGTTTTCGTTTCAGTTGTTGTTCCATGCTTTCGTTCCCTTTCTTTCTTAGTTGTCTTTTTAATTTGTAAATTATAGCATAAATTTTAAAAAAAGAAAGGGAATTTTCAAAAAACTTATGAAAACAATTCTTGTTGCGATGACTTTTTGGTGTCATACCATTATTTTCCTTGTCTCCTTTGTTTGCTTTCACATTTTTCTTGTTTTATATAGTGCGATTGGAATAAAATAGAATTAATCTTTTTGAAAATGAGGGAAAAAAATGGAATGTTCACGGAAAGAAGAAATCGCTAACGCCATCACGCACGGGCTCGGTGTATTGTTCAGCATCCCCGCGTCCATTCTTCTCCTCCTCTCCGCGTCTGGCGACCATTTGCGGGTCGTGAGTTTCGCGGTTTTTGGGGTGAGCATGATCCTCCTGTATGTTTGTTCCACCTTATTGCACTCGTTTTTTTGGCACAAATGGAAACGTATCTTCCAAATTCTTGATCACTCGGCGATTTTTTTGTTGATCGCCGGCACGTATACGCCGTTTACGCTCCTCTTGTTGCGCGGCGCCCTTGGCTGGACATTATTCGGCATCATTTGGGGGCTTTCCGCTGCAGGAATTATGTTAAAAGTGTTTTTCGTCGACCGTTTTGTTATTTTATCTACCATCGTGTACATCGCGATGGGATGGCTTGCGGTGATTGCCATTCGTCCGCTTTATGACGCGCTGTATCCGTTCGGCTTTTTTCTTTTAGTTGGCGGCGGCATCCTATATACAGTAGGGGCATTGTTTTTTTTATGGAAAAAGCTCCCGTACCATCACGCGATTTGGCATTTGTTTGTGCTTGGCGGCAGTGCGATGATGTATTGCTGTGTGCTTTTTTACGTATAATTAACAAGAAAGGCGGCCGCCTTTACGTGCGGCCGTCTTTGCCTTGGCCGTTTTCGTATTCCTCGGCAAACTCCGTTGCCCAGCTTCCATCTTCATTCCACCGATACACCTGTTCTCTTCTTGCTTCATCAAGCACACGTTCTTCCATAAACAGATGAAAAAACGCTTCGATCGCGCCAATCGCTAGCGCGCTAAAAAATGAAGCATACGCCATATAAACTGCCGGCCCGAACAGCGCGGAACTAGCAAACCAAATCAACAAAAATGCAAGCGGCACATCGGCAATCGCCGCCGCAAAATTGCCAAAACGCGGCAAAATCCATAAATCGCCAATGATATAAGCAATAGCAGCGGTTCCCGCCGTCATGATGAGTATTGAGAGCAGCGGAGCATCAAAAATGGCAAAAAGCGAAAGCAGCGCTACACTCCATGCGACAAATTTGAACGCCAATGGAACGATATGTTTCATCTTATTCCTCCATTTCCATTCACCGTTTACTGTTATCGTTCCTTGTTGGCGCTGTTTCTATTCGATCATAATGAAAAACGTGTTCCGCTAAACAGCGAAACACGTTAATGTTTGCGTTCATAAACGATAAACGCATAATCATACGGATTTTTTTCATCTTTGATTCCTTTCGTATAGGAAACGAGCTGCCATTGCGCTTCATCAAAATCGGGATAAAACGTATCGCCGGGGAAACTCGCCTCAATTTTGGTAATATAAAGACGGTCGGCAACTGGCAATGTCGCTTGAAATAATTCCGCGCCGCCAATGATAAACACTTCATCGCCGCGCTTGACGGCAAACTGGCAAACTTCTTCGAGCGAATGGAGCACCGTACATCCTTCCGCTTGAAACGACCGATCCCTTGTGACAATCACATTTTCTCTTCCCGGAAGCGGCCGCCCGAGCGATTGAAACGTTTTCCGCCCCATGATAACAGCATGTCCCATCGTTACTTTTTTAAAATACGCTAAATCGGCAGGCAAATGCCACGGTAGCCGGTTATCTTTGCCAATGACGCGGTTTTGATCCATGGCGAAAATATGTGAAATCATCCTATCTCCCCTTTATACGGCGACTGGTGCTTTAATATGCGGATGCGGGTCATAGCCGACAATTTCGAAATCCTCGAATTTGTATTCAAAAATCGAAGCAGGCTTCCGTTTGATCACCAGCTTCGGAAGCGGCCGCGGCTCTCTCGTCAGCTGCAGTTTCGCCTGTTCAATATGATTTTTATACAAATGGACATCGCCGCCGCTGAAAATCAATTCGCCAACATCTAAACCGCATTGCTGGGCAATCATATGTGTCAACAACGCGTAGCTCGCGATATTGAACGGCAATCCTAAAAACGTATCGACAGAGCGCTGTTGCCACATGCAAGAAAGCTTTCCGTCAGCGACATAAAATTGAAACGCGTAATGGCAAGGCGGAAGCTTCATCTCGTCCAGCTCCGCGACATTCCACGCATTTACTAATAAGCGGCGGGAATTCGGGTTCCGCTTAATTTCTTCAATAACCCAGCTGATTTGGTCCACCGTTTTCCCGTCCGCCCCTTTCCAGGAACGCCATTGCGCGCCGTATACCGGACCTAAATCGCCGTTTTCATCGGCCCATTCATCCCAAATGGTCACCCCGTTTTCCTGCAAATAACGGATGTTTGTGTCTCCTCTTAAAAACCATAATAATTCGTAAATGATCGAGCGAATATGTAATTTTTTTGTCGTTAATAAAGGAAACCCTTCCTGCAAATTAAAACGCAATTGTCTTCCAAATACGGAAAACGTCCCGATTCCTGTCCGGTCTTCTTTTGGCACGCCATTTTCTAAAATATCTTGGAGTAAATCTAAATACTGCCTCATCTCCGCTTCATCCTTTCAGATGTGTTACTTTCAAATATTATAATTATATATAAAATATAAAAGCGATGTAAACACTAGAAAAAATCACGGGAGCCATCCCGTGACTAACAAATGCGCGGCAATAAAAGACCTGATAGCCGATATAGTCTCCGCGTTGTTCCGAGCGGTGTTCTCAATAATAGTTGACCTTTGCCTGTCGAACGCACAGTGCCAATGACGGCGGCATCTTTGCCTTCCGGAAGCGAACGAATCGCGTCAAGGACATTTTGTTCCTCTTTTTTAGCGACAATAAAAATCACTTTTCCTTCATTCGCCAAATAGATCGGTTCAAATCCGAGCAATTCACATGCTCCTTGCACTTCTCTTTTCACAGGAATCGCTTCCTCTTCTAATTCAATCGTCACTTGAAAATCCTCACAAATTTCAACAAGGGCAGTCGCTAAACCCCCCCGGGTCAAATCGCGCATGATTCGAATGTCCTTCGCTGACTCCATTGCGGCTGAAATCATCGGATATAAAGTAGCACAGTCGCTTTCCACATTTGTCATTAATCCAAGCCCCCCGCGCGCAGCCAAAACGGCGATGCCGTGATCGCCAACCGAACCGCTGATAATGACGGAATCGCCTTCTTGAATGGAAACGGTTAATGGCTGCGGGACAACGCCAAGCCCTGTTGTGTTAATATAAATGCCATCGGCAGATCCGCGTTCGACCACTTTCGTATCGCCCGCGATGATGCGCACATTCGCTTTTTTCGCTTCTTCCGCCATGGAATGAACAATTTGTGTTAAATCGTCTAGCGGAAATCCTTCTTCAATGATAAAACTGCATGTCATCATTTTTGGAATTGCTCCTGACACCGCTAAATCGTTGACCGTCCCTGCTACGGAAAGTTTTCCGATATTGCCTCCAGGGAAAAAGAGCGGTTTCACAACAAAACTATCCGTCGTCATAGCGATTTGGCCTTTTTCGATAGGAAAAAGAGCCGAGTCAAACTTCGCGTAAACGTCATTATGAAAATGGGCAACAAATACTTGCTGAATGAGTTGATGCGCCAACTCCCCGCCGTCTCCATGAGCGAGCGTTATCCGCTCCATCTTTATTCCTCCCTCATATACTGATAATAAGCCGCACAACTGCCTTCGGATGAAACCATGCATGGCCCGATTGGATTCAATGGCGTGCACGCTTTTCCAAATAAGCTGCATTCAGGCGGATCAATTAACCCGCGAATAACTTCTCCACAACGGCATTTTGTTTTCCGCGGACTTCTCATTGGAACGGAAAACTTTTCTTTCGCATTAAATTGGCGATATTCCTCGCGAATATCCATCCCGCTTTGCGCGATGACGCCAATTCCGCGCCATGGTTCATCGCATGAGGAAAAATAGTGGTTCATCCAATATTTCGCATGGCTGTTTCCTTCTTCAGACACGACATTTCGATAATCGTTGACAACAAGCGCGTTTTGCTCCAGCGCCAGCAACAGCAATTGACGCAAACTGCTAAGCAATTCTATCGCCTCAAAGCCGCTAATAACCCCGGGCAAATGATATTCGGCAGCTAAAAATTCAAAATGTTTCCGCCCCATGACCATCGAAACATGACCTGGAAGAAGAAACCCATCTAACGCTACTTCTTTGTTATTGAGAAGATGACGTAAAATCGGTTCCGTTAATTTCGCCGCCATCCAAATCGAAAAATTATCAACTTCATTTTCTTCCGCTTCTTTTAACGCAGCCGCTAAAGTCGGAATGGTCGTTTCAAAACCGATCCCTAAAAAAATCACTTCTTTTTGCGGATTTTGCTCCGCAATGCGGACGGCATCGACCGGCGAATAAACAACACGAATATCTTTTCCTTCTGTTTTTGCTTGCATCAATGTTCCGTAAGAACCCGGAACACGCATCATATCTCCAAACGTACAAATGATGCGGTCACTTCCAGCAGTGAGAGAAATCATCGCATCAATGGCGGCTTGGTCCGTCACGCAAACCGGGCACCCCGGTCCTGAAATAAGCCGGATATCATCTTGTAATGCTTTTTTCACCCCTGTTCTTGCAAGAGCCATCGTATGTGAGCCACATACTTCCATAAATGCGGGGATGCGCTGAAATTCTTTTTGAAATTGTTTCGCCAACTCTTTAACTTCATCTAATAACGCCCGGCTAAGTTTCGAACTTGTATATGGATCAATCAGCCCATGCATCGGCTATTTTCCTCCATTCTTCCATGCTCTCTTTTGCATACTCTTCATCAATAATGGACATCGCTTGTCCAGCATGAACGATGACATAGTCGCCGATCTTAACTTCTGGAACAAAAATAATCCCTACGTTCATTTGTGATCCCATCACATCAACTAACGCAGTGAAACCATTGATTTCGATCACTTTTGCAGGAACACCAACACACATTATTTTCTCCCCCTTCGATTCGCGGCAATGATTAATTGGCCAAGCGCTAATCCTCCATCACTGCACGGAACGTTTCGATGTGTATACACGTTAAAACCTAATCTTCGCAAATTAGTGGTCAGGTGTTTAACCAAATAGCGGTTATGCATACTGCCGCCGGATAAGACAATTTCCCGATGATATTGCGGATGCTCTTCCACCGCTTTTCGAATCATCGCAATGGCAGCGGATACAACGGTTTGATGAAATCGCCCCGCGATGGTTTCGACATTTATGTTTCGCTTCACATCTTCGGCAATGGCAACCCACATCGCTGCGACATCAATTTCCATAATGTTGTTTTCTTTTAATTCAAACGGGTAAGGCTCATATATATGCCCTTCATCCACCAATTCTGCCAAGCGAATAGCTGCCTCTCCCTCATATGTGGAATGCGTGCAAACATGTAAAAAGGCGCTCACCGCGTCAAATAAACGTCCGCACGTTCCAGCTTTCGGGGCATGAATATCCTTTTCAACCATTTGTTTTAAAATGTGAATTTCATACTGTTTATCAGGAAAACGCTCGATAGCCAGTTTATATCCTTTTTCCCCTAAATAGTAGCCAAGCATGCCGACTGCAGTACGCCAAGGTTCTTTGATACATCGTTCCCCGCTCGGCAACGGGGTGTATGTTAAATGGCCAAGCCGTTTATAATGAGAAGCATCGCCATAAAGAAGCTCAAATCCCCATATATGCCCATCTTCTCCATACCCTGTTCCATCTAAAATCAGCCCGAAACAACTATTTTTTATCCCATTATCCTCCATGCACGATACCATATGCGCATGATGGTGCTGCACTGGAATAACTGAAACATCCCATTCTTTAACAATGTTCCATGTTTCATAGTTTGGATGCATATCCACAGCAACCGCTTTCGGCTCTACTCCCATCCATGTCCGCAAATGTTCATATTCGCGTTGAAAATGCTCGATGGACTCCATATTTTGCAAATCCCCAATATGTGGTCCGAGAAAAATTTGTTCGTTCCGCCCAAAAGCAAACACATTTTTTTGTTGTCCGCCTAAAGCGGCGATCTCGTGAACATCACTTGTCGTAAAAAACGGATCTGGGACAAACCCGCGCGCCCGGCGTAAAAAATCAACGTTGCCGTTTTGAATTTGCACAACCGAATCATCAATCGGATGAACAATTGGCCGATTATGAACAAGAAAATAATCCGCAATCGACTTCAAATCTTGAAGAGCTTGTTCATCTTTATACAAGATGGGCACACCTGACCGATTCGCGCTTGTCATCACCAATACAGGAATATGTTCTTCATCTAGCAACAAATGGTGAAGCGGTGTATAAGGCAGCATCACTCCGACCGTTTTTAATCCGGGAGCAAGAGACGGAGCGAGTGGATACGTTGTTTTTCTTTTTAAAACAACGATCGGAGCTTCAGGAGATGTTAACACTCGTTTTTCCTCGTCATTCACCTCACACATTTGCTTAACAACAGAGAGAGAGGCAGCCATCACCGCCAGCGGGCGCGTCGGCCGCTGCTTTCTCGTTCGTAATTGTTGCACAGCTTGTTCATTTGTGGCGTCGCATGCAAGATGATAGCCGC
Organism: Parageobacillus thermoglucosidasius; assembly: GCF_001295365.1. GTDB lineage: Bacteria > Bacillota > Bacilli > Bacillales > Anoxybacillaceae > Parageobacillus > Parageobacillus thermoglucosidasius. Next base: position 2,465,907 of record NZ_CP012712.1, on the reverse strand, counting down.
CTAATCCTTTTATCGCTACAATCGCTCCCGATAACAACAGTTGTTTCGCCTTGTCAATCGCATCCCCATCAAGCGTCCGGCCATTGCGATCGACGAGCGCAACGTGCGGGCCACATACCGGACATGCAATGGGCTGCGCATGATGCCGTCGATTCAATGGGTCTTCATACTCTTTCTGGCAATGTTCGCACATGGAAAAAGATTTCATCGACGTATACGGACGATCGTAAGGCAGCTGCTCAATAATCGTATACCGCGGCCCGCATTGGGTGCAGTTAATAAACGGATAGCGATAGCGATGGTTGTTTGGATCGTTCATTTCTTGCAAACAATCATCGCAGACAGCTGTATCAATGGGAATGACAAGGGAAGAAGCCCCCTTTCGCTCGCTTTCAATAATGGAAAATTGTTCAAATCCTTGATAATCCGCTTCCATAACGTCCAACTGATCAATGCGTGACAAACGAGGGGCTTCCGTCTGCAATGAAAGCAAAAACGACTGCAGCTCCTTCTCTTCTCCTTCGGCAAATACAGTAACACCGTCCATGTTGTTTTGGACCGTTCCCTTTATGTGATAACGATGAGCAAGTTGAAAGACAAAGGGGCGAAACCCGACGCCTTGAACCCGCCCCTTAACCGTAACTTTTATTGATTTTTGCATCGCGCAATCCCCTCTCGAATCCATTGGAACCATTGGTCCATTCCTTCATTGGTTTTCGCGGATAACGGAATAAGCGAAGATTGCGGGTTAACTCCTTTTAAGTCATCTTTAGCTTGTTCCACATCAAAATCGAGATAGGGCAATAAATCAATTTTATTAAGTAAAACAAGTTCGGTACGTATAAACATTGTCGGATATTTAAGAATTTTATCATTCCCCTCAGGAACGCTTAATACAGCGACCTTATGCTGTTGTCCCAAATCATAGCCAGAAGGGCAAACGAGATTGCCGACATTTTCAATAAACAAAAGGTCGATTTCATTGAAATCGAATTGCGGCAAAACCGCAGCAATCATTCGCGCGTCTAAATGGCATCCGCCATGTGTGTTAATTTGCACTGCCTGTGCGCCGAGTGAACGAATCCGTTCGGCATCTTTGTCTGTTGCCAAATCTCCTTCAATGACGCCGATCCGGAAATCTTTTGCCAGCGCTTCAATGGTTTTTTCTAAAATCGTCGTTTTTCCCGCTCCGGGGGAACTCATCAAATTAATGACAAGCGTTTTCGTTTCTTCAAACAGGCGGCGGTTAAACTCGGCGGCGCGATTGTTATTCGTTAACACATCCACCTCTAGCGCTACTTTCATGATGTCAAACTCCCTTCGTATGTCAATATTCGAAATGCCTCCCCAGCAATGATCCGGCCGCTTGGCAACAAGCACGATGGACATTGAACGATCCTCGATTGCGGCTCATACTCTTGTCCACAAATCGGGCAAAACGCTTTCGCCCGTTCAAAATGAATGATAAGCTGCGCGTCCTCGGCCAACCGATTGTCTTTTTGCAACTTATAAACGTCAAACGCCATTTCCAAAGCTGCAGGAAGCGCATTGCTCAACTCCCCGACAAGCAATTCCACTTTTGTAATCGTGCCGATATTTCGTTTGGATGCATCCTGTTCAATCAAGCGGACAATTTCCTCCATAAGAGCCAATTCATGCATATGAATCCCTTTCTAGTCGGACATACCATTGGTTTTTGATTTTTTTTGTCGCAAGCAGCGGCAGTTTTAACGTTCCCGTTTCCGATGCTAAATCAAATTCGCGGTCACAATATAAGCAGATCAAACGATGCTCCAACTCGATATAATGCGGGATAACATGGCAATGGGAACAAATGGCCTTTCTCGCCTTTATCTTGCCGTTTTGCACATAAACGACAACAGGAACATGATGAACGTTTCTCATCTCCGCCCTTTTTAATTCAGCGGCATCGTATGTTCCAAGAAGATGCCATGCATAATGAACAGATGAGAAAATTTCTTTCATTTTTTTTACTTCCTCTTCTAATAATGGGGCCGAAGCTTCTTTAACCGTTTCCACTAAACTGTTCCGCATTTCTTTTAAAAACTGCAATCGATTCATAAAACTCCACACCACTTTCTCACTTGTTGAACCACTTTTTCTGCCAACTGAGGAAGTTGTGCTTGAACAATATCGGATAATTGTAATCCAATCTCAAGTGAAGCGGGTTGAACGCCAAACAAAATCATCTGTTCGGGACATGTTTCCCGGATTTTTGCGGCAAAGAGAACCTCTTGAAACCCTAATTGATGAATCGACATTTTCACTCCAAAGTAAGCAGGAATTTCATCATCGACAAGCGTCACGATCGTCCCCGCCTCTTTCCCCGCGTTCACCGCATCAACGATAATTAAATAATCCGTTCCTTCAATCGTTTCTAACAATCTTATCCCATCTGTTGAACCTTCGATCACTTCAACGTTTTCGTAGGGAGAAAGCCGTTCTGCCAATAAAGGCAAAACATGAATTCCAACACCCTCATCCGAATAGAGTAAATTCCCTATGCCAAGAACGGTAATTTTGCGCTTACTTTTCATCCTGTTCACCTAATGTTTCTTTTTTGCGCTCGATCTTGTAGCCTGTGACAATCGAAGACATTGTGCCATTCCGCTGTAAATAGTCTTCACGAAACGCCATGTAAACATGGACGATGGTAAAGATCATAAATCCCCATGCGACTAAATGATGCCATGATCGAACAGAAAAACTGTCCCCGCCAAACAAATGGGCAACCCACATAAACATTTTTCCATAAACCGACTCTGGTTGCGGTTCAAATAATAAATAATAGCCTGTGAGAATCATAATGATGGAGCCAAGGCCGATAAAAATCCAGTAACTTAATTGGGCAAGCGGGTTGTGCCCGATATAATGTTTCTTTCTATTTTTTAAAAATAAATAGTACTTAACGGTTTCCCATGTTTCTTTCCAGAAAGAGAGGCGAAACAGGTTCGAAGTCGCATGTTCATTTCCTTTGTACACCCAATACCAGCGCACCGCCAAATTAATGGTGAAGACAAACGCGGTAAAAAAGTGGATATACCGGGCCCACCCCATTAAATAGGAATAGTACGCTTCTTCTTGAATGGAAGCGGAAGCAAACGGGCGGCCGATAAACACGCCCGTTATCATTAAGATGAAAATGGAAAACGCATTCACCCAATGGAAGATGCGAACAGGCAACTCCCAAACGTACACTTTCATCATTTGATCGTTGATCGGAATCGTTTTCGCCTTACGTCGTTTGCGCGATTTTTTCCAAACTAGTTTCACTGTTTCTTTTTCCATTTTTGGATTTGTCGGGACCGGCATAATGCTCCCCCCTACCCAATGTAAATATTAGTCGTTTGTTTTGAAACAACATCTGTTAAATGAACGGCGCACGCTAAGCATGGGTCAAACGAGTGAATGATTCGTAAAATTTCCAACGGTTTTTCTTTATCTAAAAGAGGGGTGCCTTTTAAAGAAGCCTCATACGCGCCAATTTGGTTTTTATGATCGCGCGGTGAAGCGTTCCACGTTGTTGGCACAACCGCTTGATAGTTTTTTGTTTTTCCGTCTTCAATTTCAATCCAGTGTCCTAAAGACCCGCGCGGCGCTTCAACCCATCCTACTCCTTTCGCCTTCTTCGGCCACGTTTCCGGTTCCCATTTCGTGCGATCAAATGTGATCAGGTCGCCGTTTTTAATATTTGCTAATAACGCATCCATATCATCGCGCATCCACTGAACAACAAGAATCGATTCTAATCCGCGCGCGATCGTTCTTCCCAGCGCTGATTGCATCGCCTCAAACGGCCAATTCAATTTCTTCAATGTGTCATCTATTAAACGGACAAACTCTTCGCGTTTTAACGCATATCCAACAAGCATGCGCGCAAGTGGCCCTGTCTCCATCGGATGTTCTTTCCAGCGCGGAGATTTAATCCAACTGTACTTTTCATCGGTGTTTAACGTTTTGAACGGTGGTTTTGGACCTGTGTAACGGAGCGATGTTTCCCCTCCCCACGGATGTTTGCCGATGCTGCCTTCTTTTCCGTTATAAGTGTACCACGAGTGATCAATAAACTCTTTAACTTGTTCTGGGTCTTTCAAATCAACATCTAACACTTCATGGAAGTTTCCGTTTAAAATTGCGCCGCGCGGGAAGCGGTAAAGTTTAACATCGCTGATATCCCCTGTCGAAAAATCTCCGTAACATAAGTAGTTATTTAAGCCGCCGCCGTATGTCCAATCTTTGTAGTAAGAAGCGATAGCAAGCAAGTCCGGGATATACACTTTATGAACAAATTCCATTGCTTCATCAATAATTTGCGAAACGTGCATCAATCGTTCGGCATGAACCGCATTGTCGCTGTTAATATCAATCGGCGTCGCCATTCCGCCGACAACGTAGTGAGGGTGAGGGTTTTTTCCGCCAAAAATCGTATGAATTTTAACAATTTCTTTCTGCCAGTCAAGCGCTTCTAAATAGTGAGCAACCGCTAACAAGTTGACTTCCGGCGGCAATTTATATGCTTTATGTCCCCAATACCCGTTTGCGAAAATACCGAGCTGGCCGCTTTCCACGACTTTTTTGATTTTTGTTTGGATTTCTTTGAAATATCCCGGTGATGATTTTGGCCAGTCCGAAATGGATTGTGCAATGCGACTCGTTTCATTTGGATCTGCCTTTAATGCGCTTAATACATCCACCCAGTCAAACGCGTGCAGGTGATAAAAATGAACAACATGGTCGTGTAAAAAAACCGCTCCGTTCATAATGTTGCGAATAAGATGAGCGTTTTTTGGGATTTTTATCTCAAGCGCATCCTCCACGGAACGAATCGATGCTAATGCATGCGTCGTTGTACAGACACCGCAAATCCGTTGCACATACGCCCACACATCACGAGGATCGCGATCGCGAACAATTAATTCAATTCCTCGCACTGCTGTACCAGAGCTGAATGCATCTTGAATGATTCCTTTTTCATCAACATCCACTTCAATGCGTAAATGACCTTCAATTCGCGTTACTGGATCAACAACAATTCGCTCTGCCATTTTCATTCGCCTCACTCATGCTTCTCTTGATCTTTTTTCTTTACTGCTGTGATCGCCGCATGTGCGGCAACCCCTGCCGCCGTTACACCAGCTGCAATCGCACCAATCGTTTCTGGGTTAATCGTCGTTTGCGACGCCGGAATTTTTGCACGGCGAATGTAAAACGGTCCGTTATCCCAGAATCCTTTTTCCGAACAGCCGATGCATGGGTTGCCAGATTGAATCGGATAACTCACTCCTCCGTTCCAACGCATTTCCGCACAAGAATTGTACGTAGTTGGCCCTTTACAGCCGACTTTGTACAAACAGTATCCTTGTTTTGCCCCTTCATCATCAAACGACTCCGCGAACAATCCTGCGTCAAAATACGCCCGACGGTTGCACTTATCATGAACACGATGACGATAAAACGCTTTTGGTCTTCCGAGATGATCTAATTCAGGCAATGAGCCAAACGTTATAATATGGGCAATGACTCCTGTCATCACTTCGGCTATCGGCGGACATCCCGGCACTAATATAACCGGTTTATCCTTGACAAAATGCGTTATCGGTTTTGCATTTGTCGGATTGGGATAAGCGGCCGGAATACCTCCCCATGACGAACAGCTTCCGTATGCAATAATCGCTTTGGCTCCTTTTGCCGCTTCCATGAAAGTTTCTTTTGCAGATACGCCGCCAACTGTCAAAAACGCATCATCCGTCGGCAAACTTCCTTCGACCGCCAATATGTATTCTCCATAATATTGTTTCATCGCATGTTTTCTCGCTTCTTCAATTTGATGCCCAGAAGCAGCCGATAAAACTTCTGTATATTCAAGCGAAATCATATCCAAAAGCACGCTTTCCATTTTTGGATGTGTAGAACGGATAAACGATTCAGAACATCCTGTGCAGTCTTGAAACTGTAACCAAATGACCGGAACACGTGTGCTTTTTTCCATCGCTGCGACAACTTTACCTGTTTCGGAGAAATCTAACCCCATTGTTGCTGCCAGCGCCGTACACATCTTTAAAAAATCGCGTCTTGTAAAACCACGGTCCAAAACGGATTCTAAAATTGTTTTTCTTTCCACGTAATTCCTCCCCTTTGCATATGATAACGTTTACAATTTAAGATAACATATTATTGACATTTTTGTGACATATGGAGAAATAATGTCACAAAATGTTCTTAACTACATTACGATAGTATTTATACAAAAAACAAAAAGCGCCTTCATAAACAGGCACTTTGTTTACATACTATTTTCTCTTTTTTTATAAACAAATTTTGAAATCGATATACTAATTTCATATAATAGCAAAAGCGGAATCGTCACAAGAAAATCGGAAATGAAATCAGGCGGCGTAATGGACACAGCGACAACAACGAGAACGAAATAGGCGTACTTCCGGACTTTTTGTAACGCGTACGGATTGATCAATCCTATCCTTGTTAAAAACATAACAATGACTGGAAGTTCAAATAAAACAGCGAACGGTAATGTCATATGCAAAACGAAACGAAAATATTTTTCGGTCGTAAACATCGTCGCAAACATATCATTTCCTAATCCGATAAGAAAGTGGAACACAATTGGCAAAACGACAAAATATCCAAAACATAATCCTAAAACAAACAAGATAAATGTAGCTGGAATATAGGATAAAGTCACTTTCCGCTCCTTTGGCGTCAATGCAGGCTTCACAAACAGCCATGTTTGCCAAGCAAATACAGGAATCGTTAATGTTATCGCAAATACGCCAGCCAGCATAAAGTATACCCATAAAATATCTGTTGGTCCCAAAATGGTTAATTTAACCCCTAAATCTTGAACCATCCAACGATAAATATCTTGCACAAAAACAAACCCTAGCACAAAAAAAACTATCAACGCCACAGCTACAATAATGAGCCGTTTCCTTAACTCATTTAAATGATCCATTAACGGCATTTCCTGATCGTATAATTGCTTTTCTTTCACGAACGTAAGCACCAACCTTCGATTTTCCTATTGATTTTAGATTTGAAAAACGGCAACAAAAGATGTTGCCGCTTTATCCAATGATTATTTACGCACCTCTTTTTTGTCATCTAACTCTCCTAAGACTTCATCGCTCAGCCCTTTAGTTGATTTTTTAAATTCGCGTAACGTTTCTCCAAAAGCTCGTCCAATTTCAGGAAGTTTTTTGGGCCCAAAAACAACAAGCGCAATTAAGAGAATTAAAATTAAACCAGGTACACCGATATTTGAAAACATGGTGTCATCTCCTTTTATCTCAAGTTTTATCTCAAGGGTATGCTTCGCTTCTTTTATTTTATTGCTAGTATTTTTCTTTTTCAATTGAAAATTTTATGATATGCAAAAGGAGAACAGCCCATTTTTGTATTTGCAGCCAGCCAATCTGGCATACATAAAAAAGAGCTCACCGGCGAGCTCTTTGCGTTAAATCGCGGATAAATTGATACGTTTTTGGTGCGGCGGACTGCAAATGTTTGCGCGTATCCCCATTGTAGTAATAATAAGCGAACGCTTCGGCAAAATATTCTTCCGGATATGTCAGGAAATAGTAATGCTGCGGAAACAGGTTCGCTGCCTCTTCTTTCCAAATCGAGCGAAACGCAGGTGTTTTATGCACATGATGAAACACAATATAATCGAGCGAGTGGGCAAATTCATGCAACTCCAAATTCACCGAACCGTGGCCTTGTCCTTTCTGGCTATGGCCTATTTTAACAAGCACTAAATGCGATCCGCCTAGTCCGGGAACATCATCCCACGTAGTCGACGATGGCAAATATCCGCGCGGTGTTTTTCCGCGCAAATGCCTTGCAGACGGTTCGTCGGTAAGTTTCCCGTTCAGCAGCTGAACGTAAATATGATGATCCGCCGCTTTTTGCAGCAGCGATAAATCGACATGGGCGAGCGTATCGATGATCTTTTTTGCCTCTTCGCGCGGATAATCCGTTTCCGGAACAATAACCATCGTTTTTAATATATGGTATGGCGCCGTATGCTTTACAGTTATATCGCTGTCATTAAGTAACACGCCGTGCGCCGCCGGATACGGCGAAAGCGAAAGAAGCGGAACGACCGCGATCACCGTCGCGATGAAAAAAAGAAACCGTTTCATGAAGCCTTCCCCCGCATTTTTACTGCCAATCTGATCATCTCTTTTTCTACTAACGAAAATTATAGCACACACCAAAACAGGGGAAAATTCATAAAATAAGGAAAATTTCCCATGAAACGGTGCAAATGGAATTAGATTCTTAACTATCGCTTATGTCCGCCATTGTGGAGGCGTGTTTTTATCCCAATAAATTTTTCCGAGCTCGTAATGTGTTTGAAAATGGTCATGGTACGTATGGTAATGAAACTGAAACCAATAGCCATCTTGCGGCGGATGTTCGCGTCTGACGTGGAAACGGATGATATCTTCCCCCGTGTCGACACGATAAATATGGAAAATTCGCTCTCCTATCCCGCCCGATGGGTTTTCCGTGACCGCTAAATATTGCAGTTGCTCCTCCGGATATTGTTCGGCAAGCGATGCGATGACTTCTTCAATGCGCGGCAAAATCACATCGCGAAACTCTTCTTTTATCACCGGAGCGATTTTGCGGCCAAATTTTTCATACGATTGCACCACCGCTTTTTCCATCGTCTGCTCAATAAATTGCTGCCGCGTCAAAATTGGCGCTCGCGTTTCCTGCTCGGACGCAACGGACGCCATTTGCGATCCGCTATGATTGTTCTGCCAATCGGAAGACGGTGAATCATCCGCCGCCGGTTCATCAGCGGCCATTAATGAAGCCGGCGGAGTAACTAATCCAAACGTACATACCGTGATCGTCACAACGAGCACTTTCCGCAACCATTTTGGCAGTTTCACGCCATTTCACCTCACTTTGTCCGATTCTATTTTTCTATTGCCTGCTTTGGCAGCATTTTTTGTTTACTAAAACACTTTGCTGAAGTGAAAGATGGCAATTTTCTTGATTCTTTAAGTTTATTAAAACAAAGTGAAATTTAAGATACAATAATGAAGCTTGTCCAAAGTTCATCCATAGCTAACCCCAATTGCTCCATCTCTCCCCCGGCTTGCACATGGAAAAAACGCTTTCTTTTTCCGTTTTCAATGATATATACTATGAATATATAATATATAAATAGTGTATCATAACTTTATGGAATGAAACATATAAAGAAAGGCGGGAAACAGCATGACTGCGGTCTTTGTTGCAGCAAGCATCATTACGATTCTTTATTTCATTTATAGCTGTATTGCGAATGCATAAGAAAAACTCGCAGAGCGACTGCGAGTTTTTCTGTTAATCGGCTTTTGTTTTCTTGCGGGCAGAGTCCTGTTCATATGCTCCTGTTTCCGTTTGCGTCGTGCCTTGCCCTTTGACGTTTGGCGCACTGATCCCGGTTTTCGACGGATCTTTCTTCCGCTTCGTCATTATATGTCACCTCCATCTTTAACGTTTCCCTGCGATTTTCTTTCTATTCCTTTTCCTATGTCAGTGCCAAAGCCAAACTCTTTTAAGCGAGCGGTCCCGACGCAATGAAAAAAGGATGCCGAATAAGCATCCTATTTGCAATATTTTGCAAATGCCTTCATAATGTTTTCCATTACCGCTTCCATCGATTGAAATTCAATTTCCTCGCGTGGAATAAAATGAACGACTTCTTTTCCTTTTAACAGCGCCATTGATGGCGATGAAGGGGCGTAGCCCACAAAATATTCGCGCATTTTCGCGGTCGCTTCTCTATCTTGGCCGGCAAACACCGTCACTAAATGATCGGGCTTTTTCTCGCTGTTCAAGACAGCCTGTGTTGCCGCCGGCCGTGCCAAGCCTGCCGCACATCCGCAAACAGAGTTTACCACTACTAATGTCGTTCCTTCGACGTTTTCCATAAATTGTTCGACTTCCTCGCTTGTGCGAAGCTCGCGGAATCCGGCACGCACAAGTTCATCGCGCATCGGCTGCACAAGCTGGCGCATATACTCTTCATAAGCCATGGACATAACCGCAATCCCTCCCAACGTTATTCGCTGCCACCAGCATACTATTTTATTTTTGAAAAATCAATCAAAATCAGCATATTTACGTTGTAAATCGGTAAAAAAGCAGCAACCGCCCGGTCTTTGCCATCAGCAAAAGCGCTTCGTTCATAAAAAATCAAACCTTGATTGTAATAAATTGAAGAACAATGGGAGCTCCTTTAGTTGGAACGTCGGCAGTCTTTAAAGTCAGTCTTCCTTCTTGAACCTCATATAATGTTTCAGGCTGCAAAACCCCGTTGATAAACAAGTTAATAAACGACACTTGTTTTGGGTCCAAAATCCCCCGGTTCCCGTATTCTTTTAATTCATCTTCATTCGTATAAACCGTTTTGACGCCATCGGATATGGCGTTATATTGATAAGTATCCACTTGTAAAACCCGGGACGGGATATTAAAAGTCACGCGAAACTGAATGGTTGATATATTGTTAATCCAATCATACACTTTTGGAACGGCAATAACATGTTTTTGATATTTGGAAATGCGCTTCATAGCTGATACCACCCAATCAAAAATTTCGATAAACCATCAACTTCATCCATATAACGGTTCAGCATCATCATATTCAACATCCACCAATAAAGTGAGTTTAAGAACATTGGGGCGCTGCCACTTATGGCACTCGCCCTATATTTTGTTGTGACAACTGCCAAATCAACCGTCGCAAATAAAACATATAATGAATTGCAAATATTGCTGGTAATCAATAAAACGTGCCGCATCAGCGCATGCGCCTTACTCGGATCTCGCTTCCGCTTTCATGAGCGCAACCATTGCAACCTTCTGGTGTGGCGCTATATGGATTGCCTTACCACTACGAAAAGAAAGGGGATCTATAATATGGCTCTTCAATTAATCAAGCTCTTTGTTTCTGCTTCCACTTCCACCGATGCAGTGCCAACGGATACAAGATTTTTCTATATTACAACAGCAGAAACAGCCGCGGGCGCGACGTTGACCATTGATGCCGCAAGCTTTTTGCAAGACGATGGAAATCCGGCTACGGAATTGCCGGCATTAGCGGCAAACAACAGTTATTACAATGTTTATATTAACGGCGTTTTGCAAATGGAGGGCATCGCCACATATACACCGGGTGCCACAGGCGTCGGATCACTTGCCATTAACGTGCCTGCCGGCGGAGATCCTATCCCGGCAAATACCCCGATTGTGCTAGAAATTGTTCAATTTGCTCCGTCATCGACAACGACGGTGACAACATAAACATAATAGAAACAAGCTAAGGAACTTTCCATAACATGAATAGAAAAAGCGCGACAGGTTTTGTCGCGCTTTTTTTCTGCGGCATATCGCATGCAGGCATACCGTCAGATGAAACCCGCTTGACATTTTTGCAATGAAGCATAAGCATTCGCTTCCTTTCTTTGCTCGATGTGGCTGCCCATGACAAAACAATATATTTGTTAACAAAAACGAAAAATGTCCTGATTCGCATTTCTTTTTTCATTTCGGGACAAGAGTCTTTTTTCGGAAACATATGGTTATTTTTCTTTTTTCCGGCTCTCCGTCATCTGTTTCCATACCGACCCTTTCGCTTCTTCACCGCCTTCAATGCGTTCAATCGCCATTTTCACTTGCATGCTTACTTCAAATTCCGGATCGTTTTCCGCCGCTTTTAACGCCGACAGCGCCGATTCGTCGCCGACTTCGTATAAGAACATGGCGGCGCGCCAGCGGACAAGCTTGCTTGGGTCTTTGAGCGCTTCGATCATCACCGGAATCGCTTCCGGATCGCCAATGTCTGACAAACAGTCGCCGGCGGTGCGGCGGACGGACACCGACTTGTCTTTTAGCGCTTCATACAAATATGGCAGCACTTTTTTGCCGCCGACCATCCCTAAATACGCGGTCGCCAAGCGGCGAATGGCCACTTTTTCATCTTTCAGCGCTTTGGCAAGCACCGGTATATCGTCCTCGCCCGGATCGGCCATTTGTTCAAGCGCCGCATACCGTTTCCGCCAATCCGGATCGCCGAGCATTTCTTCTGTCACTTTGATACTCGGACGTTTTTGCGCTGTTTTTACCTGTTCGCCGCGGCGGAACATTTGCACAATGCGCTCTAATCGTTCCGGTGGATATGCAGCGGAAAGTTCTTCAACGATTTCACTGCCGATTTCTTCAAATGTGCCGTAACGCACGCCTTTTTCCACCCATTTCCGCTCAAGCACGACATTGCCCGCATATTTTTGCGCTTCAATGACCGCATCGATAAATGGTTGCGGAAGTCCGACGCGGTGTTCCCGCTCCCCATCCGTTAATTTCACTTGCATCGGCAGCCCGTACAGCATTTGCACATACACTTTTACTTCCCCGAAGTGTTCGTTCAGCTTTTGCGTTTCTTCTTGCTCTTCTTCGACTTCTTCGCCAAACACTTCACGAACTTTCGTTAAAATCTCTTTCCAGTCGTATTTCGGATTGCGCTCTACCGCCAAAAAGTCGGCAACATGATAAATTCCTTTTACCCCTTCGATTTTCATCAACTGCTGAATGAGAGGCGGCGCCGTATCGACATTATCCCGCTTATAGTTATGGCTTGTGCCGAATGGCAATTCTTCATCCAGCAATACTTTCATCGTGTTCGGACTTGGAGTTGGTTCAATCGATTTGATTTTCAACACGTTTCCCTCCTTGTTTCATTTTGAACAGCACAGCAGGATAACGCGCAAAACCGCTTTCCAACACGTGTGCACCCGCCGTTCCCTCTGTCCGGCAAACGCCTTATTCCATTCCCATGATGAAATCCCGGAATTTGTGCATGATTGAGCGGAATGCATATAATCATTCGGTGTTGTTTGGTGAAGCCGGCACTAGCCATCATAAAATTTAGCCCGCATTGTCATCATTGTTACACTGCAAAACGGATGATCCATTGACAAAAAACCGCCCTTCCTTTGTTGCGGAAAGACAGTTTTCATTCACTACAACAATTTTTCAATTTCGCTTTTTAGTTCGCTCGGCTTCGTCTGTGGAGCAAAACGGGCAACGACATTTCCGTTGCGATCAATTAAAAATTTCGTGAAATTCCACTTAATCGCCTTCGTTCCGAACACTCCCGGCGCTTTTTCCGTTAAATAGCGGAAAAGAGGATGGGCTTGTTCACCGTTGACGTCAACTTTAGCAAATATCGGGAAAGTCACGCCGTAATTGACTTGGCAAAACCGTTCAATCTCTTCTTCCGTTCCCGGCTCTTGATTTCCAAATTGATTGCATGGAAAACCGAGAACAACCAATCCACGCTCTCGATACTGTTCATACAATTCCTGCAATTCTTTATATTGAGGGGTAAAGCCGCATTTGCTTGCCGTATTCACGATAAGAAGCACTTTTCCTTTATAATCCGCCAACGACTGTTCTTTGCCGCGAATCGTTTTCGCTGTAAACTCATAAATGCTCATCATTTTCACCTCTCTTTTTCATCATATTGGATTTTCCGGCGTTTTTCCACTTTCGCGCCTTCACATTTGGTAAAATCGCTGCAACTGTTCAAGCGAATCAAGCATATATGGGATCATCTCCTGCAAATCATCAATATTCTCTTCATAAATGGGGCGCCCAAATTCGATCGTAATTTCGTTCGTGTAGCATGCGGATGGTTCGTGAGGAAAGTCATGACGCAACGTTTGGCGAATGATGCGCTTTTCGCCCCAAATGCGACGCAACGCGCTCTCAATAAGAGAGCACGTTGCATACCGCCGAATCGGCAGGAAGAACATAACAGCAAGCTCACAGCCAGGACGCCCGGAACACTGAAGCAGTTCTTGCGCGATTTGCTCCAAGTTCATCGCCAGCCGGACGGAGCACGATATCGTCCGTTCTTTGTCAGACGGCAAACAAAACGTAATCGTATACGTCCGCGAAAAGCTCGCCAAATCGACCATATCGCGGCGGTCTGTTACAACGATCTCCCCTGCTAAATCAAGGTCATATACCGCTCCTTCGAGCACCGTTTTCAAATTATCAAATACAGTTGGATCGAACATCCAATCTCCCCTTTTAAAATAAACCGACAGCATTTCCGTTTTCATCGACATCCATGTGAAGCGCTGCCGGCTGCTTCGGCAATCCCGGCATCGTCATCACATCCCCCGTCAACGCAACGAGAAAGCCTGCCCCAATCGCTGGTTTTAATTCGCGCACCGTTATCGTAAAGTTTGTCGGTCTGCCCAATTTTTCCGGATCGTCTGAAAGCGAATATTGCGTTTTCGCCACGCAAATCGGAAGCTTGTCCCAGCCAAACCCGGCAAACTGTTTTATTTGTTGTTGGGCTTTTGCAGAAAACTCGACATCTTTTGCGCCATACACCATTCGGGCAATTTTCCGGATTTTCTCTGGAATCGATTCTCTCACATCATATAAAGGCGCAAAGCGATTCGCTTCATTCGCGATGGCATTCAGCACTTTTTCGGCTAAGTCGATGCCTCCTTCACCGCCTTTTTCCCACACCTCTGTCAGGGATACCGAATACCCGTTCTGATCGCAAAAATCAACAAGCGCTTTTATTTCACGGTCCGTATCGGTTGCAAAGCGGTTAATGGCAATGACAAACGGCAAGCCGAACGCCTGTATTGTTTCAACATGCTTTTGCAAATTGGCTAATCCGGCTTGCAATGCCGCGACATTTTCGGCATGCAGCTCCTCTTTCGCCATGCCGCCATGCATTTTTAACGCGCGAATTGTCGCAACAATAACGACTGCTTCCGGACGAATATGTGCAAGACGCGATTTGATATGCAAAAATTTCTCCGCCCCTAAATCCGCGCCAAACCCGGCTTCGGTTACGACATAATCGGCGAGCTTTTGCGCCATCTTCGTCGCAATGACGCTGTTGCAGCCGTGCGCTATATTCGCAAACGGCCCGCCGTGCACTAACGCCGGAGCGTGCTCCACCGTTTGCACTAAATTCGGTTTGAACGCATCCTTTAATAAAAGCGTCAGCGCCCCTTCCACGCCTAAATCGCCAACTGTCACCGGCTGCTTGTCCATATCGTACGCGACAACGATGCGGGCGAGACGCTGCTTTAAATCTTGCAAATCTGTCGCTAAACAAAACACCGCCATCATTTCCGAGGCGACCGTAATATCAAATCCATCTTCCCGCGGCACCCCTTGCGCCGGTCCGCCTAAACCGACAACGACACGGCGAAGCGCCCGATCGTTTAAATCGACGGTTCGTTTCCAAACGATGCGGCGCGGATCGATGCGCAGCTTATTTCCATGGTGAAGATGATTATCGATGAAAGCGGCCAATGCGTTATTCGCCGTTGTAATCGCATGAAAATCCCCGGTGAAATGAAGGTTGATCTCGTCCATCGGCAGCACTTGCGAGTAACCGCCGCCCGTTGCTCCTCCTTTGATCCCCATCGTCGGCCCAAGCGAAGGTTCGCGCATCGCAATGATCGCTTTTTTCCCAAGCCGCTGCAGCGCTTGTCCCAATCCGACGGTGACCGTTGTTTTCCCTTCTCCGGCAGGCGTCGGATTAATCGACGTGACTAAAATCACTTTTCCATCCGGTTTCGTCGCGAGCCGCTTCATGATGTTTAAAGAAAGTTTCGCTTTGTAGTGGCCATACGGTTCCCATTCGTCTTCGTGAAGGCCTAAGCTTTCGGCAATGTCTCGAATATGCTTCAGTTTCGTCTGTTGTGCGATTTCCAAGTCGGTCATCTGATTCGCCATTATTGCCATAATCCGTTCCCCCATCAATGTAATAAGTGTAAACGTATATATTTTACCATTCGTACAAATTGAAAAAAATTCGTTGAATAAAATTTGCAATGTTTTTATAATTAAGTTATTTAAAACATTGAAAGAATGGAGGTTGAGACTGTTGCCAATTAACATTCCAAAAGATTTGCCGGCAAAAGAAATACTAGAACAAGAAAATATTTTCGTTATGGATGAGGAGCGGGCATATTCGCAAGACATTCGTCCGTTAAATATAGTCATTTTAAATTTAATGCCCCAAAAAGAAAAAGCGGAAACACAACTATTGCGTCTTCTTGGCAATTCACCGCTTCAAGTCAATGTGACGTTTTTGCGCCCGGCAACACACGAGCCGAAAACGACAAGCAAGCACCATCTGGAGCAATTTTATACGGTCTTCTCGCAAATTCGCCATCGCAAATTCGACGGCATGATTATTACTGGCGCTCCTGTCGAACAGATGCCGTTTGAAGAAGTAACGTATTGGGACGAACTTACCGAAATTATGGAATGGACAAAAACGCATGTCACCTCCACCCTACATATTTGCTGGGGGGCGCAAGCAGGACTTTATTATCATTACGGCATCCCAAAATACCCGCTTCCGCAAAAATGCTTTGGCATTTTCGAACATACGCTTGAAGTGAAAAACGTCAAACTGCTGCGCGGATTTGACGATGTATTTCGCGTGCCTCACTCGCGCCATACCGACGTAAAACGCGAAGATATTGAGAAAGTCCCGGAATTGACGATTTTATCTGTTTCCGAAAAAGCAGGGGTATGTTTAGTCGCATCGAACGATGGAAAGCAAATCTTTTTAACTGGCCATCCGGAATACGACGCCACGACATTAAAAGAAGAATATGAACGGGATTTAGCCAAAGGCCTGCCGATTCACATTCCAGAATCGTACTTCCCGAACGACGATCCGACAAAACAGCCGCTCAACACTTGGCGCTCTCATGCGAATTTATTATTTGTCAACTGGCTGAACTATTACGTTTACCAAGAAACGCCATATGACTGGGAATAAGAATTATTCTTTTTTCTTAAAAACTCAATGTCGAATGTGGTTAACATCAAGGGTTTCCTCTTATTTCCCACACCAATTTATTTGTATGGCCAATCATGTGGCCACACAAAAAAGCGGGAGCAATCCCGCTTCTTTTGTTGAACTTATATCAACTATTTGAAATAATTAAATTATTAAAAAGCAATTGAAATAAGGAAGTGATTTTATTGAAAGCAGATATAAACAAAGAGATATTTTCATTGGTGAAATCGATATTTTTCTCGTTGGCTATAGTTGCGATTTGCCGTTATTTCATATTTTCTCCCTCTACCGTTCACGGAGAATCGATGTCTCCAACATTGAAAGATCATGAAAAAATTATAATTAGCAAAGTTAGCAAATTAGAGCATTTCGATGTGATTGTGTTTCATGCCCCGGATTCGGATGCAAACTATGTTAAAAGAATTATCGGTCTTCCTGGAGATCGTATTGAAGTAAAAGATGACATACTATACATTAACGGCAAGCCTTATAAAGAACCATATTTAAAGCCCAATAGAAAAAATCTATTCCCTGGCATAAAATTAACAGGTGATTTCACATTAAAAGAAATAACTGGAAAATCAAAAGTGCCAAAAGGTTATCTCTTTGTCATGGGAGATAATCGATTGGTTAGCAAGGATAGTAGACATTTTAAATTCATACCGATTCAATCTGTTATTGGTGAGGTAAAGTTCAGATATTACCCTTTAAAAGAAATGGGAATTCCTGAATAATTTAGTATAAGCGTCCTTTGCATGACCGCATCCACCCCTTGGTAAATGATTTTAGTTGCTGGTTTCCAAGGCGGTGGATTTTTTATGTGCATTGATGCATTCGTTATGCGTTTTGCAACACGTCCAATATATTTTATTTACCCGTGGTGCTAGATAAAATCAGACAAGCATAAAAATAGCCCTTGCGTGAGGATCTCCCTAAGATGAAAGCGCGATCAAACATTCAAAAAGAGAGTCCACATTATCTGTTTTTCTTTCCAATCAAATATCCATTCCCGGTGTTTGAAGATTACTTACCTTCTCATCGCTCCAAGTACTTGCTTGTATACGTGCCCATCAAATCAACCGGTTTACGCACCTAGTTAAAGATGATGCCTTATTGTCGTGGTGCCCATAGCATGACGGAAACTCCTATTAAACAAATAACCGCACCAATCCAATCGTATAAATCAGGCGTTTTCTTATCAATCAACCAACCCCATAATACGGAAAGAACGATAAACACCCCACCATAAGCAGCATAAACTCTACCAAACGATGGAAATGATTGAAATGTAGCAATAACACCATATAAAGCCAGAGATAATCCACCAAAGACACCCCAATAAAATGGCTTACCTTCTCTTAACCATAGCCAAATAAGATACCCCCCGCCAATTTCAGCGATTCCAGCAAGTACAAACAAGATAATTGCGTAAAACATGTACATCACTTCCTTGAACAATTTTATTTATATAAGCTATTATAACGGTTCCTTTTTGCATTCACCTGCTCTGTTAGTTCAATAAACAATTAAGAACAGATCATTTAAATAAAAAAACGCCACCCCGATCGGAGTGACGCCCTGCTAAATAAAATATCCACGTTATCATCATAGCATGTTTGAAGCAACATAGTCTGTCATCTTTCTGCCAAAAGCCTACCGTTTTTCTTCCAATTAACAAAGAGATTTACTATAGCCTTTTATTTACTTAATGACTCGCTTAGCCCCTATATACCGGTCTTTCCAATATTTATCACTCATTTTAACCACTTTTACCCCTTTTGATGTGGCACCAATAAACGTACCATTTCCATTATAAATTCCCACAAAGGATACCTTTCCTTTTGCTCCTGTTGCATAAAACACTAAATCGCCTCTTTGTAACGCACTTTGTTTAACAAATTTACCGACTTTATACTGTGCGGCACTCGTTCGCGGAATAGCCAATTTGGTTGCAGCATTTTTATACACATACTGAGTAAAGCCACTCGCATCAAATCCTTTTGGCGTTGTACCTCCATATTTATATGGGCTTCCTACATAGTCATTTGCTACTGCCGCGACTTCCTCCCCATAGTTAATTGTTGCTGATGCATTGGAAACGGTACCGAAAATAAATGCTACGACTAAAGATAAAATTGATAAAACTGTTAATAACCATTTTGGAACCGATAAACTTATGCTCATCTCTACTCCCCCTTAGATTTAGAAAATGAACCTCAGTTTCAAATATATGGACATTAATCATTTTGATTCCTAAGGTAAAAAATTTTTGGAGGGTTGCACTTGCGTGTTTAGCGTCAGAAGTTTTGTTTTTATGCTTCGGTTCCTCTATGTCCAATCTTCGGACGAGTCTTTGTAAGTCAGCGATGAAATGCTCCTTCACCATTAAGCACTTGGCAAAGGATACCCGTAGCCATTGAATTTTACGCACATTCGTCTTCCCAGCTATACGTTTTCCTTACCTAATGGATAGCTATCCCTATAAAGCAGGAAACTATCCTTCAGACATGACCCGTTTCTTTTGCCATTTCGTCCAAATGCAATTTTTTCATGGATATTTTCTATATTCTTCTTTCGCTTTTCTTCTTCCTTATTGTATTGTTCTATTCTTTTTGTTTATTTTTTATTTAGCACATACTTTTATTAGAATACATAATGACGGCATCATTAAACGCCCCCATCTTGCTTAACTCCTCACGCATAAGCGCAAGAGGCGGTCGGTCTTGGACTAACAAGACAGGATGACGTTATCTTGAATTTTTCCATGTGTGCCAGTTCGTCGGGGCGCAAAGCCCATGCGCTCATGGACGCATATCAGCCACCGCACGTCACCCGCAAATTTAGGTGACAAGCGGAAGGGAGAGAAACAGCTAGAGTTTGTCCGATTTTTCCTAATATCAAAAGAATATTTTTCAGAGAAAAACGGTCAACAAAAGCAGACAAGTTTTCCTTTTTTCATACAGGCTTGTTAAATTTCAATGTTGATTTTTAGACTACAGAAAAAGACCGAAATAAATCGGCCTTGCGTCTTGTTCAAATATCGCAACTCACTAGTTTATCAAAAAGCAAAAAGGAGAAGCATAGTGCCTTCCCCTTAAAGAAATGTTAATTTTTTAATATTTTAGGAATGAAACAGGCTATTGTTGCTGATAATACAGCCAATATCAACGTAGGAACAGCAGAACTTTCACCAAAAACAACCTCTTGAGATAAATTAGCGCTTATATTCCGAGTTTCTGATAGATCAGGATTGTATGTAGCAGTGAGAAGTATACCTGATAACATTTGCGTTAATGAAAATAGCAATACGAAGCTCACTAAGAATATCATGTACTTTTTCATTTTATCCACCTCCTAACTTACTTATTTACGATTATATCCCATAAAAAATTCAAGATTTTGAAAAAATTCTTCAACTAACTTTTCCTCTTAACCAACCATGAAGCAAGCTTCAATACAGATGATGGAAATTTCATTTTAGGATTAACGGCATCTATAAACTTCTTAATTTGTTCTTCGCTTAAATCTTTTTCACCAGTCGAATTTTTAACATATGATACAAGTTCCCAAGTTTCATCATAAGGTTTCTTCGGTGCTTTCCACCTAATGCCAAATGTATAATCAACATCATCAATCTTGACGTTCATAATCAATATATCGCCATGGAGGATAAACTTACTCGTTTCCAATTTTTGTATCTCCCTCTACTTTTTAATCCTTTATGAAAATTATTTCGCGTTCCTTCTTCGATTCTCCCGCCCGTTAGCCGAACAAGAAAAACAGCAACATTCTTTAAAAAGCAGGTCGCACCCGCTCTACTTTTCCTGCAATCGCTTGAACGATTTCTTTTCTCATTCTCCTTGCTTGCCGTTCACTTACATGTTCCGTTCCCCTTAATATTTACAAGAAGGCTGAAGGATAACTCCGCCTTCTTTTTTATTTCACTTTGGCGGTGCTGTTATTTTCACGATAAAACAGCATAGATTGTTTTTTCACTTTCTTTTTTCCTTCCATAAAACAAATAACCACTCTTCCGTTGCTTCGGCATCATGTTTGGGGAAAGGGTTTTTTCGGCACTTCCTACTTCACAATATCCCCGATGAAGGCAAGAAACCTTCTTGACTCAAATAAATTTGTTCATCGGAGAATACCTTTTTTAGCCTGTCATACACGATGCGATATGCGGAAGGATCACACCATTTTTCCAAACCTAATTCTTTGTACATAGAAAAAATGCCTAAATTTTTGGTTCGTTTTCCTCCACTGCCGTCTCCCATGAAATAATCATCCACGCAGACACGATCGACGAATTTCTTTAATGTTTCTGGAAACTCTTCACTGCTAGGCAATACAGGGGCGATTGCGGCTTGAGTCGGCACGCCTGCATTGGCCAAAAGTTGCAGTGCCTTTAATCTAGCGCTAATCGGCGGGGCATAAGGCGTAAAATGTTTACGTATATCTTCCCTGTCTGTTTCAATGGTCATGCTAACTCGGACTCTATCCTTTAAAAGCAGAAATAAATCAATATCTCTACATACTAAAGGGCTCCGTGTCTGTACGAATAAAAAATCCGGTTGATTTTCCGCCATTACTTCCAACAAGGATCTTGTTATTTTCTCCTTATACTCAATAGGCTGATAAGGGTCTGTGCTAGATGACATAAAAATCGTCACTTTCCCTTTCTTTTTTGCTCTCTCCAGCTCTTTGCGCAGCAAATCGGCCGCTTCCTTTTTTATGTCTACCCATGTTCCCCATTCCTTCTTACGAAACACCGAAATAGGCATTTGACGCACATAGCAGTATGAACAAGCAAATGCACAACCAGCATATGGATTCAAAGAATGACTATAACCGGAAAGAAATCCTGTTCCTTTATTAAGAAGGGTTTTTGGGTATTTGTAAAAAAATTCAACGTTCACGCCGAATCCCTCCAGAGGTTTACATACGCTCCGTGGTACTATTAGGCATGCAAGGGGCTCGCCTCCATAAGCAAGCTTCTACTTTCTAGCTGCAGCAGCTGTTTCTTTATCTCCAAACCGCCCCGATAACCTGTCAGTTTTCCATTTTTGCCAATCGCACGATGGCAAGGTACCACAATTAAAATTGGATTGGCACCAATAGCAGCTCCGACGGCACGTACCGAAGCCGGTTTTTGAATATAATCCGCAATTTCCGAGTAAGATTGCGTGTGCCCGTACGGAATTTTGCGCAATGCATTCCACACTGATAATTGAAATGGTGTACCGTATAAATCAAGAGGCTGTAAAAAGTTCTTGCGCTTCCCCCGGAAATATTCTTCCAATTCGTCTGTATAAGGTCGTAATTTCTCATCATCTTGCGCCAAAACGCTGTTCGGAAAGCGTTTCGTAACCCAATTGGCTAACTCTTCAAATGGCTTATTCGGAGAACCTATGTAACAAAGTCCTTTGGATGTCGCAGCGATATACATTTGCCATTGGTTATACACAAACAAAGTCCAATAAACCGTTAGATTATTTTTTGATACCATTATTTAACGCCCCCATCGTTTATGTTATTGCTAATTAATTGGCGGTAATCTGCAGGCGTATAACCTGTTTCTTTTTTAAATAAAGTGATAAAGTATGCTGTATTAGGAATGCCTACTGCCAAGGCAATTTCTGTAATAGTTTTATCCGAAGTGACAAGAGAATGAACGGCTTTGGAAATTCTCGTTTGCCGGATATACTGGGCTGGGGTGATCCCCTTTATCCGTTTAAACGTACGGTGCAAATGATAGGGACTGCCGTGACACATATTCGCCAACGTTTTCAGCGTTAAAGCTTCCCTGTAATTCGTGTCAATGAATTGTGCGATTTGGGCCACCCATTCTTCATCCGGCAACCGTTGTCCGGTCGGTTTGCATCGTTTGCATGGTCGGAAATTTTCTGATAGAGCTTGTTGCGCATTTTGAAAGATGCGGACGTTTTCCTTTTTTGGGGGACGGGATTTGCAAGAAGGACGGCAAAAAATACCGGTAGTCTTTACGCCGTAAAAAAATTTATCGTCATAGGACGAATCGTTGTGCACGATCGCTTGCCATATTTCATCTGTTATATCTGTTTCACTAGCGTCCTTGGTTGCGATTGGAATATCCTCATGTTCTTGCTGTGTTTTATTCTTCATTTGGCTCACCTCCACACACAGTATACACCGGATGATATCTGAATGGATGTTTTCACGAATATAAAAGCAAGATTTTAAAATCAAATCGAATACGTTTCATGTTAACACTAAGATTGTATCGTTATTGCGGAGAATGGAAACATTTGCATAAAAATAGCATGATTTATCCTGAGTGAGGCGCTCCTTAGTGTGTATAGGCGTGAAAATTTGCAGACAATCGATTTTTCCTATTGACAAATATAAAAAAAAGAACTATCCTAATTCGCGATTGTTCACGGAAACTTCCGATTCCTCGACAAAACTTGTCAAAGGATTCGACGGCCCCCAGAACGAAGTTAACAACGTAGAATAAGACCACATCTAGAAAGGGATGAGTGGCACGTGAGAGCAGAACGGAGAAAACAATGGAAATCGCATTGGCGCAAATACAAACATTTATATAAAGGTGCCCGCGTGGAACGCCGCAATAAATGGCGGCAAAAATGGGAAGAAAAATATACGGCGAGCTAAAAAACCTTGGTGCTGCACCAAGGTTTTTTCACTTCCTTCCGGCTTCCCCGCTCCCGCACTTTTCATTACTTTGATGCCAAAATTTCTGCTCTTTCGTTCTCCTTTATATATGGCCAACATCTCGTTCGCATAAAATTTGTCCGTTAACAAAAAATAATAATGCGCAAAAAAGGAGTGGCCGTTTATGAACGGACAAGAAACATTTGTCGCTGTCCCAAAAACATCAAGGCGACATCATTGGCTTTAAAACATCCAAAGGGTATCGCAAAGCATTAATGGAAGTGGAAAAAGGGGCGGTTGCCGGTGTCCACGTCGTTACCGAACGTGATGGAGAACGATATAACAGAGATCTCTCCAGCAATCTTGATCAACTTCCTCTATTTTCCTAAATACTGATTGGTGGAAAGGATGTGCTAGCACATGACAAAAAGACCGAACAAAGGAAGCAAAAACCAGAATGCGCCGACACAAGATGCCATGTCGTTCTTAAATGAGCACATCGCGGGCGATAACAGCAAAGGCAATAAACGAAATAAATCGCAAAACGATAAAACAGATCTGTATGAATGAAGCAGAGAAAAGGGCAAAGAAAAGGGATGAGCTAAAACTCAATCCCTTCCATCGCCGTAACGCCTTGCTCATAATCATGTTTGACCAGCTTCATCTCTGTAACAATGTCGGCGGCCTCGATTATTTCCCGCTTTGCAAAACGGCCGGTGATCACTAAATGAAGCGCAGGAGGGCGCTTTTCTATTAATTGAAGCACTTGTTGAACGGAAATGATATCATCGACCGGAAACCGTTCAATCGCCAGCGCATTGTTCAACTCATCTAAAATCATTAAGTCGTACATGCCGGAAAGCACTTTTTCCTGCGTCAACTCCCATGCCGCTTTCAGCGCCCGCCGATGCGCTTCCGGCGTTTTCGTCCATGTAAATCCGGCGCCCATTGGATACATTTCGATGCCAAGTTTTTGCAAAATAAGCTGCTCGCCATACGTTCGCTCAGGCGACTTGATAAACTGAATGACGGCGGCTTTTTTTCCTCTCCCTGCCGCCCGTATCGCCAACCCGAGCGCAGCGGTCGTTTTGCCTTTTCCGTCCCCCGTATAAACGATGACGCGCCCTTTCGTTTTATGTGGTGGCAACCGCATCACCCCATTCCATCTCAGTAAACCATTGAATCGTCTCCCGAAGGCGCACGACCTCTCCGACAACGATCACCGCCGGATGAGAAAGGCCGGCGTTTTTGACGATATCGGAAATCGTTTGCAGCGTGCCGACAGCCGTCCGCTGCCGCTCCGTCGTCCCCCACTCGATCACTGCTACAGGGGTATGCACCGGCTTTCCATGTTCGATCAGTTTCCGACAAATATACGGCAAATTGCCAATCCCCATATAAAATGCAAGTGTATCGCTTCCTTTTGCCAATCCTTCCCAATGGAGACGGTCATCCCCCTTTTCTTGACGGCCATGGCCGGTCACAATGGTAAAGGAAGCGGCATAGTTTCGGTGCGTGACGGGAATGCCGGCATATGCCGGCGCTGCAATTCCTGCCGTCACGCCAGGAACGATTTCAAACGGAATGCCGTGTCGCGCAAGCACTTCCGCTTCTTCCCCTGCCCGTCCGAATACGCAAGGATCCCCGCCTTTAAGCCGAGTGACGATCTTTCCTTGTTTCGCTTTTTCGACCAGCCATGCATGAATTTGTTCTTGAATGCGCGCATGCTTTCCCGGTTCTTTTCCACAATAAATGAGTTCGGCGCCGCTTTTGGCGTGCTTCAATAAATTTTGGTTAACCAATCGGTCGTAAATAATAACATCGGCGTTTTGAATGCATTCCAACCCGTAGACGGTGATCAGCTTTTCATCACCGGGCCCGGCGCCAACGAGATATACTTTTCCGCATGCTGTCATTGTTTTCCTTCTCCTTCTACAGAATGGGAAATATGTGCAGAAGCAAATGTCGCCATTTCCTTGACCATCGCCGTCGCAAATGTCAACAGCGGAAATGCGACCACCGCCCCGCTACCTTCGCCAAGGCGCATGTTTAAATCGATGAGGGGCTCTTTGCCTAATAATTCGAGCGCCACTTGATGCCCCATTTCACAAGAACGATGGCCGGCAATCATATAATCGGCAACAGCGGGTGCGAAAAGCTTGGCGACAAGCGCGGCAACCGTACAGATGAACCCGTCCAGTAAAACCGGAACGCGCCGCTCCGCTGCCGCCAACATCGCCCCCGCCATCGCAGCGATTTCCAGCCCGCCGATTTTGGATAATAATTCTATCGGTTTGGACGGATCAGGCTGGTGAAGCGACAATGCGCGGCGAATGACGCTGGCTTTATGGGCAAGCTTTTCTTCTGAAATTCCTGTTCCCCTTCCGACGAGTTGTTCGATTGGCTTACCGCTCACTGCTGCTAAAATCGCGCTTGCGGTGGTCGTGTTGCCGATTCCCATTTCCCCGACAATGAGAGTTCGGGCCCCTTTGCCGATGATTTCCTGCGCTTGTTCGTAGCCAACGAGAAGCGCTTGTTCCGCTTCCGCGCTGCTCATCGCTTCTTTCTCGCAAAAATTGTTTGTGCCGTACCGCACTTTTTTCGAAATTACCGCTTCATGCTCAATGGCTGCAGCGACTCCAACATCAACAATGGCAAATATGGCGCCGATTTGCCGGCTGAACACATTAATCGCCGCGCCACCTTGAACAAAATTGCCTACCATTTGTGCCGTCACTTCCTGCGGAAATGCTGACACTCCTTCTTTCGCAACACCGTGGTCAGCGGCAAATACAAGCACGCCAGGCGGAGAAACATCGGGAAATTTATTCCCTGTCATTTCCGCCAGCTCGATCGCTAACTTCTCTAAACGTCCAAGGCTGCCGACCGGTTTTGTCAATTGGTCGACGTAAGCGCGTGCCTCTTTTCCGATTTCTTTATTCAGCTTTGGAATCGAAAATAACATTATACATCCTCCTTTTGAAACACATGCATTTTTTCTTCGATTTCATCCATGCGGACGTGCCGCTTCACATGATTGGCAAGGCGGTCAAAAGCCTGTTCTCTGATGGTGCGAAACGACTGACGCCCGTAAATGGGCGCCAACCCTTTCCGGCGGCGAATGTTATTCAATAGCGCTTCACGAAACGCATCGTTATGAAAAAGATCGTGAAAATACGTGCCTAACACCCGATCGTCTTTGCTTTTCGCGCCTTCCCCGCGACCTTGAACGTCGATAAAAGGGATATAATCTCCGTCCAGCGGCTGCGAACGCCCCATATGAATCTCATATCCTTTCACCAAAAAGCGCTCACCGGCAAATGTCAATATTCCTTCCGAAAGGACGGTTGTTTTTTTGCGCTCCAGCGTCGTTTCCAGCGGCAGAAGATGCAATCCGGAAATTTCCTTTAACGGCGTTTCCACGCCAAATGGATCGCGAATGCGGGCGCCTAACATTTGATAGCCGCCGCATATGCCGACAATCGTCGCAGAATGATGTTTATAAAGCGTTAGAATCTGCTCGGCAATGCCTTGTTTCTTCATATATAGCAAATCTTCTATCGTATTTTTGCTTCCAGGTAAAATAAGCAAATCGGGCTTGCCAAGCTGCGCGGCCGTCGTCACCAACCGGACATGGCAGTCCGGCTCGGCCAAAAACGGATCGACATCCGTGAAATTAGAGATTTTCGGATAACGGATCACCGCAATATCAATGTCTTTGTCCGGATTGACGGCCGTGGACATTTGTTCTAAACTAACCGAGTCTTCCGCATCAATATGTAAATCTTCTAAATATGGAACGACGCCTAACACCGGAACGCCGGTATATTGTTCAAACCAGTCGAGCCCCGGCTGCAAAAGCGCCAAATCGCCGCGGAACTTATTAATGATGACGCCGATGATCCGCTTGCGGTCTTCTTGGTCAAGCAGCTGCAACGTCCCTACTAAACTGGCAAACACGCCGCCGCGTTCAATATCGCCGACTAATATTACCGGCGCGTTTGCCATGCGGGCGACGCGCATGTTGACAAGTTCGCGGTCATTTAAATTGATTTCCGCTGGGCTTCCCGCCCCTTCAATCACAAGCCGATCATATTCATTCATTAAAACGTCCAGCGACTTGCGGATAATGCTCAATCCTTTTTCAAAAAATTCGTTGCGGTACGCGAACGCCCGCATATTTTTATACGGCCGTCCGTGCACGATGATTTGCGATTCATGCTCGCGGCTCGGTTTAATTAAAATCGGGTTCATATCGGTCGTTGCGACAATGCCGGCCGCTTCCGCTTGGATTCCTTGCGCCCGCCCGATTTCTTTGCCATCGACCGTCACGTACGAGTTGAGGGACATGTTTTGTGATTTAAACGGCGCCGTTTTCCAGCCGTTTTCCGCGAAAATGCGGCAAAACGCCGTGGCGATAATGCTTTTTCCCGCGTCGGAATGCGTTCCTTGAAACATAATCGGCAACGCTTTAGCCACGTTCCTTCACCTCCTTACATCGCTTCAGCCAATTTTCGACCATTGGCGGGCAAGAAGCAAAATGAAAATGGATATAGCCTGCAATTAAATTTTCCCGCTGATAGCCGTCTTTTTTCACACCACGCAGCCCTGTTGTTTCATACGCAAACGGAAGCCCGCCTTCCGCTTCATATGTAGAATAATGAAACTCATGCCCCCGCGCCCGCAATCCTTCCGGAAGCAAAAAATTTCCTTTTTCCCCCTTTACTTCGCGATAACCGAGCGCGACGAGCTTCGAATGCATGACGACGCGCCCCGGAATGACACCGACCATGTCATAACACGAACCATCCGTCGTTTCGATGGCTTCGGTTAAAAACATAAATCCCCCGCATTCCGCCAATGTCGGAAGCCCGCTTTCGATCGCGGCTTTGATTGACTGCTTGACATTTTGTTGTTCGGACAGCGTTTTGGCGAACTCTTCGGGAAATCCGCCGCCAATATACAACCCATCGACATCGTCCGGCAGCGGTTCGCCGGCAAGCGGGGAGAAAAAGACTAATTCAGCTCCATATGCCTGTAACAGCTCTAAATTTTCCGGATAATAAAAATGAAACGCCGCGTCTTTGGCCACCGCAATCCGCACATTATACGATTTGTTAACATTGACATACGATCGCGGCGCGCTCAATGCCGGAGCTTCCGAAAGCTTAAGCAATGCGTTAAGGTCGACCGTCTCGGCGACGCGCTCCCCTAATTTTGCAAAAAAGCCATCCAACTCTCCGCGCTCTATCGACGGAATAAGGCCTAAATGCCGTTCTGGGATGTGAAGCATATCATCTTTTTGTAAAAAACCGATCACCGGAATGCCACATTCTTGTTCAATCGCCGTTTTCACAAGGCGAAAATGTCCCTCACTGCCGACGCGGTTGGCAATCACTCCCGCAATGCGCACGCGTTTATCAAATGTTTGAAAGCCGCGGACTATCGCCGCCGCGCTCCGTGCCATGCCGGAACAGTCGATGACAAGCAACACCGGGCTTTTCGTCAAAACACTGATCTCCGCCGTCGTTCCTTCGTTTGTCGTCGGCCGTTTTCCATCAAACAGGCCCATGACCCCTTCGATAATAGCGATATCCGCCCCTTCACAGCCTTTGGCGCAAATCGCTTGAACCGTTTCATGGCCGACCATCCAGCTGTCCAGATTGCGCGATCGTCTTCCCGTGACGGCGGTATGATAGGTCGGGTCAATATAATCCGGACCGCATTTAAATCCTTGCACGGTGTAGCCTTTTTGCCTTAACGCCGCCATCAGCCCGATGGTTACAGTCGTTTTTCCGACACCGCTTTCCGTTCCGGCGATTACAATTCTTCGCATGTTGTTTTCCTCCTTAATGTTGCAAAAGTGCCACCGAAATCGTGACATTGCCCGCCTTTTTCTTAACTAGTTCCAGCTTTTCGGCGCCGCTATATAGCTTCGCTGCCGGCTCGCTGACACCGTAAGCGCCTGTATAGCGGTACACCGTTTCCGAAGGTTGTTCGATGTTTACGTTATTTAATTCTTCCGGAGTATAATAAATGAATTCCCATCCGTATTTCCGGACAACTTCCAGCAGTCCCGGCTCGTCTTTTTTTAATGCAATCGTACATACCGCTTTCACGCTTTTTATGGAAAAACGGAGTTCGTCTAACGTTTCGCGAATGACCGTTTCAATTTCTTCCGCTGTTGTGCCGCGGTTGCAGCCGATGCCGAGCACAATCACTTTCGGACGGTACAAAACGCCGTTTTGCAATATCGCTTCTTCCTCTTTCGACAACAGGCGATGGGTCACGACAAGAGCGGCATCCGGTTTTGCCGCTAGCGCTTCCCCAACCGAATGATAAACATGGATATTGTTTGGCAGCGGCGTATCGTAATCCCACCAATTTCTCTCTCCTGACTCCTGCACTACAGCAACGCGCTGTTCATTAACAACAGCGGCGCTGACAGGCGTCAGCTTTTCGGCGGATTCCCATTCCCAGCCAAAAGAACGGCCAAACAAATCAACGGCAATCGTTTTTTGTACATCAGAGGCAGTCGTAATAACCGGTTGGGCGTGTAAAATTTCCGCAACTTGCCGCGTCAATTCGTTCGCTCCGCCAAGATGCCCAGAAAGCACGCTAATGACGTACTGTCCTTTATCATCGATAACGACAACTGCCGGATCGGTTTTTTTATCCTTTAATAACGGGGCAATCATCCGCACGACCGCGCCGAGCGAAATAATAAGCACAAGCCCGCGGTATGTTTGAAAGAGCGACGGCAATAATAACCGCACGTTCCCCGCAAACAAGCGAATTCCTTTTTCTTCTTCGTCGCCTCTCGCAAACTTATTCGTATAATATACATCCGCATTCGGAAGCTTTTCGCCGACGCGGCGGGCAATGTCCGTACCGTGCTTCGTAATCGCAACAATCGCATACATTTTCTTACACCCCCCGCCGATATCCGTGCGTGAACGTTTTATCGTACAATTTGGAGCGATAGTCGCGCTCAATAATGGCAGTATCCAACGCCCAGCCTGCCAATATAAGCGCATGTTTGCGGATGCCGTTTTCTCGCATATCCTCATCCAGCGTGCCGACAGTGGAATAAACGATCTTTTGGTCTGGCCATGTCGCTTTATACACGATGATAACGGGGGTATCGTCGCTCCAGCCAGCATCTTTCAGCGCCTTTGTCACTTTTTTTGTTAATGTGGCGCTTAAAAACAGCGCCAAAGTACAATGATGTTTCGCCAGCTCTTCCAGTTTTTCCTTCCCTGGGACCGGCGTCCGCCCTTCCGCTCGCGTTAAAATGACCGTCTGCGTCAAATCCGGAACGGTCAGCTCCGCTTGGACAGCGGCAGCCGCTGCAAATACCGAGCTGACGCCAGGGACAATTTCGATTTCGACTCCCTGTTTTTTTAAGAGCGCTATTTGTTCGAGTGTCGCTCCGTAAACCGACGGATCCCCCGTATGGATGCGCACGACTTTTTTGCCTTGCCTCAGTTTTTCCAACATCGCCTCGACCATTTCTTCTAAATGCATCCCCGCCGTATGAAACACTTCGGCTTCTGGCTTTCGATAGCGCTCGATCAGTTCGCCATTGACGAGCGAATCCGTGTAAAAAATGGCATCCGCTTCTTGGAGCAATTGCGCGCCTTTAACGGTAATCAAGTCCGGTGCCCCGGGCCCTGCGCCAATAATATGCAATTTCACTTTCTCACCACCAATAACGTTAAATATTCAAGCTCCGCTCCTTCGAGCTGTTCTATATTCCAAATGACTTCTTCTTTCGATGTCACTTTTGTCACCACAGCGGCTTTTTGCAATAAGTTTTGTTCGCGGAGAAGCCGAATCATCATATCCATCACCTTCGCCACTTTCAAAAACACAACGCAATCATGGTCGCTAAGCGCCTTTTTCATCGCCTCATAGTCGTCGCGCGCCGGAATAATCGCCACATGCTCATCCCCGTCGGCAAGCGGGAGCTGCAATCTCGCCGCCGCCGCGTTGACAGAGGAAACTCCCGGGATAATTTCAATAGCGACATTTGGATAACGTTCTTTCATGATGTTCATCAGATGGATAAACGTGCTATATAAAAGCGGATCACCTTCGGTCACAAACGCGACATCTTTGCCCGCTTGGAGCTGTTCCCATATCGCTTCTGCCGTCTCATTCCATTTTTCCGTTAACACATCCATATTTTTCGTCATAGGAAAAACGAGCCCAAGCATCTCTTTTTCCGCCGGAGAAAAATATGCTTCAATAATTTGTTGGG
The DNA here is from genome assembly GCF_001295365.1 of Parageobacillus thermoglucosidasius. GTDB lineage: Bacteria > Bacillota > Bacilli > Bacillales > Anoxybacillaceae > Parageobacillus > Parageobacillus thermoglucosidasius. The sequence goes on along the minus strand of NZ_CP012712.1, from coordinate 2,434,090 downwards.
CATAGCTTTTGCTGCCGCGCTGTTTTTTCGGATAAGCAATGACATGCGCTTCTTTCAGACGGCGGAACGCCTTCACCGTCAACAGCTCGGGGTCGCCCGGCCCGACGCCGATGCCATACAATATTCCGCTCATTCGTCTCCCTCCCGCTTTGCTGCAATGATATAAATCGGATTCAGTGCATCAAACCGTGTCAGCTCTAAAATCGGCTTGCTTCTGGAAATTTGCGCGAGCGTAATGTCTGCTTGAAAGCCGCGCTGTTTCAATGCTTCCACCGCCTGCGCCAGCGTTTCTATCGTAACCGCATTAATCACGATGCGGCCATTCCGTTTCAAACGCCGGCAGCAAACGTCAAGCAGCGGTCCGATTTCTCCCGACGTTCCTCCGATAAAAACCGCATCCGGGTCGGCGAATTTGTCTAAATGCTCAGGCGCTTTGCCGTGGACAAGCGTCAGGTCAACGCGGAATTTTTTTAAATTTTCCTTGCAAATTTCGATATCGTGGGCATTTTTTTCAATCGCAAACACGGCGCCTTCGCGGGCAATTTTCGCCGCTTCGATCGCGACAGATCCGGTGCATGTGCCGATATCCCAAACGACACTCTCCGCATGAAGCCGGAGCGCGCTGATGCTTAACACGCGAATCTCCTTTTTCGTAATCAGCCCTTTCTCAGGTTTGCGCTGCAAAAATTCATTATCGTCAATCCCCAGCGGCCACGCCGGCCCTGCTTTTGTTTTTTGCAAAATAACGACATTTAATGGGGAAAATTCGGCATCCGCCATCTCTTCTAATTCGAAAAAACGGCACCGTTCATCCCGGCCGCCAAGATTTTCTCCGACAAACGCGCGGTATTCGGTCATTCCGTACGAAAGCAAATATTTCGCAATCGCGTTAGGAGAATTTGTTTCATCCGTTAATATCGCTACTTTTTCGCATCCGTCGATGCGCTGCGCAAGCCCTTTCATGCTGCGGCCATGGACGCTGATAAACTCGGCATCCTGCCACTTTTCCCCCATTTTCGCAAACGCCCATTGCACCGAGCTGACCGTCGGATACACTTCGATCGGCAGCTTATCCGCTAAATAACTGCCGATTCCGTAAAACATCGGATCGCCAGACGCAATAATGACGGTTCGTTTCGTTTCATGGCGGAGCCGCTCAACAAGTTGTGATAAACTCCCCCGAATTGTGAGCGTCTCCCCTTGATAGTCAGGGAAAAAAGCTAAGTGACGCTCCCCTCCCACCAATAATTCACTTTCATAAATCCAGCGTTCATAAAGACGCGGGAGGCTTGCCTTCCCATCTGCGCCAATACCAATCAGTTTAATCACCTGCATCATCCCGCACCGCCTTTCCTAATAATTGGCCGCCCATCGTGTACAGCGACGTTTCGACCGTAATGCCGCCGCCGACTTCCCGCAATGCTGACAAACAGCAATGATCGCATAATATTTCAAAAAAACGTCTATTTTCTGCTTTCCACATCATCTCGCCGACTTGCGATGCCGTATTGGCTTCCCGGACAGCGGCGACGAGTTCCGGCGCAGCCCCGGCTCGTTCAGCAATAGCTGCTAAAAACGAAAAATCAACGGGGGCGCTTTTCGAATGGACCATCATAATGCCTTGCGCCACTTTCGAAAATTTCCCCATCATCCCGACCATCGAAACGGTTTTGATTCCTAATCTTTTGCATTGTTTCAGCGTAAAGCCGACAAAATCGCCCATTTCAATAAACGCTTCGTCGGGAAGATGAGAATATTGCTGCATGGCAAATTTTTCGCTTCGTCCTCCCGTCGTTATCACCACATGGTCGCATCTGTTTGCTTTCGCCACTTGAATGGCCTGAACGATGCTCGCGCGGTAGGCGGATGTCGAAAAAGGAACGACAATGCCGCGCGTCCCTAAAATCGAAATGCCGCCGATAATGCCAAGGCGCGCGTTTAACGTTTTTTTCGCGATTTCTTCTCCATCAGGGACGGAAATAATGACATTCACTCCCCGGGAAATGCCGTATTGTTCCAGCACTTCGCGCGCTGTCTCGCGAATCATTTTCCGTGGGACAGGATTGATTGCTGCTTCGCCAACCGGCACCGGCAAACCCGGTTTCGTGACGCGCCCTACCCCTTTTCCGCCATCCAAATGAATGCCGGGCTGCTCCGCCCATGACACCGTCGAGACAATTGCGGCCCCGTGCGTCGCATCAGGGTCATCTCCCCCGTCTTTAATCACTGTTGCCGCCGCTGACGCCTCACCAATCTCGCACGATTCAATGGCAAACGTCACCCAGCGTCCAACCGGCAAATAAATCGTTGCCTCCGTTTGCCGGATGCCGGTAATAAGCGCCGTTAATGCCGCTTTCGTCGCCGCTGTGGCGCACGCCCCCGTCGTATATCCTTCTCGCAGCGTTTTTTTCGCTTTCATTTTGTTTACCCTCGCTCTGCTAACAGTGACAATGCGTTTAGCGCCGCCACTGTAATGGTGCTTCCTCCTTTTCGGCCGATATTTGTAATAAATGGAACATCCAGTTTCGCCAACTCCGCTTTCGCTTCCGCCGCTGATACAAATCCGACTGGCAGGCCGATCACTAATCCCGGGCGCGCTTCTCCTTCTTTAATCAAACGAATCAATTCAAGCAGTGCCGTTGGCGCGTTGCCAATCGCAAAAATTCCTCCTTCTGCCTCTTTCACCGCTTTTCTCATTGCGACAATCGCTCTTGTCGTATTGAGCCGTTTCGCCTCCGCAATGACATCTTCGTCGGAAATATACACTTTCACTTTTCCGCCAAACTTTTCGATACGCACTTTATTCACACCGACTTGGACCATTTGCACATCGGCGACAACCGTCTTCCCGCTGCGTATTGCTTTTATTCCCGCGCGGACAGCATCAGGGTGAAATAACAAGCTTCTTCCAAGTTCAAAATCGGCAGAAGCATGAATAACACGCTGTACAATCGGATATTGTTCTTCCGTAAAATGGTGTTCCCCGATTTCTTCATCAATGATTTGAAAGCTTCTTTTTTCAATTTGTTGCGGTTGGACTGTAACCGGCTGAAATTCTGTGCGAAAATCCATGATCAACCACCTCTTTTCAAAACTGCACCATTCGTTGCAGCGCTCTGATGATATCAGGAAATTCAAAAAACACCGCGCCATATTCTATCGACGGGCGACGGATGACAATCGTCTCAATTCCCAATTCTTGTGCGGCAGCGATTTTTTCATCGACAAACCCAACTTTTCCGCTTTCTTTCGTAATAAGCAATGTCACACCAAAATGGCGGAAAAGCGCCATATCCAATTCTTTTGTGAACGGGCCTTGCATCGCCACAATATTTTCTTGCGGGAACTTAAGTTGTTCGCATTTCTCCATGTTGTCTTTGCGCGGCAGCATGCGCGCAATCACGCGCGTATCGGGAAGGCCGAGCAGCTTGGCGGCAAAAATGTGCAACGTTTTGCTTCCTGTCGTCAGCATAATCACCCCGCGTTTTTGCGCCGCCAATTCGGCCGCCTCTTCATAGCTGTCAACAAAGGTGACAAGCCGGCTGTTTAGCTCAGCCGCTTGGCGTTCATAGCGGATGTACGGAACGCCGGTTGCCGCTGCCGCCTGCATCGCATTTTTCGACGCCTCTTCGGCAAACGGATGGCTTGCATCCACCACCGCTTTCGCTTTCTTTGCGCGGATTAACTCTGCCAATTGTTCCGCCGGCAGCCTTCCGAGATGCACCGCTAAGCCGGAAGCGCGCAGCTGGTCCGCCGCGTGTTCTGTCACGACGGTCGCCAACACGTCATACCCTGCCTGTCGGATGCAAAGCGCCAGCTCTCGGGCATCGCTCGTTCCCGCTAATACGATAACCATGCATGTCCCTCCTTAATGATGATGGTGGTGGTGGTGATGGTGATGATGTTCTGCTGCATGAAGCCGATATTGGCACATATCGCAGTTCATCACAACCGTTTTACCAATCGCTTCTTCTAATCTGTCAAGCATAATCGTTTTCAGCTCCGGATGAAACCCAAAATAGCCAGCTAGCGCAAAGTTAACATTAGGATATTGGAAACCATATTGTTCTACTTTTTTTTCAAGCCGCTTGATAAGCACGCCGGTAAACAAGAAGTACGGCAAAACTACCACTTTTCGCGCCCCTAGCTTCACGCAACGTTCCACCGCATCATCTAACGATGGCGCTGTCACCCCCATAAACGCCGGTTCTACGAGAAAATAGTTCGTTTGTTCCCAAAATAAGCGGGAAATTTTATATAAGTCGCTGTTCGCATCCGGATCGCTCCCCCCGCGTCCAAGCAGCACCACTGCTGTTTCCGGAGCGGGATTTTCGATATTTTCCCCGATTTCTTTCAATCTCGTTTTCAAGATCGAAAATGTTTGCTCGTGAATGCCAATTGGCCGGCCATAGATGAACGCCACATGCGGATAACGCTTCTTTGCTTCATCAATCTCCGCCGGAATGTGCAGCTTCGAATGGCCTGCTGCCAGCAAAATCATTGGAATCACGATAATTTCACGAGCCCCAGCGGAAACGCAACGATCGATTCCTTCGCGAATTGTCGGCCGTCCGAATTCTAAAAAACTCGTTTCAACATGTATGGAGGCTTTGATGTTCGGCTTTAATTGTTCGACAAACTGCCGGACTTGGTCGTTTCCTTCCGGGTCGCGGCTGCCGTGCCCGACAAACAATACCGCTTTCATTGTTTTTCTTCTCCCCCTTATTCACCGCAGACAGGTACTTCGATTTTTGCCGTCTGTTCCTCCTCTTGATACGCAAATCCGCCGACTTGCTTCACTCGCTTGAAAAACTTATGAAACCGTTCATTTGGATAGGCGTTTTCCTTATATTCTTGAATAATGCGTGTGACAACAGACACTATCTCGCTTGGCGGAATTCCTTCGGCGACAAGCTGTCCGGGATGCGCATTTCTTCCGATTGTTTTTCCTCCTAAAAATAAGTCGAATGCCCCTTTCCGGTAGACAATGCCGATATCTTCCCGCACCGCACCGTAACACGCCATGCCGCAGCCGTTAACACCGAGCTTCAATTCTTTCGGGAGCGCCATGCCGCCAAGCTGTTCGTACAACTGTTGTGCATACGGAATCGCGTCTTTTTTCTCGCCGTCGCAAAAATCGCATGCCTTCACCGTCAGCACATCACCGATCGGGGCAACGGTCAGTCCCGCTTCTTTCAGTCTGGCAATGATACGGTCTGGATCAGAAGCAGGCACCTCCAGCTTCAAATAATGATCCGGCGTATACATCATCGTTCCGCCTTCGCCAGCAATTTCGGCAAGCAACATCATTTGTTTTGCCGTAAAATTTTTATTCGCTACCCCCGGGCTAACTGCGATTTCGAAAATCGCAGGGGCAAACACCGCGGCGTCGCGCTGGCGGATCGCCAGTTTTTGCAACGCGTCTTCCGCGATTTCTCTTGCCGAGGACAATCCCGTTGGATCAAGCGCCCACGGTTCTGCTTCTTTGCGGAGACGTTCGTGCGGTTTTAACGGCTGTTCGGCGGCGCTCAGCGTATATTTCCGCTGGTAGCCGCGCGGCGTAATCATCAGCCCGTCATATACAAATGTCGAAGAATTGCCGATAATGACAGTCGTTAACATTCCGATATCGTAATCGAGCATATGCGCTAAATCTGTCAATACGATATGCTGCCGCGCGCGATAAGCGCTTTTCACTAATCCAACCGGAGTGCTTGGCGAGCGATAGCGCAAAAGAATCCGCTGCGCTTCGACAATTTGCCGCGTGCGCCGTCCGCTTTTTGGATTATATAGAGCGATGACAAAATCGGCAGCGGCTGCCGCTTCAATGCGTTTCTCAATCAGCGCCCACGGCGTTAAGTGATCGCTTAAGCTAATTGTGCACGCATCATGCATAACCGGCGCACCTAACAACGCGGCGCATGAGTGAATGGCAGAAATGCCGGGAATGACTTCGACATCGATACCGCTTTCTCGCGTCCATCCTTTTTCGACGAGCACCTCATACACAAGCCCTGCCATCCCGTACACCCCCGCGTCCCCGCTGGAAATGACGGCAACCGTTTTGCCGCGTTCTGCCCATTTCACCGCTTCCTGGGCACGGCTGACTTCTTCCGTCATTCCTGTGCTAATCACTTGTTTATTGCCAATTAAATCTGCGACTAGGTCAACGTATGTTTTATAACCGATAATAATATCGCTTTCTTCAATGGCTTCCCTCGCTCGTTTTGTCATATGTTCCTTGCTGCCTGGACCAAATCCGACAATCAGCAATTTTCCTTTCATCGTTCCACCTCCATTCCCCTTTCTTGTCAATGTTAATTGGGCATACTATTTCAATCACTGGTTCGCTATACGGTGCCCAGCGCTTGTTCATTCATCCATTGTTTCATTTCTTCTACATTCCGCGGGATGCGCGTCTCGTGCGGAAACAACGTTTTCCAAACAGAAGCAAGCAGCGGAACATCAAGATGCCATTCTTGCAATGGATGCTGCCTGGCAAAGATGTCTTGCGGCGCCCCTTGCATGACAATTTGCCCGTCATGCATGACAAACACAATGTCCGCCCACTCTAAAACAAAATCAACATCATGCGTCGCAAGCAAAACCGTTGTGCCGTTATGATAAATGTCGTTGATCTTCTCAACAAACCGCCGGATTTGCCGCCGGTCTAAATAGGCCGTCGGCTCATCGAGCACTAATAATTTCGGATTCATCACCATGACGGCGGCCAGCGTCAGCCATTTTTTTTGGCCGAGGCTTAAATGGTGAACCGGCTTGTCCAGCCATGGACGCAAGCCAAACTCATCCAGCGCCTTTTCCATAAGTTCCTCCATCTCGCTTTTTGCCATTCCTGCATGATGCAGGCCAAACGCTAGTTCATCGCGCACCAGCGGCGCCACCAGCTGGTGTTCCGGGTTTTGAAAAACGATGCCGACTTCCCGCCGCCATTTTTGCAGCGTTTGCCGCCGGTAATCCATCTTCTCGCCATTCCAGTAAATCCGGCCAGAATTAGGGCGCAACAGCCCGTTCGTATGCAAAAATAACGTTGTCTTGCCGCATCCGTTATGACCGATGAGCGCACATTTTTTCCCATCAGGAATATGAAGGCTTACCCCTTTTAACACACACGGCCCGTCCGGATACGCATAATATACTTCCTCCATTGTCAGCATTGCCTGCTATCCTCCTATCATCGAAAGCCATAGAAGCAAACTGAGGCCGATGACCGCTTCCCACAGATACCGTTTATTGGTTTTGTGGTATGTTTCCGTCGGAACATAGGCCATTTCACCGGAAACTCCGCGCGCCCATAAAGCAAGGCGCAACGCTTCATAGGAATGCCAAATTTTTTGAAAAAGCTGGAATACCAACATCCCGCCGTGCCGCCAATGGGTTCCTCCATTTCTTGCTTTCATCGCCACGTACAGCTCTTCTGCCGCTTTCTCGAAAACAAAGACAAACCGGTACGTGAAAAAGAACAACTCCATAAGGATGGACGGCACTTTCATGCGCTTGAGCACAGACAACATCTCAGGAAACGGGGTCGTCACCAGCAAGAAAAATAAACAAGACCATGCTGCGATGGAACGGGACAGCAAAGACATCACCGTGACAAGTTGTGAATGGTCCAGCGAAACATGAAAAGAACGGTCAATGGAAACAAGCAAAGCTGGAACACTCATCAGCAAAAACAAGGCCACGGCGCCGAGGGCCTTGGCGTACACTTTCCACGAGACGCGCGCATACCCGATAATCCATATGGCCAGCCAAACCGTTATCATGGCTTGCACTTTCCAACTACCCGCCATCGCCATTATTAATAACAGAAACGCAAATAGCACTTTTTGTTCGGGACGTATTGCCCGCAGGCGGTTATTGTAAGCGATGGTGTCCAGCTGCCGGATCATTCGGCTTCCTCTCTTTTGTTCGCCCGACCTTTATAAACGCCGATAATATAGCCAATAATGCCGGCGCCGACCGCTGCTTGCACCGAAAACAGCAATGTTTCCACCTCTCCGCCCGGCGGCTCAAAGATGGTTTGCGCCCAAGGTTGATAATGCGGCGCGATCACTTGGATTGTCTTTTCCGCTTGGCCATCCGTGCCGCCAAAATCAGAGTGAGGAATGAACAACAGCGGCGCCGCTGTTAATAAAACGGCAACCACAAGGAGCAAAAGACTGCGTTTCATATTTACACTCCCCTCTCTAATTGGCTTAGTTCCCGGCTGCTGTAAGTGGATAAGAAATTCCACACGACGACTGTCAGCAGCCCTTCCGTCACCGCCAATGGGATTTGCGTAATCGCAAAAATGCCGGCAAATTTGAGAAACGAAGCGGCAATTCCGCCTGTCGCATCCGGAAATGCCAGCGCTAATTGCAGTGAAGTGACCACATAGGTGGCCAAATCAGAGAAAAAGGCCGCGAAAAATACCGTCCAGCGCCGCGATATATTCCACTTTTTCCCGAAACGATACATGCCGTATGCCACAAGCGGGCCGGCAACGGCCATCGCCATGGCGTTCGCCCCTAATGTCGTCAATCCGCCATGTGCCAGCAATAACGCCTGAAACAGCAATACGACGCTGCCCATCACCACCATCGTCCACGGGCCAAACAGCACCGCACCAAGCCCCACCCCCGTCGGATGTGAGCTGCTTCCTGTTACCGATGGAATTTTTAAGGCGGACAGCACAAACGTAAAGGCCCCCGACAATGCAATGAGCAGTTTTAGTTCCGGATGCTCGCGCGTGATCCGGATGAGCGAACGCATACCGATAAACAAAAATGGCAAAAACACGAGCCACCAGAAAATCACCCATTTAACAGGCAAAAATCCTTCCGTAATATGCATTGCCAATGCCGGTGAACTTTCCGAAAACGTAAAATAGACAACGAAACCACAAAGGAAAAGAGCGGCTTTCCATTTTTTCATGCTTTCATTCCTCCAGTTGCTTTCCATCATTTCGCGATTCCAAGAGGGGCAGCGGATGGATTGGGCATCACCAATCCTTGCCTTCCTTCATAACGGTACGTGATCGTTTCTTCCAGCCATTCCCCGTCCCGTAAATGCCTTCGCACCACCTCCCTTCCTTTTTCCGGCGTCATCCCGTTGTACCATACGCCTTCAGGGTAAACGATGACCACGCAGGCATCCTGGCAGCGGCCGTTGCAGCGAGTCCGCGTCGTATGTACGATACCATCTAACTCGAGACTCGCGATTTCTTCACGGATGGCCAGTGTGACTTCCTCTCCCCCTTTCCGCATGCAGCTGCCCCCGTTGCAAATCAAAACATGGTGCTTCATTCCGATTAAATTCCATGTTGTCATGCTCATCTCTCCTTTTTAGCAAAATAAAAAGCACCTCTATACGTAGAGGTGCAGAAAAATGCATACAAATATAGCCAAAAAAGTATGCCGTTCTCCCGCACGTCTACCTATAATCCCGTAGGTATCCGTCCGAACAAATAAGGCAGGTCTCCTGACTTAGGATCATCGCTTTGCTGCGCCTTCCCGAAGTTTCCTTCAGTGACATCATGCAGCAAAACTCCCCATCACAGTGGCGGGTACCGTGACGGATTTTCACCGTACTTCCCTTTTAAGCCTGTTCTCTAATGAGAAAGGCACCTTATTTGTTTGGCATAAATATAGATTTTTCATGGAACGCCTTTGTTATTTTTATGGTAGTACAAATTTTCCAATGCCGTCAATCACTTTTTCAATAAGTCCGTTTTGGCCAACACAATCCCGTCGCGATCCGCATATACATAGGCGCCCGGCTCCCAAAGAACGCCGCCGAATTCCAGCGCGACGTCCCGTTTTCCTTTTCCTTCTTTTTTGCTTTTTACCGGGCATGTGCCGATCGCCATCACCCCGATTGGCATATTGGCGATTTCCGCAGAATCGCGAATGCAGCCATGGACAATCACGCCCGCAAGTCCGCGATCGCAGGCGATTTGCGCCAAACGATCTCCAAGTAACGCGCAATTTCGTGAACCTTTCCCGTCAACGACTAATACGGTGCCAGCCGGAACGGTTTCTAACGCCTCGCGCACGAGCACATTATCCTCCAGCACATCCACCGTCGCGATCGGTCCGGAAAATTCCGCTTTGCCGCCATATGATTGCATCGGCAGCTGGCATACTTGCAGCTCGCTTAAAAATTCATCGCATAAATCAGCTGTTTTCACCATTATTCCCTCCTCACATTATGTCCTTATTTGACATATTTCGCAAAATTCCTTCTTTTTTCAACAAAAAAACAGACAAGCGTTGCTTGCCTGCTTTCCAACCAGGCTAGCTGGATTTAAGCCAGCGCATTACGGAGCCAGCGTCTGTTTCCGAACCGCTTGGCTTCGGCCCAACGGAATCAAATCTTCTTTTATCATAAAAAATTCTGTTTGTCATGCAATGAACTTGAATGAAATGAATGGAAAACAACATTGTTTTTTCTGAATTTAATCTGCTTAACAGTATTTCCGCTGTCAATTTGCCTTATAATTTTTATTAAAAATATTCAGTTTCAGTTTCATTCATAGATTTAATTATACTATTGTAAAAAAATAATTTCATTTTAACTATTCATTTATTTAAGCTTAACATTTGCTTTTTATAATAAAATTTTAAAAAATCCGCCGCCAAGGACGGTGAAGGAAAATGAAAAAATTAACGATCATTGGATGGCCGCTTTCCACAATACTATTCAGTCTTCTCGCACTATATGTCTTCCGCGATGCAGCCGCCGATAAACCGGATACGCAACTGTTCACGCCGCTCCCGATTGTGGACCACATCGGTGTCATCGCCCATCGCGGCGCATCTGGATATGCTCCAGAACATACGCTGACCGCATACAAAAAAGCCATTCAAATGAAAGCAGACTATATAGAATTAGATTTGCATATGACGAAAGACGGAGAGTTAGTCGCTATCCATGACGCAACATTGTCAAGGACAACAAACGCAGAAGAAGTATATCCCGGCCGCTCCCCTTGGCGGGTAAAAGACTTCACACTTTCAGAAATCAAACAGCTGGATGCCGGTTCTTGGTTTAACGACGCTTATCCGGAATACGCGAAGAAACAATATTCCAACGAAAAAATTCCTACTCTGCAAGAAACGATTGATTATATTAAACAAAAAGACGCGAACGCCGCTTTATACATTGAAACAAAAGCTCCAAATGTTTACCCCGGCATGGAAGAAAAGCTGGTGGATATTTTAAAAAAGAACGGATATTTACAGCCAGGAAAAGTTATTTTCCAATCGTTCAGCGCCGCGAGTTTGCGAAAATTGCGAGAAATCGTTCCTAAAGGCATTCCGCTTATCCAGCTGTACAGTCCTGCCATGATCCAAGGACAAAACCTCGATGACGTGCTCGATCAAGCCGCCGAATATGCCGAAGGAGTTGGGCCAGAGCTATCTCTCGTTACTCCGGAATTTGTGCAAAAAGCCCACGAACGCCATCTCATTGTTCATCCGTTTACGATAAACACGAAAGAAGAAATGCAAAAACAATTATCATTAGGCGTGGATGGAATGTTTACAAACTATCCTGATCGATTAGTAAGCTTGAACAAGAAATAGCTCCGCCATCTTTGCCATCCATATACTTACTCCAAGGCGCGGCGGCTTACTAATAAACGCCCGTCCCGAAAAGAAACAACTGCTCCATCATGCGGAATTTGTTCTTCTCCATTTTGTCCACATCATACATGGTAATTGAATAATTTTTACCTCTATTCGTAAAATTCTTATTGTTATTTTTTGGCTTTGCGATATAATGAGGAAAGGAAAAAACACGAAAGGAGCAACAAACTTGCTCCAAATCGTCCAATACAAAAACGGCCCGTTTACGCTTTCGACCGATCCAGCGCTTGTGCAAGTCGACCGTGTCTGCGAATTTCTTGCCCGCTCTTATTGGGCGAATACGCGGGATCGCGCAACGATTATAAAGTCGCTCAAACATTCTTTATGCTTTTCATTATTTCACGGACAGACACAAATCGGATTGGCGCGGGTGGTTACAGATGGGGCGACGTTTGCCTATTTGTGCGATGTCTTTATTGACGAGGAATTTCGGGGGCAAGGGCTTGGCAAATGGCTGGTAAAATGTATATTGCAGCACCCGGACATCACTAACATAAAGCGCGTTTTGCTGGCAACAAAAAACGCTCATGGGCTATATGAACAGTTTGGCTTTCAGTCGCCGCGACATCCGGAACAGCTAATGGAAAAAATAATCTCCCCCTCGACATGAGGAAGGAGATTATTTTTTCGCAAACGAAAACGTGATTTTTTTCTCTTTTTCATCCCACACTAACGCCGCATCAAACGTTTTTCCCTCTTTTTTAAATCCTTTAATGACGCCCGTTCGGCCGTGCTCGAGCAGCTTTTTCACATTTGCTCGCGAAACCGTCTTGCCGAGAATTTTTTTCGAAATCGCAAACGGGCATTTCGTTTTGGCATAATTGGCACAGCCGTAAAACGCCCCTTTATCGATGACCGTGCCGCCGCACAGCTTGCAAGGGCCAACAGGTTTTCCGAGCGCCGCTTTCGATGTTGTCCGTTGAATCGACGCCGTGTCGAGCCCGGCGAAGTCCCATGTTTCCGACATTTCCACAGCATCTTGGACAATTTTTGCAGACAGCTTTTTTACTTGCTCCATAAACTGCGCCGCCGACGCTTTTCCTTCACCGATTTCGCTTAAACGCTGTTCCCATTTCGCCGTCATTTCCGGAGATGCCAAAATTTTGTCGCCAATCGCTTCGATCAGCACTTTCGCTTTGTCAGTCGCATACACTTGATTTTTCCTTACTTCGATGTAATTGCGCTCTTTCAGCGTTGTTATGATGGCCGCGCGCGTCGCCTCCGTGCCGAGACCTTCCGTTTTGGCCAGCACTTTTTCTAATTCTTCATTATCTAAAAATTTCCCCGCTGTTTTCATTAAGGTAATCAGCTGGCCTTCCGTATACCGTTTCGGCGGCTGGGTTTTTCCCACTTTGACACGAACGTTCAGCACATCACCTTGTTCTCCCTCATGAAGCAAAGGAAGAAGCGCCCCATCATCGTCTTCGCGCGGACTGATGACTTTCCGCCATCCTTCCTGGATTTGCTGTTTTCCTTTCGAAACAAACCGGGCGCGCCCATCGACAAGCGTGATGACAGTCGTAAAGTCAAACACAGCCGCTTCGTAATGTGCGGCAATGAGGCGGCGCACAATCAAATCGTAAATTTTCCGCTCATCCGCTGGCAGCTTCGCAGGATCAACTACTTGCTCCGTCGGGATGATCGCATAGTGGTCGGTCACTTTCTTTTCGTTTACATAACGTTTATTATGTAAAATTAACGCGTTTGGCAGCGGAAAAAACGGCTGATAGTCCGAAAACGCCCGCAACTTTTGCAAAATATCCGGGAACGTTTCTGCCTCTCCTTTGGTCACATAGTTCGAATCAGAACGCGGATATGACACGATTCCTTTTTGATACAAATTTTGCAAAATATCGAGCGTCTTTTTCGGAGAAAACTGGTACATCTTGTTCGCTGTTGCCTGCAAAGAGGACAAATTAAATAATAGCGGCGGAAGAAACGTTTTTCGTTCCGTTTTTACCTCATGTATTTCTGCCAGCTTGTTTCGGCAAAACTGGGCGATTTTTTGCGCCAGCTGCTCCTCCTTGATCCGCGTTTCTCCTTCTTCATTTGTCCATTTCCCTTCATACTGCTTGCCATTAACGGCAAACGCCGCCACCACTTCCCAAAACGGTTCGGGGCGAAACTGTTCAATCTCTTTTTCCCGTTTTACGATGAACGCGAGTGTCGGTGTTTGCACCCGTCCGACCGAAAAGACATCATTCATTCCTTTTTGCTTTAGCAAAATGCTGTAAACGCGCGAGGCGTTCATCCCGACAAGCCAGTCGGCGCAAGCGCGCGCGTACGCTTCTTCATATAAATTTCTTGTTTCTGCTTCATCCAAGAGCTGGCGGAAGCCTTCGTATATCGCCTTCGGCGTCAATGACGAAAGCCAAAGCCGCTTCATCGGCTTCTTTACGCCGCTCATATGAATGATGTTGCGGACAATCAGCTCCCCTTCTCTTCCGGCGTCGCCGGCATGGATAATTTCCGTCACTTCCGGTTTGCGGAGCAGTTCTTTCACAATCGCGAACTGCTTCGCTTTCGCTCTTTCTACCTCATATTGAAAACGCTCCGGAATGATCGGCAACGTCTCAAGCTTCCATTGCTTCCATTCCGGACGGTACCATTCAGGCGGAACGAGCTGAAAAAGATGCCCGACCGCCCACGTCATGTACGCTCCTTTCGGAAACAATTCATTCGGATAAATTTCGATATAGCCTTGATGTTTTTTCGTTTGAAAAATCGACGCCAACGTTGCGCCTTGGTCTGGTTTTTCAGCAATAATCACTTTCATTGCGGACTTCTCCTTATTGCGTGTTGTGGATTATGGCACCTCATGGCCGACCGAGCTTTGCAAAATTTCAAACCACTGCTCGCGGCGAAGCGGCAGCTTCAGCGCACGCACTGCACGAATAATGCGTTCTTTTTTGCCGGAACCGACAATCGGCATCATTCGCGCCGGATGCACAAGCAGCCATGCGTATAATACTTCGTCGATCGTTTCGGCGCCAAGTTTGTTGCGAATTTGTTCGAGCGCCGCGCGCAGGCGCACCGCCCTGTCGTCCGTCGCGGTAAATAGTTTTCCACCGGCAAGCGGGGACCACACCATCGGCGGAATCCGCTTTTCCAAACATAAATCGACCGTACCGTCTTCGATATTTTCCAAACAGTAAGCTGATACTTCTATCTGGTTGGTCACAAGCGGAAAATCTAAATACGATTGCAGCATGTTAAACTGTGAACGTTTAAAATTGGACACGCCAAAATGGCGCACTTTTCCTTCTTTTTTCAGCCGGGTGAACGCCTCGGCCACTTCTTCCGGATTCATAAACGGATCCGGACGGTGAATAAGCAGCACATCGATGTAATCGGTGCGGAAATTTTTTAACGATTGGTGGACGGAGGCGATAATATGCTCCTTACTCGTATCATAATGCTTCAAGCCGTATTTCGAGGCAAGCTTAATCCCGCATTTTGTCACAATCTCGATTTGTCCGCGCAAGCTTGGCTTTAACGCCAGCGCTTCGCCAAACAACGCTTCACACGTATAATTCCCGTAAATATCCGCATGGTCAAACGTCGTTATCCCTTGTTCGAGACAAAATTCCACGAAACTTAATATCTCTTCTTTTGAATAATCCCACTCCGCTAGTCTCCATAATCCTTGAATGATGCGGGAAAATGTTAAATCTTCTGCTAAACGAATTCGTTCCACTACTTTATCCTCCTCTTCTTTTTCGCACTCGATACATTCCCCATTCCTTTTCATTCGAGTAATCTGTTTCTTTTTGCGCATACTACGTAACAGCGGAAAAACAGGAAAGGAATGGGAAGATGATGAAAAAACAGTTATATGTATGGCTGATGATTGTACTATTGCTTGTGCCATGGCACGCCAGCGCCGAACAAACAAAATATCAATGGAATCTTGCCGACATTTACTCGTCGGAAACTGATTTTGAGCGTGACTATCAAGCAATCGTTGATGCGCTGCCAAAACTGACCGCCTATGAAGGAAAGCTGCAGAGCGCTGCAAACGTCTCCAAGCTGTTTGCCCTTAATGAAAGGATAGCACGAAAAATGGAAAAGTTGTCGCTTTATGCTCATTTAAAACAAGATTTAAATATTGAAGACGGGACCGCGGCACAGCTGAAAGCAAAAGTGGAAACACTTACTTCCGACTTTGCGTCCAAAACGGCGTTTATTGAGCCGGAACTGCTGGCGCTTCCCGAACAGACGCTTGCCAAACTGCAAAAAAGCAAGCTGCTTAAGCCGTACCGCTATTATTTTAAAGAATTACGCGAACAAAAAAAACATACGCTTTCCAAACGAGAGGAACAGCTGCTCGCCAAGCTTTCTCCCATCATGAACGATCCGGAAAACATTTATAATCATGCCGCGCGCGGCGATTATGAGCCGCCTTCGCTCCGCACGCCGGACGGGAAAACGGTTCCGCTGACAGATGAAAACTATACAAAAGCGCTGGAACACATGGACCGCAGCTACCGCAAGCGGGCGTTTCAAATACGCTTTCAAAGCTATGAGGCAATCGAAAACACATCGGCCGCCACCTTATACGCTTCCGTGAAAGCAGACGAATTGTACGCGAAAGTGCGAAAATATCAATCCGGCCTCGATGCAGCACTGTCAGCCGACGATGTGCCAAAACAAGTGTTTACGAATCTTATTTCGACCGTGAACGATCATCTGCCATCACTGCACCGCTATGTCGGATTGCGCAAAAAAGCGCTCGGCATCGACCGCGTCCACAGTTACGATATGTTTGTGCCGCTTGTCGACGAGACGGTTGCGAAAAAAATGAAGTTTCCGATCGAAACGGCACAGACGCTCCTTCTTGAAGGTCTGAAGCCGCTCGGCGGCGACTATATCAAGCACGTGCGGCGCGCTTTTGAGCAAGGCTGGATTGACGCATATCCGCGCCCGAAAAAATATGCAGGCGGCTATAATACAGGCGCGTACGACACCCATCCGTTTATTTTGCTCAACTACGACGAGTCACTTGACGGCATGCTGACACTCGCCCACGAAATCGGGCATGCAATGAATTCTGTCTATACCAACAAAACACAGCCGTACCATTATTCCGGGCAATCGATTTTCACCGCAGAAGTCGCCTCAACCGCCAATGAATGGCTGATGATGGATTACTTGATGAAGCGGGCGAAAACGGACGAAGAAATGCTGTATTTGCTCAACCAGCAAATCGAGCAAATTCGCGGCACGTTATACACACAAGTGATGTACTCCGAATTCGAACAAGCGGTGCACGACAAAGTGCAAAAAGGCGGAAGCTTAACCGCTGCCGAGCTGAACGATCTTTGGCTTCGTTTATTGAAAAAATATCACGGCCCAGCTTACGCTGCCGATCCGGAAGCTGCGCGCGGCTGGCTGCGCATCCCGCATTTTTATGATGCGTTTTACGTCTATAAATACGCGACATCCCTTGCCGCTTCCTTTGAACTTGTCAAGCAAATGAAAACGGACAAAACCGGCGAGGCGACGAAACGTTATTTGCAGTTTTTAAGCGCTGGCGCGTCTGACGACCCGATCCGCCTTTTGCAAAAAACGGGAGTGGACATGACATCACCAGAACCGCTTGAGAATCTGCTTTCTTATTTCGATTCGCTCGTTCGCGAAATGGAACAGTTGCTGAAAAAGCAAGGGAGGCTGTAACTAGAAAGGAAGCTGGCTCGAAAAGGCTGCTTTCCGCTCCTTTTTGAGCCGGTTTTTTCGCCCCATGATGTTTAAACGCCTATCGCAAACTTTGTTTTTGTGGTTACCGCTTCTTTTTTCTTAATTGGACAACGCTTGAAACAAATGTTGTGCGGCGAATCAACCGCCCCGACTTACCTTTTAACGCTCGTCCATTATCTAATAAATGCCACGAAGAACCAGAAAAACGAAAAAAGATCATCGCATATGGATGATCTTTTTCATGTTATCCAAAACAGCTGTGCCAATCATTCTCGATATTCTTCCAATTTGTCAATCTTCTCTTTCACTTTTCGGATGTTCGCCATTTTATTATCCCAACAGGCTTGGCTTAAATCGACAGGATATTGTTCGGGATTCATTGTCCGTTTATACTCATCCCAAAACAATTTTAAATTTTCCTTAACGAAATCTTGGATTTCCTTCAACGGCGGGGAAGTGTACACCAGCTTGCCGTTTTCAAAAATCGTTTCATGCAAATCTCTCGCCTCAAAATTAGTAACAAATTTGCTGATAAACGTATAAACAGGATGAAACATTTTCAGCCGCTCTTCTTGTTGCGGATTTTCGCTTTCTAACGCAATATAGTCTCCTTCCGCTTTTTGGTTGATTTTGTTGACAATGCGGTACACCCGTTTCAGCCCAGGGGTCGTGACTTTTTCCGGGTTGCCGCTGATTTTGATCGTATCGACCATGTTTCCGTTTTCGTCTTCGATGGCGACTAATTTATAAACGGCGCCCAACGCCGGCTGATCGTACGCCGTAATTAATTTCGTGCCGATTCCCCATACGTCGATTTTCGCACCTTGGGATTTTAAATTAATAATCGTTTCTTCATCTAAATCGTTGGAAGCAAAAATTTTCGCATCCGTAAATCCCGCCTCATCGAGCATTTTTCTCGCTTCTTTTGACAAATAGGCGAGATCGCCGCTGTCAATGCGGATGCCAATAAAATTAATTTGATCGCCCAGCTCTTTCGCGACACGGATTGCATTTGGCACGCCCGATTTCAGCGTATCGTACGTGTCGACCAAAAAGACGCAATCTTTATGACGGCGCGCATATTTATGAAATGCGACATATTCATCTTGGTATGCTTGTATCATCGCATGCGCGTGGGTGCCCACCACAGGAATCCCAAAAAGCTTGCCCGCCCGCACGTTGGAAGTCGCATCAAAGCCGCCGATATACGCGGCGCGCGCCCCCCACAACGCAGCGTCCAACTCATGCGCTCGCCGGCTGCCGAATTCCATTGCCGGATCATCGCCAAGAATATGCTTAATCCGGGACGCTTTCGTCGCGATCAATGTTTGAAAGTTAATAATGTTTAAAATCGCCGTTTCCACGAGCTGCGCTTCCGCTAGCGGTGCCTCAATGCGCAAAATCGGTTCATTGCCGAAAACGATTTCCCCTTCTCTCATTGAGCGCAACGTCCCAGTGAAACGTACGGTTTTCAAATACTCTAAAAAATCTTCCTGATATCCTAACTCCGAACGCAAATATTCAATATCGCTTTCGGAAAAACGAAAATTTTGTAAATATTGGATAACTCTTTCTAATCCAGCAAATACGGCATATCCGTTTCCAAAAGGAAGTTTACGGAAAAACACTTCAAATACCGCTTTACGTTGATGAATGCCGTCTTCCCAATACGTCTCTACCATATTGATTTGATATAAGTCCGTATGAAGAGTAAAGCTATCATCCGCGTATTTTTCGTTCATTGTGCTACCTCCAAAACAACGATTCGATTTGACAAAAAAAGCATGTCTTCTGTTTATTCTACCACTTTTATTCTATTATTCCACTACTTCTGCCCCTAATGAATGTTTAAAATGTTCAAGCGCCCATTCATGCCCGGCAGGATTGAAGCTTGCGACCGCTTTTTTATGTACGACAATGTGAAATCCCTTATTATACGCGTCAACCGCTGTATGAAGCACGCATATGTCGGTACAGCAGCCGACCAAATGAACTTCCGCAATTCCCCGTTCTCTTAGCTTTATTTCTAAATCCGTCCCGGCAAACGCGCTATATCTCGTCTTATCCATCCAATATACATTGTCTCTATGTTTGTTCGCTTGATAAACCGCTTCCAATTCTCCAAACAATTTTCGGCCGTCCGTACCTTCGATATTATGCGGCGGAAATAATTTCGTTTCCGGATGATATGTGTCGCCAGCTTTGTGAAGATCGATCGCAAATACGACATAATCGCCGTTTTCGATAAACTGTTTCGTAATTCGCACAAGCTCCGGCTCAATCTGCTGGCCTGGCTTTCCGCACGTAAGCGCGCCGTGGTCGGCGATGAAATCAACCGTATAGTCAATATTGATGAGCGCTTTTTTCACTCCCATCTCCTCCTTAACATTCTGTATCCGTTATCAAGCAGAGACGGAATCGTTCCATCCGCCGCTTCTCTCTTTGAACATTTTTGCCGCATTGCCTGATGAACGCGCCGATCAAGCCCAACCATATCCGGAAGCGCCGTTTCCGCAAATGTTGCGCCTTGGCAACCGGCGAAGCAATATTCAAGATAGAGCTGATTTTACCTCTTATTTCATGTTTTATACAATTATTATGATACAGGAAAAGAGTCCCTGTTTTCATGTGTTTTGCTTATCCGATTCTAGTCCATCCCCGTCCCTCATGAAAAAGAAGCGGATTTTTTCTTTGCTCATTAACAAACAATCCTGCTTTTTAATAGCCTATGTTAGAAAAATGAAACGTTTTTCCATGCAATGTCTTATCAGTGACCGCCATAAAAGCACCCCCGCTTTCCATTTAACGGAAAGCGGGGGAATTGTTATGCCTGTCCGTTTTCTGCAGCTTTAACCGCTTTTAGTTGCATGCGCAAAATGAGCGATTGGATGATCGAAAAACAGCCGCCGACGACCCAGTAAAGCGACAAAGCAGACGGAACGGAGCTTGCCCCGATAAAAATCATGATCGGCATAATATACGACATCATCGCCATTTGCGGCATTTGCTCTTCCGTCATCGATGGCGATAAACGCAATGAGATGAATGTCGTAAGACTGGCGAGAATCGGCAAAATAAAGTAAGGATCGCGATGGCCAAGCTGCACCCACAGAAATGAATGAAGCTTAATTTCTTGTGTGCGCAAAATCGCGTAATAAAGCGCCATAAAAATCGGTGTTTGAATCAGCACCGGCAGGCAGCCGCTCGCTGGATTGACGCCGTGCTTTTGATAAAGTTGCATCATTTCCTGCTGGAGCTTGCGCTGCGCTTCGAGATCGGTGCCTTTATATTTTTCCTGAAGCTTTTGCAGTTCCGGGCGCAGCTTTTGCATTGCAATCGTCGTTTTAAACTGTTTTATCATAAGCGGAAGCAAGCAAAAACGGACAATCAATGTTAACACGATGATCGCAACGCCATAGTTATTGCCAAAAAAATGGCCAAGAGTTAAAAGCAATTTCGACATCGGATAGACAAAATAATGATCCCATATCCCTTGACTATGCTCATCAATCGGTGCATTGCGGTTGCAGCCGCTTAATAAAACAACCGTTCCTAGTAAGGCAAACAGCCACTTTTTCATAAGAGACCTCCTTGCATGTTCATGTCATTTATGTGCAGCAAAAAGCAAGAGGTCTCCTTCCTTCTTCATCAGATGGACGTGAACGTTCATGTACAGGAATTTTCCGCTTTTGCGATGCAAAAAAGCGGCGGAAAGGAGCGGTGGCAGCAGCGCAGCATGCGCCATCTTTCTCCCGCTCCGCATGCGTGAACGCCATGTTATATAAAAAAGCCTTCGTTTTGCGGTATTCACCGATATAGCATTTCACGACAACAAGCAGTGCGCCAACAAGCGACACATATGTCAGCAAGTCAAAGGGGGTTTCCATTTTCCCACCTCTTTCCGGTTCACGAAAAACAGTTCCTTACATAACATAGCAAACTTAGTGAAAAAAGAAAAGAAAAAGATTTAGAAACCAGCGCCGTTATTTCTCTGCCGGCAGCTGCAGCAGCGGCGCCAACGCTGGTTCTTCGTTAGCCAGTTTGGCAAAATCTCCTGTTTCATCTTTCTCAAGAACGTGGGCCAGTTCGCGCTCGGCTTCCTCGGCTCGCCCAAGCTTGGCTAAATAGCATGCCCGTTGATAATGAGCGGATAAGTCCTCTTCAGCAAATTGAAGCCATTCGTCGACAACGGAAAGTGCCGTTTCCGTCTGTCCCGCTTCGTCATACGCACGCGCCAATTCCTGCCTCATCTCAGCATCATGCGGATGATGGGAAAGCCCGTTGGCAAGTACGGCAATCGCTTCGGCATAGCGCTGTTTTGCCATATACACCGATCCTAACGTCAAAATACTGCGATGTAAGAGTGGCTCCATTTCGATTAAGGAGCGAAGTAAATTTTCGGCCTCCTCTTCCCGGCCATCGTCAAGAAGCAGAAACGCCTTTAACTCCAGCATAGTCAGGTCGTTCGGCTGTTCGGCGAGGAGACGGTCGATCCACTCGCCTGCTTCTTTTTGCAGCTTACTGTTCTCCGAGTGGGCCAACAGCACGGCAAGCTCACGGGCGACACCGGCATCCCACTCGTATGTTAGCGCCTTGCGCAGCGTTTTGATCGCATCATCCGTCAATTCCACCGTTTCATAAAACCGGGCAAGCCGTTCATATGCTTCCATATTGCCGCGATCGAGACGAAGCGCCGTTTCGTATAAATCTAAAACAGCGGAAACAACCACTATTTCTTTCGTCCATGCTTTTGCTTTTGTCCATAGCCGTTTGGCAAAAGAGCCGTCCGCCTCCCCCAGCGCTATGTCCAACATAGATGAAGAAAGGGCGGAAGCGGCATGCATGTATACGATGCTTTTCTTTTGATTGTCCAGCTTCCATTTGCGCAGCCGCTCGCGCAGTTTTCCTATTCCTCTCATTGTATACGAAAACGCTTGGACATACGTTTCATATAAGTCTTCGTTACGGACATCCTGCTCAATCAGCCGCTCAAGGATGGCGGCCGCTTCGCGTGACTTTCCTTCCTTGACAAGCACTTTCGCGGCATGGTGGAGCACATCCGGATGATCAGGATGGAGGCGAAGCGCTTGCTCGACTGCCTCTTTTTCCTTGGAAATATCCCCCATTGCTCCATATATGTAGCCAAGGCTATCGTAGTACCAAACGTCGCCCGCTCGTTCCCGCGCCGCTTCCATTGTTTGCAAAAGCAAGGACGGATCGTCAAACAGCGCCGCGGCGTATGCAACATGAATGTGCAACGGATCATGCTCGAGCGCTTTTTGCAGATGAAACCGCTGCTTATCGATGTTTTCCTCCATTTCGTTAAGAACTGCTAAGCGAAGGTGGGCCACCGCAAACGCATCATCGATCTCAAGGCATGCTTCATAATACCGTTTTGCTTCATCCCATCGTTCAAAGGCACGATACATTTCGGCCAGGCGATAGAGCGGAAATGTGCTTTTTTGCGCCTTGCTCGCCTGTTCGTAAACACCGATCGCTTTCGAAAACATGCCGCTTCGCTCATAAAGCACGCCGAGATAACAAAGCGCGTTTGCATCGGCCGGGCGCTCGTTGACAAGTTTCTCAAGAAATGCCATCCCGCGGCCGACAAGAGAATGTTCGATCAGTTGTTCGATATAAAACTCGTACGCTTCTGCCACATCAAATTGTGCAAGGCGCAATCCTTCTTCCAGAAAGGCAAGCGCGGCACTTTTTTCTTCCGCTTTTATGGCTACATAAGACAGGAGCATTTTCCCGGCATTTAATAGATATTCGCTGTTTTGGGCAAATAATGACCTCTTGTCGAATAAATACCGTTTTGCTTCCTCACGCTGCCCCCGTTGGATCATCACATATGCAAGACCAAGATGGGCAAAGACTTCTTTTTCCTCTTGTTCCAGCGCTTTTTGGTAATGCGCTTCCGCCTTTTCCGCTTCGTCTCGTTCCATATACCAATCGCCAAGGCGAACGTGCAGCACAGGGGCGCTCCCGGCCTTTTCCGCTCCTTCCAGCAAAACAGCCTCCGCTTTTTGCCAATCCCCTAACTTGTTTTCATATAAATCCGCTAACGCCAAATATGGGTACGGCTCTTCGCTATCGAGCGCTTTAGCGACAAGAAAACCGCGTTCCGCTTTGCGGATCTTCCCTAGCATTTCATCACAGCGCGCCCGTTCATACCATAAATGGGCATCGCGTTTATGGCGGCGCAGCAATTGGTCAAAAAAGGCGCGCGCCTCTGGAAATTGCTTGGCCTGAAATAACATGATGCCATGGTTCGTGCCAATAAACAGATCGTCGGGGGCTAGCGTTAAAGCGATGCGCGACAGTTCCAGCCCTTTCTTTTCCTTTCCGCCGTATGTAAAGCTAAGAGCCATATAACTCCAGACATCGGGCTGGTCGGGATCGAGCTGGAGAGAAGCCCGGAAATGGCGGCTTGCTTCTTCGTACCGGCTTTCGTAAAACGCGATCCGTCCCCGCAAATAGTGATACAGCGGACTGCTGTCTTTTTCTTTCACCCGCTCCAGTACCGCTTCGGCCTGCTCGATCTCTTTCCCGTACACGTACGCTTTCGCCGCCACAAGCAGCAAATCATGAATATCACCGTATTTCGCAAGCACCCGCTCAGTATAATCAAGAAGCAGATCTTTCGCTTCTTCTGTGCCAAAATGCTTCACAACATAAAGCCACGTGTACGGGATGTGTTCATGCTGGCGCAAAAACGCAAGAAACGGCGCCATATATGCTTGGTCATCTTCATCCATTTTTTCAGCGAAGGCATGAAGCTGGCGGAAATATTGATCTTCCGCTTCCGGCAGCAGCATGGCAATCGCTTCTTTTTCCCGGGGAATCGCAGCAATCGACAAATAATGTGTCCCCGCATACCATTTTTCGACTTCGTCATAAGCAATCACAAACGGATCGATCATGTTTGGATCTTGCACGTAAAACGCCCCGAGGCGCTCATCATAACCAAACAATACTTGCACATGGGAAGATTGTTCGTAATCGATGCTTAGCAGTACAGGAATTCCGGCATCGATCAGCCGTTTCCATCGCTCCGCGGAACCGATGAAAAAGCGGCATAAAAAGCCGAGCGTTTCCAAATAATGCACGGTCGTCGACAATTTTGAACCGCGAACATCAAAAATATGCTCGGCCACTTCATCTTGTGTGCGCTCCTTGCCCAACAGCCGCAGCATCATTTCTAAACTCGCGGGCACACAATAATTATGTTTTTGCACGACAGGCACAAGCGGCAAGATCACTTGCGGCAGAGAAGCACGTTCGCCTGCGCGCGCGTATGGCGAAGATGCCAATGATTTCTCTGTTCGAACAAGCGCCGCTAGTTCAGCGAACTTGCCGAGCTTATAGTAGATTTGCGCACGCACATGGGCAAAATAGCGATGGTGGACATGAAACGGAGCGATGCGGTCGACTTCCTCCATCGCTTCGAGCGCTGCTTCATATTCATGCAAAGCGCGCAACCGGCGGGCTTTTTCCGCATATAATGCCGGCACTTGCGGAAACCGTTTGATACCATGCTCGACAACTTCTAGCGCTTTCCGCTGGCAGCCGTTTAGCGCGTACAAATCGGCCAAAAGCAAATGGCACATATCGCTGCGCACCGGCTCATCCAACCCTTTCCGCAATATTTCTTCCGCTCTGTCGCGGTCGCCTGCTTCCATATAAAAGTATCCCCATTTATCATATATCGGAATCGTTTCATATCGTTCTACTACCTCCATCCACTGCTGTGCCTCTTCGATCCTGTGCATTTTCAACAAAGTGCGCACAAGTGTGAATGCGGCGCGCGCGATATGTTCCGGTTTTTCCTTTCCGTTTGCGATCGCTTCTTCCAAACGCGGCCGCAGCGCTTCTTCGACGTCCAGCGGCCGCCGTTCTTCGATCCACTCATCACATACCCATGTCAGCGTCTGCAGCGTCGCAAAGCGGCGGTGGGCATAGCGCGCCAATAGCGCACTATGGCGGTACATTAACGCATAATCAAACAAGCGGATCAGATGATAAAACGGGTCCGCTGTCTGCCATTCCTGCAGCAACATTCGCCAACTCAACGGATGTTCCTTTGCTTTCTGAAGCATCGGCTTTATTTCCTCCAATGCTTCGATAATGCGTTTTTCATTTATATGGGTTGCGATTCGTCCTATATCCATGTATGAAGCTCCTTTTCTTTCTTCTATTTCTATGCTATCACTGTATAAGCCATCCCAGTAAACAATGCCAACTTTTTATGATATTCCTAGTGTAAAATGAACTGAGGAGAAGCGCTATAGTTTTTTAAGACATGGCAGGAAATGAACCGGATGTTTCCTAACAAAAGAGATTTGCCCGCTATCATCTGCGGGCAAATCTCTTTTTTGTTTGCATGCACAGCAAAAAAGTGCAATGAGCGGAATAATGACAGGCCAAGCCTTTTTGTGAAAAAAACTATTTGTTCGCATGTATGGTGAAAAAGCGCAACGATAAATCGATAATCGTTTGTTGGTCATCGTCCAGCGTTGCAACAATGCGCTTCCTTTTGCCATTTATATTCGCCGCCGGCGGGCTTTTTCCTTTTTCCTCACCAAAACAAAGCAAGCGAACGCCACCATTCGGAAAACAGCTGTTCTTTAATGCCGAGATAGATAAGCAAAACCAATGCCGCGTAAAACAGCGCTTTTTCCACGATATTGCCTGTGCGATAAAGCGGAATTTTAAACCTCTTTGAAATGAACGGCCAAAAGAGAGGCACACCTTGGACAGAAAAAAAGTCTTCGAGAATATGAAACAAATAACCAAGCGCAAAGCCAACCGCAAATAACGAAGAGGACTCCCAAGAAATGACAAGAGCAATAATCCCCCACATAACAAGCGAATGAGTCATGCCGCGATGGCCGAACGCTTCTTTTACTTTATTCGATACGCCAAACGAACGCCGCCCGATGTACGATGTCGGCTCGTCAATATCCGGAATCAAACTGCCGACGACAATTCCCGCCGTATAGCTTACCGTAAAAGAAAGCGGTGTTTGTGCCGCTGCTGTTGCTCCTAATAGCAATGACGTAACAATATGACTATGGTATCGCAAAGTGACCTCCTGCATATAAAAATTTTTTCTTTATTATAGCACATACAAAGAATGTTTGTTCGTTTTTTATATGTTCATACTTTTTCGTCATCGTTTGACAGATTTGTGACAGCCAAGGCAAATGTGACAAACCGCACATCTCTTTATTTTCATTATGGCTATAGTAAAATTACACAAATTGCGAAAGGAGTGAAACAAAATGAAACGGAAACGATCTCCATTATTAAACCGTTTCAAATATATAAAACCAATTGAACGGCATGCCAATGATCATAGTGAAGTGACATATGGCGACCGCGATTGGGAAAATGTTTACCGCCGCCGCTGGCAGCACGATAAAGTCGTTCGTTCGACCCATGGAGTTAACTGCACTGGTTCGTGCAGCTGGAACATCTTCGTCAAAGACGGCATTGTCACATGGGAAGGACAACAAATCGATTATCCGTCGACCGGACCGGATATGCCAGATTTTGAACCGCGCGGCTGCCCCCGCGGCGCAAGTTTTTCATGGTACATTTACAGCCCGCTCCGCGTTAAATATCCATACGTGCGCGGCGTCTTGATGGATATGTGGCGGGAAGCGTTAAAAGAACATAAAAATCCGCTTGACGCTTGGAAAAGCATCGTCGAAAATCCGGAAAAAGCAAAACAGTATAAACAAGCGCGCGGAAAAGGCGGATTTGTCCGCGTCAGCTGGGATGAAGCGTTAACGCTAGTCGCTACCTCCTTATTATATACCGTCATCAAATACGGCCCGGATCGCAATGTCGGCTTTTCGCCAATTCCCGCGATGTCAATGGTCAGCCATGCAGCTGGTTCGCGCTTTATGCAGCTCATAGGCGGACCGATGCTCAGCTTTTACGACTGGTATGCGGACTTACCGCCGGCATCGCCGCAAATTTGGGGCGATCAAACCGACGTTCCCGAATCGAGCGACTGGTATAACTCCGGCTACATTATTACATGGGGCTCGAACGTGCCGCTCACAAGGACACCGGACGCCCACTTTTTAGCAGAAGCCCGTTACCTTGGCGCAAAAGTTGTTTCCGTCAGTCCGGATTATGCCGAATCCACAAAATTTGCCGACGATTGGCTCAGCGTCAAACAAGGAACCGACGGCGCACTCGCGATGGCAATGGGGCATGTCATTTTAAAAGAATATTACGTCGATCAGCAAATTCCTTACTTTCAGCAATACGCGAAAACATATACCGATTTTCCGTTCGTCGTCACCTTAAAAAAAGATGGCGACAAATGGGTGGCCGGCCGCTTCTTGCAAGCAAAAGATCTCGGCCGCAACGTCACCAACGCCGAATGGAAACCGATCGTTTACGATGACAGCACAAACTCGTTTGTGATCCCAAACGGAACGATCGGCTCACGCTGGGACGGCCAAGGAAAATGGAATTTGCATATGGTCGATGAGGAAACAGAACAGCCGATTGAACCACGTCTGTCTTTTTTAGGCATCGAAAATGAGCTTATCACGATTCATATTCCTTACTTCTCCGATGAAGGAAGCAAAACGATCGAACGCGTTGTCCCGGCAAAAAAAGTGCAAACTGCAGACGGCGAAACATATGTCACAACCGTTTATGATCTCGTTCTTGCCAATTATGGCATTGACCGCGGCATTGGCGGAAACGTTGCCCGAACATATGACGACCTTGTTCCGTTTACGCCGGCGTGGCAAGAAGCGATTACAGGAGTGAAACGGGAGCTTGTCATAAAAATCGCGCGCGAGTTTGCGCAAAACGCGATCGACACGAATGGACGCTCGATGATTATTGTCGGCGCTGGCATTAACCATTGGTTTAACTCCGATACGATTTACCGCGCCGTATTAAACCTCGTCTTGTTCGTCGGCGCGCAAGGCGTCAATGGCGGCGGCTGGGCGCACTATGTCGGGCAAGAAAAACTTCGTCCGGCAGAAGGATGGCAAATAATTATGACAGCACGTGATTGGACAGCGCCGCCGAAATTGCAAAACGGTACATCGTTCTTCTACTTTGCAACCGATCAATGGCGCTACGAAGAAACGCCGGTCGATGAACTTGTATCACCGCTTGTGAAAAAAGCGCGCTATTCGCATTACGCGGATTATAACGTGCTCGCTGTTCGGCTTGGCTGGCTTCCGTCTTACCCGACGTTTAACAAAAACGGCATTGATCTTTACAAAGAAGCTACTGCCAATGGCGCAACAACTCCGGAACAAATCGGAAATTACGTGGCCGAACAGCTCAAAACGAAGCAATTGCAATTTGCGATCGAAGACCCGGACAACGAAGCCAACTTTCCAAGAAACTTAATCGTCTGGCGCGCAAATTTAATTTCGAGCTCCGGCAAAGGCCATGAATATTTCTTAAAACACTTGCTTGGCACTACGCACGGTTTGTTAAACGACGATAAAGACAGTCTGCGTCCGCAAGAAATCAAATGGCGGAACAAGGCGCCGGAAGGAAAACTGGACTTGTTAGTGAACCTTGATTTCCGCATGGCGGGGACAGCACTTTACTCTGATGTCGTTCTTCCGGCGGCGACATGGTATGAAAAACATGATTTAAGCAGCACGGATATGCATCCGTTCATTCATCCGTTCAATCCGGCGATTTCCTCCCCTTGGGAGGCCCGCTCGGACTGGGACATTTTCAAATCATTAGCAAAAGCGGTCTCCGATGTCGCCAAACAAATCGGCATGAAGCCGATCAAAGAAGTCGTCGCCACCCCGCTTATGCATGATACAGCACAAGAACTGGCGCAGCCGTTCGGCAAAGTCCGTGACTGGAGCAAAGGCGAGTGCGAACCGATTCCGGGAAAAACGATGCCAAACATTCATGTTGTTGAGCGCGATTATACGCTTATTTACGAGAAAATGATCGCACTTGGACCAAACGTGGCCAAACAGCCGATAGGCATAAAAGGCATCGCCTGGTCAGCCCAAGACGAATACGAAAAATTGAAAAAAACGTTGGGAACCATTAAGCGTCCGTCGAGCGCTGCTGGCTGCCCGGACATCAGCGATGCGAAAAAAGTGGCGGAAGCCATTCTCACGTTGTCTTCGACGACGAATGGAAAAGTGGCGATGAAAGCGTGGAAAACGCTCGAGAAAAAGACAAATTTATCGCTTGTCGATTTGGCGAAAGAACGCGAAGAAGAATGTTTTACATTTGAACAAATAACAGCGCAGCCGAAAACAGTGATCACCTCGCCGGCATTTAGCGGTTCAGAAAAAGGAGGACGGCGCTATTCTCCGTTTACAACGAATGTCGAGCGGCTCATTCCGTGGCGTACATTGACAGGGCGGCAGTCATTCTATCTCGACCATGAGCTTATGCATGAATTTGGCGAAGCGCTGGCTACCTTTAAGCCGATATTGCAGCATCGCCCGTTCTCGAAAAAGCGTCCGGAAGCAAAAGGAAAAGAAATCGTTTTGAACTATTTAACGCCGCATAACAAATGGTCGATTCACAGCATGTATTTTGATGCGCTACCAATGCTCACTCTTTTCCGCGGCGGCCCGACCGTTTGGATCAACAAAGATGACGCCGAAGAAGCTGGCATTCGCGATAATGACTGGATTGAATGTTTCAACCGAAACGGCGTCGTCGTTGCCCGCGCTGTCGTTTCCCACCGCCTGCCGCGCGGCATGGCGTTTATGCACCATGCCCAAGACCGGCATATTAACGTTCCGGGCACGAAACTGACAAACAACCGCGGCGGCACGCACAATAGCCCGACGCGCATCCATGTGAAGCCGACACATATGATCGGCGGGTATGCGCAGTTAAGCTACGGTTTTAACTATTACGGCCCAACAGGAAACCAACGCGACTTGTACGTCATTATCCGCAAATTAGAGGAGGTCGATTGGCTTGAAGATTAAAGCGCAAGTCGGCATGGTGATGAACTTGGACAAATGCATTGGCTGCCATACATGCAGCGTCACTTGCAAAAACACGTGGACAAACCGCCCCGGCGCAGAATATATGTACTTCAACAATGTGGAAACAAAACCGGGAATCGGTTATCCGAAACAATGGGAAGACCAAGAAAAATATAAAGGCGGCTGGGAGCTTAAAAACGGCGATCTTCAGCTCAAATCCGGCTCGAAAGCGATGCGCCTTATCAACTTGTTTTACAACCCGTACCAGCCAACGATTGACGATTATTATGAACCGTGGAATTACGATTACGAAACATTGACAAACAGCCCGCAAAAACGCCATCAGCCGGTCGCCCGCCCGAAATCAGCGATTACCGGCGAATTCATGGAACTGTCATGGGGACCGAACTGGGAAGACGATCTTGCCGGCGCCCATATTACCGGACTTAAAGACCCAAACGTCGTCAAAATGGAACAATCCATCCGAACGGAGTTCGAAAACGTCTTTATGATGTATTTGCCGCGTATTTGCGAGCATTGCCTCAATCCGTCATGCGTCTCAAGCTGCCCGTCGGGAGCGATGTACAAACGCGACGAGGACGGCATCGTCCTCGTCGACCAAAACGCCTGCCGCGCCTGGCGTTATTGTGTAACAAGCTGTCCGTATAAAAAAGTATATTTCAACTGGCAAACCAATAAAGCAGAAAAATGCACGCTCTGCTTCCCGCGCATTGAAGCGGGTATGCCGACGATTTGTGCGGAAACGTGCGTTGGCCGCATCCGCTATATCGGCGTCATGCTTTATGATGCCGACAAAGTGAAAGAAGCGGCGAGCGTGGAGGAGGAAAAAGCGCTGTACCACGCCCAGCTTGGCATTTTCCTCGACCCGCACGACCCAGAAGTAATCGCAAAAGCAAAAGAAGAAGGCATTCCGGATGAGTGGATAGAAGCGGCGCAGCGTTCCCCGATTTATAAAATGATTGTCGACTGGAAAATCGCGCTTCCGCTTCATCCAGAATACCGGACATTGCCAATGGTGTGGTATATTCCGCCATTAAGCCCGATCATGAATCTGTTTGAAGGAAAAGGAAGCAAAGCGAATGCGGAAGATATTTTCCCGGCGATTGATGAAATGCGCATCCCAATCGAATATTTGGCGAACTTGCTGACAGCCGGCGATGAGACCCATATCCGCATCACATTAAAAAAAATGGCAGCGATGCGCTCTTATATGCGCGCAAAACAAACGAACAAGCAGCCGGACGTCCGCATGATTAAAGAACTCGGGTTAAGCGAGCAAGACATCGAAGACATGTACCGCTTGCTCGCGATCGCCAAATATCATGAGCGTTTCGTCATTCCTTCTTCCCACCGCGAAGAAGTGGCGGAATTATACGCGGAACAAGGAAGCTGCGGCTTGTCATTTGCCGGCGGTCCCGGCGCCTGCGGCACGCTTTCTTAATGCGGGAGGGGATTGGACGATGAATAGCGAACAAATGAAAACCGTATTTTTATGTACATCCTATTTATTATCATATCCCGATGATGAATGGGCTGACTTGTTGAACGACTGCTTGGAAATGATCAACACAGTACAAAATGAGGCGATTATCGATAAAATCACCGCTTTTATCCATGAAATCCAGGCCATCCCTGCCCGACAGCGCATGGAACAATATGTCGAAACGTTCGATTTCGGCAAAAAAACCAATTTGTACGTTACTTACATGAATACTGGTGAACAGCGTGAGCGGGGAATGGAACTTTTGCAGCTGAAACAGCGCTATAAAGCGGCTGGATTTGATGCAACCGATCAGGAACTCCCAGATTATTTGCCGCTTATGCTTGAGTTTGCCGCCTATGCGGAACAACAACATGTTATCCCGCTCTTTGAAACATACGCGGACAATATCGCTGAAATCCGAACACATCTTGCTGCCAGCGGAAGTCCTTACACCGCCATTTTCGACGCTATTTTTCAAGTACTCGAAGAACTCGGCGTTATGCCGATCGCGAAAGGAAGTGTGTAACCCGTGCTCAGACCATTTCTTTGGGTAATTTTACCTTATATTTCCTTAACCATTTTTATCAGCGGACATATTTGGCGTTACCAATACGACCAATTTGGCTGGACCTCGAAATCAAGCGAAATATTGGAAAAGAAGCAATTGCGGCTTGGCAGCCTGCTGTTCCACTGGGGAATTTTGTTTGTGTTCGCCGGCCATGTCATGGGCATTTTCATTCCGGAATCGGTGTATGCAACGCTCGGCATAACAGAAGAAACATACCATCTCATCGCTCTTGTCGGCGGCATTCCGGCAGGCTTGGCCGCTCTTATTGGGCTTCTCATTTTGATCCGCCGGCGCGCGACCGTCAAGCGGGTGCGGGCAACAAGCAGCCGCGGTGACTGGATCGCTCTCTTCTTCCTTGCCGTTGTCATCCTAACCGGCCTTTCTGCAACGCTGTTCAATATTGATTCGAACGGCTTTGATTACCGGACGACAATCGGGCCATGGTTTCGCAGCGTCCTAGCGTTCCGGCCAAATCCGGCCTATATGGAGCAAGTCCCAATCATATTTCAAATTCATGTAATTGCGGCATTAGGCATTTTCGCTGTCTGGCCGTTTACCCGGTTAGTGCACATATTCAGCTTGCCGCTCCGCTATTTCAATCGAAGTTACGTCGTTTACCGCAAACATATGCCGAAACAGACAGACCAGCCGCATGATATTTATTGATCGCAACATGTCCGATCTCCCGCCTCTCTTCTTACAGAGACGGGAGATTTTTTGTGCGCATACAAAAACGGGATGCACCTGTCGCGAAGGAAGCATCCCGTTTTTTCTTATATTTGGCTTATTTTTTCTGCCAATTCTTCTTTTTCTTCGGCAGACAGGAGGCGTTCGGCCATCGGAAACAACACATTTTCTTCTTTCATGAAGTGTTCCGCTAAAATATGATAAGCGTCGATCACCACATTGGCGAGCGCCGCCGCCCTGTCGCGGTCGACCGTTTCCGGAAGCTCTGCCGTTTCCGCTAAAAAGGAAGCAAGCCGCTGTTTCGCTTGCTCATGTTCATACTCCATAACGGCAATCGGGCCGGATGTTCTTCCGATATATTGCTCCATCATTGGAAACAGCACCCCTTCTTCCCGCTCGGAGTGCGGATCAAGTTCATTCACAAATACCTGTACACTTTCCCGCAACGCAAGCAACCATTCCCGCCAATTTTTCTCTTCCTTAGCGCCGGCAATTGCTTGTGCCCGTTCAAACAGGCGTTGTTTTTGTTCACGCAACGGTCCGTGTTCTTGTTTTAAACGCTGCAACCCTGCGCACAGCTCCCCTTCTTCCTGTCCACCCATATGGCAGCAAAATGAATGCATCTTTTATCCCTCCTATTGTTTCTTTGCTATGATTGTACCTTGTTTTTCGCAAACACGTTGTGAGCGATATCACACACTATCACGCAAAAGATCTGCCTGAGAGATCATTCCACATTATCAATCCGGATATGCTCAATCTCTTGCGCTTATCTAGTAAAAGACCACTCCTGTTTTTCCTAATATATTTCAATCATTTGTTTAACGGAATGCGGCGGCTTTTTTCTTCCGGATCATCCGTTCCGCGTCGAATAGGACATTTTGCGCCGATGCTTATAGATTTGTCCTACCCGGCAATCATTAATTTATGGTGGTGCAGGGCGGCCCCGATGGCGCTCCCTTTCTAATGCCCATGCCGCTGCCTTTGGACATCATAATGACAATAGACAGAAAAACGCTTAAGGAATCTTGGCCTTAAGCGTTTTTTATGGGAAAGTGGTTATGTCATATATTTGGAAGCAACATGCTTTATTTCTGCAACTGGTGTTCGAAATATTGCGATAACGTCACAATCATTGCCCCCATCCGCTCCAGTTCCGGAGCAACAACGCGGGTTATCCCTTCCTCTTGGAGCGCTTCCGCCGTTACTTTTCCGACTGCGCACGCGATCACTTCCTCATTGAATGCCCGCCGGAACAATTCAATATCCTTGTGTTCCTTTACAAATGAAAATAAAAAGCGAACTTGGATTGCCGCTGTAAAACAAACGGCATCCACTTCCCGCTGAATGACTTCCTCATACAGTTTTTCGAGCACTTCCCTATCAGGAGCGACATGGCGGTACGGAAGCAGCTCAATATATGCCGCGCCGTTTTCTGCAAGGAATTGCTTCAATGTTGGAGCCGTATCCCCATATAATTGGACAACTACTTTCTTTTCCGCAAAGGAATGCTCCTTGAGCGAGCGAATCAGCCCTTTTGTTGTACCATCATCGCTGACAGCAATAGGAGAAATGCCTATCTTTTTTAACGCCGCAACCGTTTTGTAGCCACGGGCCGCTACGTTCGCCTGCTGGATCGTTTTCACCCACTCCTCTTTTATCCCGCCTCGTTCTGCCGCCTGAAGCAATGCTTCCACTCCTATACCGGTTGTGAAAATAAGCCAGTCCGGGCGCATTGCGATCACGCCGCGAATTTCGTCTTCCAGTTCTCCTTCTCTGGAAAATACCGTTCCTTGCGCCGGGCGCACAAGTGCAATTCCTCCTTGTTTTTCAATCAGTGTCGTCATTTCCTCCAGTTTTCTTGACGCACATAAGACGATCCGCTTTCCACGCATGTTTCATCCCCCCTCTTTCCATTGCGAATACTTTCATTGTAAAATACCACCTCGCCGCTATGCAATATATATAAAAACAAAGCGAGCGGCCTCCTTTATAAAAGAAGTCCGCTCGCTTCCTCCCTTAATACATATGTACTACTTTTTGTTCTCTTATATCAAACGATCCGTAAATACGAGTCGGCTCAATGGAAATGATATGATCTAAACAAATATTGATAAGCTTCATTTTCCGGTTATACACAAACAACTTGCGGGCATCTTTATACAATTTGACAGGGAGAAACGTAGCTTCCCCGCGATCTGTTTTAATTTTTACCGGTTGCTTTTCCTCAATCCAAACAGTTAACTGCTTATACAGCTCTGCCATAATAGGAAAATCCCCCTTTCATAACCAATTATAAAAATAAAGAGCGGGAGAAAGAACGAAGAAAAATCAACAAGTTTTGTCGACAAAAAGCACGTTTGCTCCATAGTCCACCACTAACTTGGAGAGCAATATCCATTGTTGAAAAACGAAGATTTATGTCAAAAAAACACTATGAATTCACTCTTAACATCTGACATGTTTTTTGTTTACAATGTAATATATTAGCAGTAATTGTTGAATTTGCTTCTAAATTGTACCGCATAACGCGAAAGAGGTGCTGCTATGCTTAGTATTTTAAAAGATTTTTTGCTTAATTTATTCTTTATTCTTATTCCGATTTTTATTGTTCCGATATGGATAGAAGAAAAGAATATTCCTAAACATATCAAGCGCCATTTGCTTACTGTTTGTTTCGCACTTGTCATTATTTTATGTATGACCATTCCCGTCGATGCAGACAGGGAATTCATTTCTGATTTGCGCCAAATCCCGCTTTGGTTAGGAAGTTTATATAAAGGAGCAGCGACGAGCATGTTTTTATGTCTTGTGACAATCGGGTACCGTTCTCTGTTTGGAGGGACTGGCTTTTTCGTTACCGTCATTATTTCATTGTTCATTATGGTGATAGGCATTGCACTGGAGAAAAAATTTCTCGCTCTGTCATCGAAACATCGCGTGTTGCTTGCCACCGCGCTGTGCACGTTTTCCGGCATTTTATCTATTGTCCTTGCCCAAACGTTCCACCGCATTCCATTGTCCTCTGACATTTCTCTTGCATACTTGTCCGTTCAGCCAATATGTATGCTCATTACTTGTTCGTTAAAAGAAATGATATATAAAAACATAGCGTTGCGGAAACGAATCATTCGCGCAGAAAAGATGGAAGCGGTAAGCCACTTGGCTGCATCCATTTCCCACGAAATACGGAATCCGCTCACCGCCGCGCGCGGCTTTATGCAATTGTTGGAGCAGCACCACCTTTCTCCCGAAAAACGAAAGCAATATGTGCGAATCGCGATTGAAGAGCTGGACAGAGCTGAAGCGATCATTACCGATTATTTAACATTTGCGAAACCGGCTCCAGAATCGATCGAAAAACTGAATGTCAAAACGGAAATTGAACGTGTTATCGACCTATTGCGCCCGCTTGCCAACATGAACAGCGTTGAAGTGAAAACAACGTTAGCTCCATTTACGATCATCGGAGAGCGTGAAAAATTCCGCCAATGTTTGCTTAATATTATGAAAAATGCCATCGAAGCAATGCCAAACGGCGGTGTGCTGCAAATTTACGTCTCCATCGAAAAACAGCATGTGCTCATTCGCATTACCGATACGGGAATCGGCATGACAAAGGAACAAATCGAACGTCTTGGTGAACCATATTTTACTACAAAGGGCATTAAAGGCACCGGCCTTGGAATGATGGTCGTATATCGCATTATCGAATCGATGAATGGCACGATTCATATTAAAAGTGAAATACATAAAGGAACGGAAGTATCAATTTATCTTCCGCTTTCATCTAATCTTCACGATTTGACAAATGAGGAAAAAAAATTATTTATGGCACTGTAAACCTATAAACGTATATATAGAAATATAGAAAAATGTTTTTTCCGCC
Source organism: Parageobacillus thermoglucosidasius (assembly GCF_001295365.1). Taxonomy (GTDB): domain Bacteria; phylum Bacillota; class Bacilli; order Bacillales; family Anoxybacillaceae; genus Parageobacillus; species Parageobacillus thermoglucosidasius. The sequence goes on along the minus strand of NZ_CP012712.1, from coordinate 2,397,126 downwards.
GCAGTCCATGCATTTCACCGGCGGCCAGAAGCCATCGATCGCATGCTAAGTTGAGCTGTCTCCAAACTGCTTTGCATAACGGCCATCAGCAAACAAATTTATGAGTGGTGCAACTTTTTATTTACCATTTTATCGAAAAATTATAAAAATTATGAATTAAAATATCAGAATTGTCTTTCGTTTATCTTCATGCTGTTTTTTGTTACAATACACCATAGATCCGTCTCAGTACGGTACAATCCATTTCCATCGTTTCATATATATGAAGTGAAAAGGAGATTTTCCATGATTCATGTGAAAACAGAAAGAGAAATAAAATTAATGCACGAAGCAGGAAAGTTATTGGCAGCTTGCCATCAAGAAATCGCCCGGCTCATCAAACCGGGAATTACCACAATGGAGATCGACCGTTTTGTGGAAACATTTTTAGCAAAACACGGGGCCAAGCCGGAACAAAAAGGATATCGAGGCTATCCTTACGCGACATGCGCCTCCATCAATGATGAAATTTGCCACGGATTTCCGCGCAATGAGCCGCTAAAAGACGGGGATATCGTAACGATCGATTTTGTTGTAAACTTGCATGGGGCGCTTGCTGACTCCGCATGGACATATGCGGTCGGAAATGTCAGTGAAGAAGTGAAAAAGCTGCTTTATGTGACAGAACAATCTCTATATAAAGGGATTGAGCAAGCGGTGATTGGCAATCGCATTGGCGATATCGGCCATGCGATCCAAACATACGTCGAAGCAAATGGCTTTTCCGTCGTCCGCGATTTTACCGGACACGGAATTGGCCCGACGATTCACGAAGAACCGTATATTCCTCACTTTGGTGAAAAAGGGAAAGGGTTGCGGCTCAAAGAAGGAATGGTCATAACGATTGAACCGATGGTTAACGTTGGCGCATGGCAAAGCAAAATGGACAATAACGGCTGGACGGCAAGAACGGTCGATGGTTCTTATTCCGCACAATATGAACATACGATCGCGATTACGAAAAACGGCCCGCTTATTTTGACGGCGCTTTCCTAATCATTCACGAAAAAGACTAGCCATCGCTGTTTGGCTAGTCTTTTTCGCGGTTTATTAATTTTACATAATATTATTATAGTATATTTTCCATCGCTGTTTTCATAATGGTGCTGAAACAGCACATTGTTCGATTTTATTGTTTTTTGCCTTCTCGCCAGTCAGGGAAACGCCATTGGCAAACCGTTTTCTGCACCTTGAAGCTGAATCTTAAACTGCTTTGCGTTTATTCAGCAATAAACGTCCGCTGTTTACCCCTCGACAACTTTCACATAAAACGTCCGCCGGCGCGGGCCGTCGTATTCGCAAAAATAAATTCCTTGCCATCTTCCCAACAGAAGCTTGCCGTTTGTAATAATGACGTGCTGCGATGCACCGACTGTGCTTGCCTTCATATGCGCCGCTGTATTCCCTTCCATATGACGGTCAAGCGGATGTTCCCACGGGTACGTTTCATCAAAACGGCGCATCATATCCCGCTTCACATCAGGATCGGCGTTTTCGTTAATCGTAATTCCCGCGGTCGTATGCGGACAATAAACAATGGCGAATCCTTCTGTCACCCCCGATTGGCGGACCGTTTGTTCGACGAATGAAGTGATGTCCACCATTTCATCGCGCTTTGCCGTTTGGATCGTAAATGATTGCAGCATATTCCTTCACCACCAAGCAAAAATTTGTTACTTTATATTATAGCGCATGCAAAAAGGGTGAAAACAGATGAAGAGATACGAAAACTTAGACGGTGTTTCCACCACCAAAACGTTTGCCGATTTCCGCCGCTGGCAAAAGGAACGGAGAAGCAAAAAGAAAGACTTGTCCTATCAAGTTCCCCATGCCGACCCGCCGCAATATCCGCTTCTTCACACCAACCATGATCGGACATTGCTGTCTTGGGTCGGGCATTCTACGTTTGTCATTCAGCTAAACGGCATCACCATCGTCACCGATCCGGTATGGGCGACGCGCATGGGAACGGCCAAACGGCTTACGAAACCTGGCATTGCGCCGAATGAAATGCCTGAAGTCGATGTCGTGCTTATTTCTCATGGGCACTATGATCATTTGCATTTTCCGAGCATTCGCCAATTGAAAGGAACGCCACACATGTTCGTTCCTGTCGGGCTTGGCCGTTTATTCCGGCGAAAAGGGTATAAGCAAGTGACGGAGTTCGAATGGTGGGAAACACAATCATTTCACGGTGTCGCCTTTACATTTGTTCCCGCGCAGCATTGGACAAGACGGACATTATGGGATATGAATACATCCCACTGGGGCGGCTGGGTGATGCAGGCGAAAGAAAAACCGACGATCTATTTTGCCGGCGATAGCGGCTATTTCCGCGGCTTCCGCGAGATTGGCGAACGCTTTGCGGTCGATTATGCGCTTCTGCCGATCGGCGCGTATGAACCGGAATGGTTTATGGGGCCGCAGCACGTCACTCCCGAAGAAGCGGTACAAGCCTTTTTCGATTGCCAGGCAAACTACTTTGTTCCAATGCACTATGGTGCATTTCGCCTCGCCGACGACACGCCGAAAGAAGCGCTCGACCGTTTGCTTGCTGAATGGGAACGGCGCGGTTTGGAGGAAAGCAGATTAAAATGTTTAAAACTTGGTGAAGTGCTTGATTGTGATATACGTTAAAAAAGGAGCCTTGCCATTGGCTCCTTTTCCCTATTGGTCATACTTCCGAAATACGTACGGTTCTTTCGGTTTATCGATTTTATGCCATGATTTTACTTTAACATAAGGAATTGTCGCATTATACGGCTGATAATAAATGGTGGAGAGCTTTCCTTTCACATGAATCCACTCATCATTCGCTAAATGAGGATTACCGGGAAACTCTGTTAAAAGCCCGTACACTCCCGAATCAGCCACACAGTGGATAATGCCAAAGCGCAGAACAAACAGCTGCGTTTTTTTCGCCGTCTCATCATGATAGACAAACCCGGCAAATTCGATGTCCCGATCATCAAACTGGCCTGGGAATTGATAGATCGTTTCCATCGCACTTAAATAGTTTTCCTCATTCAATACGAGATGTGATGTTTTTGAAAATTTTTTCAGTTCTTTTCTTATCATGTCGTCATAGTCATCGGCTCCGTAATAAATGCTTGTATCTGGACGTAAAAATTGCCGTTGGACAAACGGGTCGTCGCTTTTTGTCGCGAACCCGCGTATATGAAAGCCTTTCGCTTTCACCATATCCGAATCAAGCGTCGCTACGGGAAGAAGCAGCGCGGAGGCGATTGGAAAAATAAATATCATATAATTGGCGATCCGTTTCCATCGCGCTTGTTCCTTATGATCGTGACAACATCCATCATCGTGGCAATGTTCATGTTTCTCTTTACGGCTGGCGAAAATAAGCTGGACGATGGTCAAAAAAGCGAATACAAAAATGGCGCTAAATGACAAATAAGAATAGCGCATATTAATATATTTGCTAATTTCCCCCGTAATATATAAATGAAAAAACAAAAACGAAAAACCAAGCAAAATATACATTCGCACCATGCGATTTCACCCCCTTTAAATGAACAACGAACCGATAAATACAAATATCGTAATATACATAATAAGCATAAGCACAAAACGGGTCTTAAACGACTGCAACAGCATCAACGTATTTTTGATATCCAGCATCGGTCCATATACAAGAAACGCTGCGAGCGCGCCAAACGGGAACATATTTTGAAACGACGAAGCAATAAACGCATCCGCTTCTGAACATAATGATAGCACAAAGGCAAGCGCCATCATGACAACAATGGAAGACACTTTTCCTTGGCCAACCGCAAGCAATGTTGATGTTTTCACATACGTTTGCATCACCGATGCAAAAAATGCGCCAATAATCAAATATTTGCCTGTCGTAAAGAACTCGTCAATCGTATGTTGCAATGTGCCAACCCATTTTTCTTTCCACGATTTCAGCAAAGCGGGATGAACGGTTTCTTCCTTTCGCAACTGGCTATCTTTATATTGCACGGATATGACAAAACCGATGATGACCGCGACGATACAAGCAAAAATAGACCGGTATAACACCATCGTCCAACTGCTTCCAAATGCAATATATGTCGAAAATAATACAACCGGATTAATGACAGGCCCCGTTAACATAAACGGAATTGCCGCATACAAAGGCACTCCTTTGGCTACTAATCTTCGGGTTATGGGAACGATCCCGCATTCGCAGGCAGGAAATAACGCCCCTATCAACGTTGCACAAATGACGGCCAACCCTTTATTTTTCGGCAGCCATTTTCTGACCATTTCTTCCGTAACAAACATTTGGATAATCCCTGAAATAAACACACCGAGTACAACAAACGGCAGCGCTTCTATTAAAATACTAATGAATATCGTATTGAGCTGAAGAAATGTCTTCACCATATCGATAAGCTCTCCTTTTCTAACATTACAACCGTTCATTGTACCATGAATAGCGCTTTTATTCATGAAATTTTCATGAGAATCTTCATTTTTATAAAAAAAGCTGAGCGACAATTCACGCTCAGCATGTTCTATTATTCTTCTACGTCTTTTTTCCACAGACCAACCATCAAGGCAGTAACGGCTGCGCCTATTAAAATCGCTAATACGTATAATAAAGGGTTCCCTTTGACAATCGGAATAACGAAAATTCCGCCGTGCGGAGCCGGAAGGCCGATTTTAAACAGCATCGTCAGCGCCCCGCTCACCGCCGAACCGGCAATAATCGATGGGATGACGCGCACAGGATCGGCTGCCGCGAACGGAATCGCCCCTTCTGTGATAAATGTCGCCCCCATGATATAACATGTCTTTCCAGCTTCACGTTCCGCCTTTGTAAATTTCTTTTTAAAGAATGTCGTTGCAAGCGCCAGCCCTAACGGCGGCACCATTCCTCCAGCCATGATCGCCGCGTGCGGAGCATAGTTGCCGGCATCAATCATCGCAATCCCAAACGTAAAGGCCGCTTTGTTAATCGGTCCGCCCATATCGACCGCCATCATGCCGCCAAGAATCGCGCCAAGCAAAACTAAGTTTGCCGTTCCCATATTTTCAAGCCAATGCTTCAGCGCTTCATTTAACGCTTTTACTGGATCGATGACAACATACATCATAATAATCCCTGTAATGAAAATGCCAAAAAGCGGATAAAGCAACACTGGTTTGATCCCCTCAAGCGACTGTGGCAAACGGCTGAATAGTTTTTTCAAGCCAACGACTAAATACCCGGCGAGAAATCCGGCGATTAATCCGCCTAAAAATCCAGCTCCGCCGTTTGCCGCCATGAAACCGCCTACCATTCCCGGCGCAAACCCCGGGCGATCGGCAATGCTCATCGCAATGAAACCGGCAAGCACCGGAATCATCAGCGCAAACGCGTTTCCGCCACCGATATCCATGAGCGCTTTCGCGATTGGATGATACGACGGATCTTTCGGATCAAACGCTTTAATGCCGAAGATAAACGATATCGCAATTAAAATACCGCCGCCGACAACGAACGGAAGCATGTTGGAAACTCCGTTCATTAAATGTTTATAAAATCCTGTGCGCGCTTTTCCTTCCATTGCTGCTTCTTTCGTGCCGCTTCCTTGATAAATCGGCGCATCTTGCCGGAGAGCTTGTTCAATTAACTCTTTTGGTTGGTGAATCGCTTGGGCAACCGGCACTTGAATGACATGTTTTCCCTTGAACCGTTCCATTTCCACTTGCTTATCTGCTGCGACAATGACGGCAACCGCATCTGCGATATCTTGTTCGGTCAACTTATTTTTCACACCGCTAGAACCGTTTGTTTCCACTTTTATTTCAACATCCATTTCCGCTGCCTTCGCCTTTAAAGCATCCGCCGCCATATACGTATGAGCGATTCCCGTCGGACAGGCGGTAACAGCAATCACTTTCTGGCGCTTCGCCGTTGAAGATGCCGCATGTTTTGTTTCTTGCGTTTCTTCTTCCTCTTTTTCTGCAATAAGCCGAATAATTTCCTCTTCGCTTGAAGCGCTTTCAACCCGTAAGCGGAAAGAGGAATCCATTAACATCGCCGATAAACGGGCAAGCGCTTCCAAATGTGTATTATCCGCTCCTTCCGGCGCCGCGATCATAAAAAACAAACGGCTTGGTTTACCATCAAGCGCATCATAATCAATGCCGCTGTCGGAACGGCCAAACGCTACGGCAGGCCGCTTTACCGCAGCTGTTTTCGCATGCGGAATGGCAATCCCATCGCCGACACCGGTCGTGCTTTGCGCTTCACGCGCAAAAATTGCTTCTTTAAACGCTTGTGCATCGCGCAATATTCCTGCTTCTTGCAATTTTGCGACAAGTTCATCAATCACTTCTTCTTTTGTTTTCGCTTGAAGATGAAGAATCATCGTCTCTTTTGTCAACAAATCGGTAATTTTCATCAAAATACCCCCTTTTTTCATATGTTGTTAGAAACTCATGATATTTACTTCATGCACCAGCTGTTCGACACAGTCTTTTGTGCATAAATCTTCGGAAAACGCCGTTGCGCTCCCAGATGCAACACTATAAGCAAACGCTTCTTCCACACTTTTTCCGCTTGTATATGCGGCAAGAAATCCCGCCACCATCGAATCGCCGGCACCAACGGAATTTTTTACCGTTCCTTTCGGCGCCTCGGCAAACAATGCCATTTCTTTATTAAAATAGAAAGCTCCATTTCCCGCCATCGAAACGATGACGTTTTCCACTCCCAATTCCACTAACCGGCGGCCATAAACGATAATCTCGTCTTTCGAATGAAGGCTTGTCTCAAATAATTCCGCTAATTCTTTATGGTTTGGTTTTGCCAAAAATGGTTTCCGCGCAAGCAGCTGTTTTAGCGCCGGGCCGCTTGTATCAACAACGACTTTTGCTTTTCTTTTTTTAGCTTCTTCAATGATTTGCTCGTAAATGTCCGGAGACGAAGAAGACGGCACACTTCCCGCAAGGACAACCACATCGTTTTCGGTTAAAGCTTGCATTTTTTTGATTAACGCTTCTTCATATTTCGGCTCAATCACCGGCCCTTGGCCGTTAATTTCCGTCTCTGTCCCCGACTTTAACTTCACATTAATGCGAGTATTTCCCGGCACTTCGACAAAATCGCAGGCAATGTTTTCGTTTTGCAATTGTTCGATAATAAATGAGCCGGTAAATCCGCCGATAAATCCTAACGCCGTGCTCTCTACACCGAGCCGCTTGAGCACACGCGAGACATTGATCCCTTTTCCGCCGGGGAATGTCAATGTTTTCACCGCACGATTTAACTCGCCAACGCGAAGTTCATCAACATGAACGATATAATCAACAGATGGGTTTAATGTACAGGTATAAATCATTTTGCCACAACCTCTACTGCTGTTTTTGCTTTGTATGGTTCCAGCCATTCTTCAGCCAATTCATCTGTAATCAACACCGCTTCGTGGAGTTCAGCAATTTTCGCGAATGCACTTTCATTAAGTTTAGAATGGTCAGCAAGCACATACGCCTTTTGGGATAATTGCATTGCTGTTTGTTTTACCATTGCCTCTTCCGGGTCGGGTGTTGTATATCCATATTCATAGTGAACGCCGTTTGCGCCGATAAAACATTTATCAAAGCTGTAGCTTTGCAATGCCTGCAGCGCACCGCGGCCAATAAGCGCTTTTGTTTTCTTTTTCACAAAGCCGCCGAGCAAATATGTCGGAATGTCGTATTCTAAAAGCATATCAAGATGCATAATACCGTTTGTCACAACAACGATATCTTTGCCATGCAGATGTGGAATCATTTCGAACGTCGTTGTCCCAGCGTCCAAATAAATGCAATCGCCGTTCTGCACAAGACTTGCCGCATATTCGGCAATCCGTTTCTTTTCTTGCCTATGTTTTGTTGATTTTTCCAAGACGCTTAATTCTTCCCGCTTCTTTTGCAGCAATGTTGCACCACCGTGAATGCGCCGCAATTTTTTCTCTTTTTCCAGCTGCGTTAAATCGCGGCGAATCGTTGACTCCGACGAATTGGTCGCCTCAACTAATTCTTGCAGCTTTACCACTTCTTTTTCTGCAAGAAGCTCCAATATAATGCGGTGGCGTTCCTCTGTGAGCAACGATCCCACCTCCTTGGATGGAAATGATTACTTTGTACCCTTATCATAAATGAAAACGATTTAAAAATCAATCATTTTCAATCAAAAACACTCAAAAAAAATCATATTTAGTCAAAAAACGTTCAAATTCAATCGTTTTTGCCAAAAAGAAAAGCCGCCCTTTTATCATTGGACAGCTTCGTTATCACGATATTTTTCCGCCTGTTCTTGATTTTGAACACGCGATAAGTATTTTTCTCGAATAAACTCTGTAAATAATCCAGCGTAAAAAGGATCGAACTGAGTGCCTGCGCAACGCATAATTTCGGATACTGCCTCTTCAAACGTTTTTGTGCGTTGGTATGGCCGTTCTGTCGTCATCGCATCAAACGAGTCAATAATACATAAAATACGAACAAGCTTTGGAATCTCTTCTCCTTTAAGTCCGTATGGATATCCCTTTCCATCATACCGTTCATGATGAAGTTCCACTAACGGAATTAAATCATCAAACTGTTTTTCCGCTGCTATGATTTCTTTTCCCCATGTTACATGTTTCTTCACAATTTCCCATTCATGCCGTTCCAATTTTCCTTCTTTATTTAAAATATCCCGTGGCACTTCGATTTTTCCAATATCATGAATTAACGCTCCTAAAACAAGCGTTTGTTTCTCATGATCGGTTAAATCAAGCATTTGGCTAAATTCGGAAGCATATTTGAATACCCGTTTACTATGACGATACGTATAAACGTCTTTGGATAAAAAAAATTTAACTTGCTGCTCAAGGGTATCCAGATTTTCTTTAAATTTTATTTCATCAAAGCAAATGTTATGTTCTTCATATATTTGTACATTATTTTTTCCTTGTGCTTTTGCGTAATAAAGCGCCTGGTCTGCTTTATGAATTAACTCACCGCTGTCATACATGCTTCGTTCCATCTCAGCAATCCCGCAAGAAAACGAAAGACAGCGGTAAGGAACATGCTCCACCCCAGAAAAGTACGTATCATTTATTTCTTTCCGCAATCGGTCTAAAAACGAAAACGCTTCTTCCTTTGTTGTGCCGGGCATTAAAATGGCAAACTCTTCGCCGCCATACCGCGCCGCTACAAAGTCTGTTCCGTCCACTGCTTTTTTAAGCAGCTCGCCAAAAAACTGCAGCAGCTTGTCCCCTTGCAGATGGCCGTTGCGGTCATTATATTTTTTAAAATCATCTAAATCTAATAAAGCGAGAGTAAACGGCTGTTTCAATTTTTTGGCATCACGAAACTGTTCATTCAACATCTCTTTAAAATAACCGTGATTATAAAGCCCTGTTAAATGATCCTTATTGGCCCGCTCTGATACTTCCTGATATAAATAAAGAAATTTACGAAACACCGCCGATAAAATGGCGACCAAAACAGTGAATAAAAACAGACCGAAATACCGCTTTTCATTTAATAAAATCGCTAAAACAAGTGATAGTAATAACGTAACGGAATAGCCAATAGCTGACTCTAATAAAACTCCTAAATCAAAAGTTCCTTTAAATATGCGATCAAAAAAGACAAAAAATAAAAACATTAAACAAATGTTTAAACTAAAATAGACGACCAAGCTAATCATATACGGAAGCAAATTTTGGGTGTTTATTTCACCAATATGCCCACCGGAAAACAAAAATGAATAATAGGCACCGACAATCATAATAGAATACATGGAAAAATTAAAAAGATGCTTCCACCAGGCCATTTTACGCTTGTAAAGAAATTCAACAACACTGCTAATAAGTAAAACATTCATCGCTAAATCAATGCCATGCAAAAACATCACTGCTAAATAAATCGACGAATCCATCGAAAACGAATTATCCTTTGGAGGAAGATGGATTAAAAACTTGTTTAATAAAATAATAGATCCAGACAGCATATAAATGAAAACCCAATCCTCTAGGGATTGAGCCATAAAGTTACTTTCTATTAAAAATATACCTAAACCTATCATTGCAATAATCATTAAGTATATTTTTGCATATTTGTTAATCATTATAATGATCACTCACATTTTTTACAAAATTTCAAGGAGAAGTTGTTAAATACACTTCTCCTGCATCTAAAATATCAGCTACCAATTTTATATCCAGATGTCAGCGCAACAATAACTGAACCTATAATAAATAGATTAATAAGTATTTGTTTTACTTTCACTCTCATATTACTCACCTCCCCTTTATTTACTTACAGGAACGGTAGAGCGTTCTTTGCTCGCTGTGTTCAGCATAAGATGCTGGATAAAGAAAAACGCTCCGACATTGATGATAACATCGCCAATGCTGATGACTTGCTGACGCGGATATGGCGGTGACAGCGGAATAATATCACCAAGAAACGGCAACAGCGTCTCTGACGTAATCGCTTGATGTTTGCCGTATACTCCCGTCTGCAATGCATCGACGTACTCACGGCCGAGAACTTGTGCTGCCTCAACCGACACAGGCATCCTTCCGCCGTTTACAGCCATAACAATAAAATTTAATAGAACTCCCGCAAAAATAACGATAAATCCAGGCTGCTTTCGGTTAATCCAGAGAAAAAGAAGACCAACCGCATATACGATCAGAAATAACGTGTTGCTTAGCTTAGCAACAATCGCGACTTTATCTTGCAAGGCAAAAATAGCGAACTGCACCACCAACAATAATGGAAACAACCATCCCCCGCGCAACTTCATATGCGCAAGACCTTTCAAACTTCCTCCACGAAAAAAACCGATCACAAGCGATAATAAAATGCCATCATAGACCATTATGTTTTCTCCTCATCATTGCCTACACAGACGATTTATGTTTTCATAACCAATTTCTTCTATAATTCATTAATATCGATTTTTTTCGACAATGTAAATAGTCCTTTCCGACTATTTTCAGTTATTTTTTTCTATTTCCTCTAAAATTCACGGTTATTAGATGCTCTTTCCAGCAACATTCAACATTTTGGTTAACTGACCTTTACTTTTACAAATTTGCCAGTATAAAAACAAGGATCCTCTATCCATTTATAGAGAATCCTTGTATATTTATATATCGTTTTCTTGTTTGTAAGGCATGCAAGCATCTTGGCAATGATCAGCAAGAGAGCAGCTAGCGCATTTTCCTTTTGAACTTTTCTTAATGTGGCGGACAAGCATCCACCCGGCATAACCAAAAATCACGCCACCGATCACTATATTCGCAATCATCGCTTTCGCCTCTTTTTCCAAAAACTTTAAGTTTTCTTTTTTCGATGATAGTAATCAAAATCCTAGCAATCTTCCGCCTTGATAAATCGCGAAAGAGACCACGTATGCAATGCTTAACGCGCAACCGATTGAAAGCAACGTCCATTTTCGCGATCCCGTTTCTTTGCGAATGGTCGCAACAGTTGCTAAACAAGGGACATAAAGAAGAACAAACGTCATAAAGCTAAGCGCAGATAACGGCGTAAAATATTGCGCCAATTCCCCTTGCAACAAATCCATATCTTTTGCATGATAAATAATATTCATCGTCGAAACAACGACTTCTTTTGCTAAAAATCCCGTTATCAACGACGCGCCAGCCTGCCATGTTCCAAAACCGAGCGGCGCTAAAATCGGCGCAATCACACTGCCTATCACTGCGAGAAAACTATCATCCATGGAAACACCAATTCCTTTTGGTCCAACATATGTCAATAACCAAATCACAACAGACCCAGCGAAAATAAACGTGCCTGCTTTCCGCACAAATCCTTTTCCTTTATCCCATGTGCTTCGCCACAACGTCAACGCTTGCGGCATGCGGTACGGCGGCAGCTCAATGACGAAAACCGAGCTTTCATCTCTTAATAAAGTGGTCGAAAACAGCTTGGCAAGGCCAAGTGCAACAACAATCCCTAACACATATAAGAAAAACACGACCATTGCTTGATTTTTTGCGAAAAATATCCCAGCAAACAGCGCATATACCGGCAAACGCGCCGAACATGACATAAACGGCAGCAACAAAATCGTCAGCAACCGTTCTTTTGGCTGTTCAATCGTCCGTGCTGCCATGACACCCGGAACGTTGCAACCAAATCCGATAATCATCGGAATAAACGCTTTTCCATTTAAACCAATCGCCTCCATAAACCGGTCCATGACCATCGCAACACGCGCCATATATCCGGAATCCTCTAACAAAGAAATGAAAAAGAACAAAATAAAAATTTGTGGCACAAATACAAGCACCCCGCCAACGCCAGAAACAATTCCGTTAAGCACAAGCTCCTCAATGAATGGAGATGCACCGATAAGCGACAACAGTTTGGATAGCCAATCCGTTAATGGACCGGAAAAAAACTGGTCGAGCAAATCGGCAAGCGGTGAGCCAAGCCAGTCAAATGTTAACATAAACATGATATACATAAATAATAAGAAAATCGGCAAGCCCAAATATTTATTGGTTACAATGGCATCCACTTTTTCTGTCAGCGTGAGCGGCTTTTGCTTCATCGTCACCGTTGATGTTTCGATGACTTTCGCAATCCATTGATCGCGCACTTCATGCATGTGCTCTGCCAAAGCGCGCCCAAGCGTTTGCCGGACATTGTCACGAATCAATATAAGCGGGGCAACATCGAAATATGTTTGCAAATACGCATAAACCCGTTCATTTCCTTCTAAAAATTGCAATGCAAGCCATCGTTTTGACACCGGTACATCATCTGGGAGTTGTTCAGCTATTTTTTGCACAGCCGCTTCCACATCCCGACCGTAATCGAGCGAAAAAGAAGGCCTGCTTTGTTCTTCTGTCAGTGACAAAATGGTGCGAACGAGCTCTTTTGTCCCTTTTCCCGTCCGCGCGATAACCGGAATCACAGGAACGCCAATGCATTGCGAAAGTTTTTCCGCATCTACTTTAACCCCGCGTTTTTCTGCCACATCAATCATATTCAAGGCTATGATCAGCGGTTTGCCAAATTCAAGCAGCTGAACGGTCAAATGCAAATTCCGTTTTAATTGGGAAGCGTCCACGATATTGACAATCGCAGAAAAAGACTCCGTTAATAAAAATTCGGTCGCCACTCCTTCATCCCGGGAAAGCGGTTGCAATGAATAAATCCCCGGAAGGTCAACGATCGGAACATCGTGATGGCGCAATATGCCAATCTTTTTCTCTACTGTTACTCCGCTCCAGTTTCCGACATATTCGTATGATCCCGTTAAATTATTAAACAATGAAGTTTTCCCGGTATTTGGATTGCCAAATAACGCAATATATGATGCCATCGATTATTTCACCCCAATACAAGCCGCCTCTTTGCGCCGAAGACAAATATACTGTCCATCTACTTCTACCATTAACGGGCCGCCAAATGGCATGACGCATTTCACACAAACTTTTTCCCCTTCATGCATGCCCATATGAATGAGACGCTGTTTCACCACTTCATTTGTTACTCCTAAATGGGTTATCACCGCTTGTTGCCCTTGTTGCAGATCAGTAAGAACCATCTTAAACTCCCCCAAATAACAATGATTCTTTTTATCAATGAAATGTTAGAAGGAATGCTTCTTGCCTTTTGAATACAAAAAAACAATAATGATTATTTTTCTCAATAAACATCATATCACATTTTGAAATTTTGAAAGTGATTTTTGTCACATTCATCATATTATTTCATCATTTATTCATAAAATTTTCATGATTTATTAAAATATTCATTTTATATAGTTGAACTTTTCAAAATAATCGATATAATATTCTCACGCATATTCACTCAGCAGGAGGAAAAAACATGGAAAAATTAGTGAAAATCAGCAGTTTTGTTGGAAACACCTTTGCCATCTGGGTAATATTATTTGCCGCTTTTGCTTTTTATTCTCCAAAAACTTTTACATGGATCGCTCCATACATTGTCCCATTGCTTGGCATCGTTATGTTTGGCATGGGGCTTACACTGTCGGTCAATGACTTTAAGGAAGTGTTGAAACGGCCAAAAGAAGTGCTGATCGGTGTCGCCGCCCAATTTCTGATCATGCCGCTTCTCGCCTTTTTGCTTGCTCATTATTTGCCAGTGCCGCGGGAAGTGGCTCTCGGCATTATCCTTGTCGGCTGCTGTCCGGGCGGAACAGCGTCTAACGTAATGACATATTTGGCAAAAGGGGATACGGCGCTTTCTGTCGCTGTGACGTCTGTTTCAACGATACTTGCGCCAATTTTAACACCGTCGCTTATTTTGCTGCTTGCCGGAAAATGGTTGTCCGTCTCTGCCGCCTCTTTATTTTGGTCGATTGTGAAAGTTGTTCTTATCCCGATTATTCTTGGATTAATTGCACAATCGATTTTTCAAAAACAAGTAAAAGCATGTGTCCAAATTCTCCCACTCGTTTCTGTGATCGCGATTGTCGCCATTGTCGCAGCAGTTGTCGGACAAAACCAACAAGCGATTGCAAAAAGCGGGATCGAAATTTTCTTGATTGTCGTCGCCCACAACGGACTTGGATTATTGCTTGGCTATTGGTTTGCCAAACTATTTCGCTTATCAGTGCCAAAACAAAAAGCGATTTCGATCGAAGTCGGCATGCAAAACTCCGGCCTTGGCGCAGCGTTAGCAACCGCCCATTTTTCGCCGCTTGCCGCCGTTCCAAGCGCCATTTTCAGCGTATGGCATAACATTTCCGGGCCTATTGTTGCCACCTATTTTCGCAAAAAGGGAGAGAAACAAGAAGCGAACGAGCCGACTATTCCAGCATAAAAAACTGGTTTCCGTTGGGAACCAGTTTTTTTATCGCGGCAATGGAAAGATGATTCGTTCCGCAAGCACCGGGATATCAATGAACGGATTGCGGTTTCCTTGAATAAGAAAAATAGCGCGATTGCGGTGCTTTTCGTAAATCGTTGCCGGAAATTGCTGATGCCAGCGAACGAGAAGCGGGATGTCAATTTTGCGGCGAAACGCTTTTGCAATGGCGTTTGGATAGCGAAGCAAAAAATACATCATCGCTCTTGCCACCGTTCCTTTTCCGTACTCTGGCTCGAAATAGCCATTTCGCGCAACACCACAGCGGTTTTGGATCTTTTCTTCCGGTGACTCCGGCTGATAAAACAGAAAATCTGCGTACGGAAAATTCGAACGCAACGTATTGCATTCAGGCTGGCAAACAAAGAGATGGTGCAAATCTCCTTTCATCGGCTCTCTCGCTCCGAACCATGATTGCGGAACGACATGCTCGGCGTTAAACTTCCATTGCTGCTCGATTTTTTGTACTTTTCTTATCTCCATCTTTTTCCATTCTCTTGCTTTTTTTAATAATTTTCGAAATTCATCGTGGCGTTTTTTCATCGTCTCGTAATCTTGAATAATTAATATCTTCGGATCTTTCCGCTCTCCCGAATAGATGCTTCTTACCGACCCATCCGGATGCAAATCGACCCATGTATACAAATATTCATCTTTGCTGAAAAAGTAGGGCAGCCGCCGTTTGTGCGTCCGCGAAACAAGTTCATGATATCGCCGAAATAGCATAAGCCCGTCGCCATCAAGAGGCATATGCCGATAATATCGCTTCATCGCCCGCACGTCTTCTTGTTCATTGTAATACACGTCCAAATGGGCTCTGATGTTTTGCTGATGCTCTTGCAAAATGGCTAATTGCTCTTGCCGGTCGTCCCCCTGCCATTGCTGGAGTTCTTCCATCCGTCTCTGTATCTCCACCGTTACTTCACCTTGCTTCTTTTTGTTTCCTTTTATGTACATTTTACCATGTCCGTTTTTGCGTTGTTATCCAAAAAATAACGCTCTCCCTTTCATTGCTTAAAAAAGCTGTAATAAAACACGGCGATAATGAAACGGAACGCTTTTTACATAGGCAATATACGGCTGCACAACAATGTTTTAAACAAGCATGGACAATAACGCACTTGTCTGTGCCGCTGGTTTATTTTATGGCAACAATATTATTCTATTTATATTATTAAGAAAATTAAGTAAAATATAAAGAAAGGGTATGAATAAAGAAAGGGGTATTAAAAATGAATTTAAAACCTGGGGATGTATTTACTTGGCAGCGCACGTTCACAGAAGAAGAAACATCGCAATTCGCCCACCTTTCTGGTGATATGGGAAGGCATCATATGGTGCATGACGAGCAAGGACGGCTGATGGTGCACGGGTTATTTACCGCTAGCATCGGCACAAAAATCGGGGGTGATTTAAACTATATCGCCAGAGAAATGAACTTCGAATTCATCCGCCCTGTATTTACTGGAGATACCATCACATGCGAATTAACGATTACCGAAGTAACTCCAATGGATAGATACAAAAAGATTGCTATGAAAACGGTTTACCGGAACCAACATGGAAAAGAAGTATTAATTGGAACAAGCAAAGGAATTATCAAAGACGAAGCACGCTCTTCATAAAAAAGAAGGACTGCCTCCGTTTAGACAGCCTTCTCCGCTTCGTGTTGATGCAATGGCGTTAATGACAATGTGTGAAGCGTAATTTCTGGCTTTGTCCCAACACGGATATTTACTCCCGTTTGCCCGAGTCCTTCACTAATATAAAACGGCTTGCCGTCAAGTTCATGGTAGCCTTTAATCATGTTCATCCGCACTAATCTTCCCATTTTCACGAGATGATACGGCTTCGGCCAATGAATTTGCCCGCCGTGAAAATGGCCGGAAAGCAAATAATCAAAATGATAATGGCACATATGCAAAACGATATTCGGATCGTGCGTCAGCACAAGATTGAAACCATTTTTTATATGTGCATATGCTTTTTCCAAGTCGCTGCGTCCTGTGCAAAAGTCATCGATGCCGATGATATTGACGGTTTTTCCTTTCACCGACATCGTTTTCGCTTCATTTTGCAAAACGGTGCACCCGTGTTCCGCCAACATTGTCTTTAAAGCATGGAATTGCTCTTCTTTCAGCACATAATCATGGTTGCCGAACACGACATAAATGCCATATGCCGGATTTAGCTTTTGCAATACCGTCAAGTACGGGGCCAGCTTTGGAATGCTTTTTTCCCGATCAAGCAAATCCCCGGTTAATGCGATCAAATCAATTTGTTCATGTTTTAATTTCCTATATAAATAGTCAGGGGAAATCGATAAGTTTTCCAAATGAAGGTCCGACAAATGCAAAATACGGATGGCATCTTCGTCGTTTCCGCTACAGCGCACTTCTACTTTATGAAAAACCGCTTCGTGCGTATTGCGGTGCGCTTTATAGATAAATAGCATAAAAATGATCACAATGATGGCAAAAACAAATATCATCAGTCTCTCCTCCCTCTTTACCATTATAAGTAAGCGGGAAGAGAGAAAGAAGAGGGAGTTAATGGATGGGCTGGTAATCGTACAATGTTAACAACTTCTCTTTTGACATAAATAAATATTTAGGAGGCCGCCGGACTGGGGAAAAACAAAGCTGTGAAATCGCAATCATAGGCATCATCACGGCTGTTTTGAACCATTTGTAGAACGGATTAACAATCGAAAACGTTTCAAAGCCTAACCGCTCGCATCCTTTATTTAACATCGTAATTCCTATAATTCCTTTTATTTCAGAAAACTGCTCATGATTACGTATATAATTGGCAATATAGGGAAGTCCCGCTTTCACTTGTTCAAAAATATAACGCCCTTTTTTAATTTCGCTATCTAAATGAAGAAGCTCGCGAATTAAGCGAACATTATGCAAATGAATCTTGACCAGCAGATCGTTTTTTTGAATTTTTGTGCCGTCCGAGAGCACGACTTCCCTTCCTTTATATTTCGTCACACGAACGCGGAAAACCGGGCGGCAACGGCCCCATGTATCCCCAACGTACTCAAGCCGCGAACAGGCATAATAAATCGGGTCAAATGCTCCCCAAACCGCCAAAGCGCACTGTCTTGCTTTTTCTTTCATATGCTCCCCTCTTTCGTTCATCGCGTATTTACATTTACATTGTGAGACATTTGCCAGCAGTTTATAAATGGATAAAAAAGGAGATGAGCAAAGTGGATAAAATTCTACCCTTGACATATACTTGGTAATAACTTCATCGATTAGGTGATCGACATGAAAACGGTGTTGTTTCTTCCTTTGCTGCAAATTCCATCCGGGCATCATCAAGTGGCAGACGCATTGAAAGAAGATTTATTAGCGATGGCCCCGCAATGGCAATGCCATAAAGTTGAGCTGCTATCATCGCGGTTAGGACAAGCGGAAAAACTTATCTCTTCTGTTTACTTACAATGGATTCGCCATTTTCCCAAGACATACAGCATATTGTATGATCAAGCGGTAATCCGCCAAAAAAAGGCGCATCTATCATTCCGGTATTACGAATTTCTTTTTCGCCGTCACATAAAAAATGTCGTCCAACGCATACAGCCCGATCTCATTGTTTGCACACACGCCCTTCCTTCCTATTTATTAAATAAGCTCAAATTAAACAAAGAAATCGCCAATCCAGTCGTCAACGTATATACCGATTATTTCATTCATCATTTATGGGGAATCGAAGCGATCGATTACCATTTCGTCGGCCATCCTTACATGAAAACACAGCTTTTGGAAAAAGGAATCCCAGAAAGCCGCGTTTTTGTGACAGGCATTCCGGTTCATCCGCATATCACGATAAGCAGGCAAAAAAAGCGGGCGGTCCGCTCCCGCTACATTGGTCTTATATCAGGCGGCAGTTTAGGAATCGGCGCATTCGCCGCGTTGATAAAAAGAATTTCTCCTGACGATCCGATCGATTATTACATTCTTTGCGGAAAAAACGAACAAATGTACAAACAGCTAAACAGCGAAAACCATCCGCGCCTCATCCCGCTTCCATATATTTCGTCGCGCAAAGAGATGGACGCGCTTTATGATCAAGCGGATTTTATTTTAACTAAACCGGGCGGTGCAACGCTTAGCGAGTGCTTATATAAAAAATTGCCCATTTTTATTTATGATATGCTTCCAGGGCAAGAAGAAATGAATTTTCGCATATTGAAGCAGTTTCAGCTCGCCTTCGATTTTCTGAATTGGAAAGATGTCTCGAATATTGCCGATAAGCTGCTTCCTGTTCTTCGCTCTCCGCAAATCGCACACTATTTCAACAAAGTCGAGGAATACCACCGCCAGCTTTCCCCGGAACGCCCGGCAATGCTGCTTTACTCGAAGCTTAACGACGATCCGTCTCAATAAAAAAGAGGATGTCCCAAAAGTGTTCGCATAGCGTTCGCTTTTGGGGCACTTTTTTGGGCAAAAAAAGAAGAAAACCGTTCCTTTTTTGGTATAATAGAGTCACCACAACCCTACCAAGAAAGGACGGTTTTCTTATGTACATTTATTATAACCGAGATCAACTCATTTTGCCAATGGATCTTGAAATTCTCATTCCCAAACATCATCTTTGCCGGATCGTGGATCTAGCCGTGGAAAAAATGGATCCAGCTCTGCTCGTTTCCCTCTATCCCGGCGGAGGCCGCCCAGCCTATCATCCGAAAATGATGTTGAAAGTCATCCTGTATGCCTACGCCAATCGGATCTATTCCTCTCGCCAAATCGCCAAGCAATTGAAAGAAAACATTTATTTTATGTGGCTATCCGGCCATCAAACACCGGATTTCCGCACCATCAACCGATTTCGGTCGGAACGGATGAAGGACATCATTTACGAAACGTTTTTCTCCATTGTCGATCTTCTGCGTCAAGAAGGGTTGGTCAAACTAGAGGATTACTTTCTGGATGGAACGAAAATCGAGGCCAGCGCCAACAAGTACACGTTCGTTTGGCGCAAATCAACGGAAAAGTACGATCAGAAGTTGGAGGAGAAATTCCGGAAAATCGTAGCCTCGATCGAACAGGTGGTAAAAGAGGATGAAGAGTCGGAACAAGAAGGAGATTTTCAAGAAAAGCTGGAAGCTTCACCGATCACGTCTGAAAAGATCGAAGCCGTGATCGAACAAGTGGAAGAACATCTAAAGAAAGAGCCGAAGAATCGCACGTTAAAGAAAGCAAAACAGCAATTGGAACAAGACATTCTCCCCCGTAAGAAAAAATATGAAGAATACAAAAAAGTGTTAGGCGAACGAAACAGTTTTTCGAAAACGGACCCCGATGCGACGTTTATGCGGATGAAAGACGACCATATGAAAAACGGCCAGCTCAAACCGGGATATAATGTGCAGATAGGGACAGAGAACCAATTCATCACTGGATTTAGCGTGCATCAACGGGCGGGGGATGCCGGATGCTTCATTCCACATTTGGAGCAATTGGCCGCCTATGGGCGTCCCATGCCTAAACGAGCGATTGCGGATTCCGCCTATGGGAGTGAGGAGAACTACACGTACTGCGAGAAAAAGCAGATCGTCGCGCTGATCAAGTACAACACATTGGACCGGGAACAAACGAAAGCGTGGGCGAAAGAGATCGGCCGAATCGAGAACATGACGTACGATGAGGAATTGGATGAGTGGATTTGCGCGAAAGGGGAACGGCTGGTGTTTGTGTATAAACGGAAGGAAACGACCGACAACGGGTACGTCATCGTCAAACGGACGTATCGTTGTACAGCATGTGCCGGATGCCCGTTTCAAGCAGCATGTGCCAAAGGCAAAGACACGAAAACCATCCGCGTTTCCTTGAAAAATCAACAACAACGGCAAGAAATCCGGAAACGGCTGTCCACGGAAGAAGGGGCGACGACATATCGAAGACGGCAAATCGAAAACGAGCCGGTGTTTGGGCAAATCAAGCATAATCAGCAATTTCATCGGTTTTCATTGAGAGGCCTCCCAAAAATTACCTTGGAGTGGGGTCTAGTTTGTGCTGCCCACAATTTGAGAAAGTGGGCCACAACGACCGACCCAACAAGGAAAAAATAGGATAAAATTCGGAAATAAGGAGAAATTCCTGCCTCAAAAAAGGAATAAATAACCAAATGGTAAGAAAAAGAAACAGAGGCTACTCTCAAAAGGTCGTCTAAACCGACCTTTTGAGACAGCCTCTTTTTTATCGTCGGATATTTACCGTCACAAATACAAATTTATCATAACGATGCCGGGAAAACGAGTATTCAAACGGAATCCCGTTATTCAAAAATCCGACTTGTTCTAATTCCAACACTGGGTCATCCGGCGCGCATTGCAAGTACATTTGGTCAAGTTCATTCGGCTTTGCCGCGCGAATTTTGCGGTGTGAACCGGCAATCGTTAACCCCAGCTCATTGGTAATATAATTGTAAATCGAAGAATGAAGCACTTGTTCATTTAATCCTGTAATTAAATTTGTCGGCATATAGGTGCGTTCAATGACGTACGGTTCATCATCGACATTGCGGAGACGAATCAGATGGTAAACCGGCGTGTTTGTATCAATGCACAAATGTGTGGCTACATCCTCCGGCGGAAACAACACTTCAAACGTAATGATTTTGCTCGTTACTTTTCTTCCTTTTAATAAATTGGTCAATCCAAGCGTCTCGTTGCTAGCGACATTCACTTGGCCATCCAATATGGCGGATTTGACAATAAATGTTCCGTGCCCCCGTTTGCGATAGAGCAGGCCTTCCGACACAAGCACATCTAATGCGCGCTTAACCGTCATGCGACTACAGCCGAATTCTTTGGCTAACGAATGTTCATCGGGAATCGGTTCGTCCGGGGAATATATTCCTTCTTTGATTCGTTTGCGAATTTCGTTCGAAATTTGTTCATACTTTGGCATTACCGTCATCCTTTATCCACATTTTTCATTTTTATTGTAATTTTTCTTTTACTTTTACACAATATGTGAGAAAAAAGAGGTTATCCCAAAAGAAGGGATAACCAGTCCATTAAAAACCGTTGTTCTCCACAAGTGTTTTAAACCAATATCCGCTCTTTTTAATTGTGCGTTTTCTATTGTTTTCAAGATCCACCGCCACTAATCCGTAGCGATTTTTATAGGCATTTGTCCAAGACCAGTTATCCATAAACGTCCATACGTGGTAGCCTTTAACGTTCGCTCCTTCTTGGATTGCTTTATGCACCCATTTTAAATGTTCGCGAATAAATTCAATTCGATAATCGTCATGAATCATTCCGTCTTCATCGCGGAACCGTTCTTCTCCTTCGACGCCCATGCCGTTTTCCGAAATAAAGCATTCGATATTCCCGTAATTTTCTTTTACATTCATTAAAATGTCGTAAATTCCTTTTTCATAAATTTCCCACCCGCGGTGAGGATTCATTTTTCTTCCCGGCATCGCATAATAGTCAAAAAAGCGATCCGGCATAAATGGAGCTTCTGGATTCGGAAGATGTTCTTTCGTTTTTACACGGCGCGGTTGATAATAGTTAATCCCAAGAATATCGACAGTATTTTCTTTAATGAGCTTTTGATCTCCTTCTTTGGTTACTGGCAAATATCCATATTCTCGCAAAAGGTCAACAAGGTCTTGCGGATACTCGCCTTTTACCGCCGGATCTAAGAAGCTGCGGTTGAAAAATAAATCAGCTATATGTGCTGCTTTGACATCAGCAGGATGGCTGCTCCGGGGATAAGAAGGAGTTAAATTTAAAATAATGCCGATTTTTCCATCTGGAATGTTCATTTGTTTAAATACTTGTACTGCTTTCGCATGGGCGATGATCGTATGATAAGCCACTTGTACAGCCCGTTGGAAATCAATGATATTCGGATAATGGAAGTCGTATAAATACCCTCCTTCAACTGGGACAATCGGTTCATTATGTGTAAACCATTTTTTCACACGGTCACCAAACAATTCAAAACAAATCTTTGCATAGCGGGCATACGCATCGACCACATCCCGGCTTTCCCATCCCCCAAGTTCTTGCATGGCCAGCGGCATATCAAAATGGAACAACGTCACAAATGGTTCAATCTCATTTTCTAACAATTCATTAATGACATTGTTGTAAAATTGCACCGCGGTTGGATTGACATCGCCAATGCCGCCGGGGATAAGCCGCGACCAAGAAATCGACAAACGGAACGAATTATGGCCTATTTCTTTCATTAATGCAATATCTTCTTTGTAACGGTGATAAAAATCGGATGTAACGGAAGGGCCAACACCGTTAAAGAAGCGGTTTGGCTCTTTTTCATACCAATAATCCCATATATTCGGGCCTTTTCCTCCTTCATTTGCCGCCCCTTCAATTTGCGTGGCAGATGTGGCGCTTCCCCACCAAAATCCGTCTGGAAAGCGATAAAGGATCTCTTGCTTTGTTTGTTGCTTCATGATTTCCACCTCGTTTTATGACGCATTCTTTGCTGTTTCTTCTTCTCTTTCTTTTTGTAAGTTCATCCGATCAATAAATTTTAAGAACGGGAACCATATAATAAGAACAATCGCAAAGTTTACTAACTGCAAAATTCCCCCTGCCAGCGAATTCGTCGCCATTATTCCGTTAATAAAAATCGGCACTGTCCATGGAACCGCCACCCCTGTCGGAGGAGGAACAAGACCGGAAGACATCGCTAAATAAGTGACAAATGTTACGACCATTGGCGAAATAATCCATGGAACAATAATGAGCGGATTCATCACAACAGGCAAACCGAAAATAATCGGCTCATTTACGTTAAAAATTCCTGGCCCGATCCCCAATTTCGCGACTTGTTTCATTTGCTTGCTTTTCATAAAGAAAAGAATGGCAAAAATAACAGCAAGGGTCATTCCCGTTCCACCCATACCAACCGTATACACTTCAATAAACTGTTTGCTAATTACATGCGGGACTTCCCCGGTTTTCGTATATGCATTTAAGTTTTCTAAAGATAACGTATTCCAAATTGGATCCATCACGGAATTAATGATAATTTGCCCGTGCAACCCAAAAAACCATAAAATTTGTGTCACGAAAATCGCGATAAGCGTTGGAATAATGCCGCTTCCTAAACCAACTAACGGCGCTTGTACCGCATTATAAATGACATCATGCATGTTTGTATGGAATAATTGTGTTACAATCATATTAGCAACCAAAAAAACTGTGAGTGTCACCACCGCGGGAATAAGGGCCGCAAACGATTTTGCCACGGCTGGTGGCACTCCAGCTGGCATTTTAATCGTTATATTTTTTTGCACGATTTTCCGGTAAATCTCCGCGGCAACAAACGCGGTGAGCATTCCAAGAAACATTCCTTTTGCCCCTAAACGATCAAGAGGGATGACGCCTTGCACCGCTTCTTTTCCTTCTACATTTAAAACAAATGGCGTTAAAATGAAGAAGGAAGCGAGTGCAATCGCACCTCCAAAAATTCCTTCCACTTCATAACTTTTCGATAAATAATAACCGATACCGAATACAACGAAAATCGTCATAACTCCCATTGTCGAGTTTGGAGCTACGTTTAAAATTTCCCGCAATGTATTTAAACTACCCTCGCTCATGACTTTATCAAGAAACGGCAAGTTCGCAATAACAACCGCAATCGATCCGAAAATGGTAAGCGGAAACGCTAACATAAACGCATCACGTAACACTTGTAAATAGCGGCTGTTATTCAACTTTCCAGCAATAGGAACCAATATTTTACTTAACTTTTCAAAAGTTTGGTTCATGAAACGAACCCCCTTTATAAATTTCTCTCTTTAAATAATTCGAGCATCTCTTTTACTAACTCTTTCATGGACAATGTCGACATTAAATGGTCTTCCGCATGCATTAATAACAACGTTAACTCGGTATTTTGACCGCCCGCTTCCTTTTGAATCATTTGAAAGTGAATATCATGCGCCAAACTTAAGTCCTTTTCAGCTTCTTCTATCAGCTTGCTGGCAACCTCTTTGTTTCCGGCACGATATTCCCGGAGGGATTGAATGACTTTGCTTCGTGCATTTCCACTATGCAAAATGAGCTGAAACGCAATTTGTTCATTCGTTAACTGCTGAAGATCGATTTTTTCCATTATTTTTCCCCCATTAATTTCAACGCTTGTTCATACGCTTTTTTTCCATCTGCCATCCCATATGCCACCATATCAATCACATCTACTTTAATTCCGTATTTTTCCGCTTCTTTTTGAAGCTCACTTTTTAAAAAGCTCATTTGCGGGCCAATTAAAACAACATCCGCTTTCTCCATTTCTTTTTTCGCTTGATCTTGTCCTACCGCCCAAATCTCTGCTTCTTCCCCAATCGATTTTGCATACTCCTGCATTTTTGCTACCAACAAACTTGTAGACATCCCTGAGCTGCAAGCTAAAAGAATCCGTTTCATTATGATGCAACCTCCTTTATGTTCGTTAATGATACCGTTTACATTTTAAATTATATATACAAATATAAAAAATGTCTAGTCATTTATAAAAATTAATTCTATTTTTCTATAGATATTGTATATATATTTTTTATAAATTGACCAAAAAATATCCCTCTCCTTGAAAAAGGAGGGGGATGTTTTTATGAACGAAACCGGAAATGGGCATTCATCTGTCCTTTTAACATTTTTTCCCGAATCTCTTTTGTCATTTCGCGCCGGATTTCCTGCGTCGGAACACCTTCTTCGCGTTTATCGGCAATTTCCATTAATTGTTCCACATCAGCGAATGAATATTTTCGGATCCCTTTCGATCGGTCCGGAAAAATGAGTTTGCGTTCCTCATAATATCGGATTTGGCGCTGGGATAGCCCCGTTAACTCACTAACAATGCCAATAGAGATGACTTTTTTGAATTTGTATGAATCGTCCTTATTTGTCATATCTTTCACCTCTATAAATGTTATTTTTTATAACATAATTATATCGTTTTTCTTTAATTAATGGTTATTATTGTTAGGTAATTTAACATATTTTCTATTTCTTTGTAAGAAAAATTAACAGGATAAATGAGAAATAAATCAAAGCATCATATACTTAAAAGTAGAATGAAGGAGGGGGAAAGATGGGGAAACTTCTGCGGACGGCAATTACTAAACAAAAACAATTTTACATTTACAAGCTTCTGCAAACCGGTTTGTTTCCCGACGCCAGCGTACTTCAACAATGGACAGTCCGCGAACTGCGGCATGAATATGAACAGCATCCATTACAAAAAAACAGAGGTGGTCAGCGAAATGGATCCGAAAGCTTTTGAACTAGCCAAGCGAATCGTGGAACTTGATTTGCAGCGTGACGCCATTTTCGAGCAGCTTATTCAATTAATTGGCGACCGCGCTTATGAAGTATTAAGAGCTGTGCAAAACCGGATATAATTGCGGAAGGACAGCTTGACGCTGCCCTTTCTTTTTTGCCGCTTCATTCTCATAACAAACTTTTGCCAGCTTGTTTCGTTACCCTCCCGGCTCGTTGATTGTATGCACTCTTTCCATTTTCCTTGCCGTTGTTTTATGAACGGGGCAATGCCGTCTTTTCGCAAAATAAAAGCAAAGGAAAGCAGAAAGCTCCCCTTCGCCGCTGAAATTTTAACACGCTCGAAGCGCATTCCTGTTTATTTCGGCTCCGTTACCACACCCCGAAAAGCGGATTGGTAAATCGTCCGTATATCGTCCTCAAGCAATGGAAGCGGGCTGCGCGCAAGCAAGCGTTTTTGCTGGACGGCATCTTTCGTTAAGCTTTCCAATGCGCTCTCTGGGATGTTGAATCCACCGAGCGTTCTTGGAATGCCGACATCGCGGACAATTCTCTCCAGTTCTTCGACACATTTATACGAAGCTTCTTCTTCAGAGAGAAAGCTTGAGTTTCCTCCTAGTGCGTTCAAAATATCGGCCATCCGTTTCGTGCAGCTTTTGCGGATATATCCCATCACATACGGAAGCAACACCGCATTCGATTCACCGTGGGCGATATGAAACTGTCCGCCTAACGGGTAGGCCAGCGCATGAACTCCTGCGACCCCAGCGTTAAAAAACGCCAATCCCGCCAAATAGCTGCCGTTGCTCATATCGATCCGCGCCTGCTTGTCCGCTCCGTTTTCCACCGCTTTGCGCAGCGACCGCGCGATCAAACGAATCGCCTGCAGCGCTAAACCGTCTGACGTTGGGCTTGCATTGACGGATACGTATGCTTCAACTGCGTGGGTCAGCGCATCAATGCCTGTCGCAGCTGTCACGCGCGGCGGAACAGAAACGGTCAGTTGCGGGTCGACAATCGCCACGTCTGCTAATAAATAATCATGTGTTACCACATCTTTTGTCGTATCTAAAGAGAGCACAGAAATATTTGTCACTTCTGACCCGGTCCCTGATGTAGTCGGAATTAATATTTTCGGCAGGCCTTTTTTCTCGACTTTTTTCGTTCCCGTTAAATTAAGGTAATCGGCTACTTTCCCTTCATGTGCAGCCAAAACCGCCGCCAGTTTCGCCAAATCCATCGCACTTCCGCCGCCGACGCCGATAATGAGGTCAAACTTTCCTTCCCTCGTAAAGGAAACTAATTTTTCTCCCGTCTCCAGCGGCGGTTCCGGCACTACATCTGTATAAAGCTGAACGTCATACCCACGTTGTGCAAGCGGATCTGTCACACGTTGAACAAGGCCGATTTTCTCTAACGCTGGATCTGTTACGACTAATATTTTCTTCGGAGAAAACCGCTCCACTTCCGGAAGCAAGTTATCCAATGCCCCCCAGCCGACATAGTTCAGCGATGTAAATACAATTCGCGAAACACTCATTTCACTTCTCTCCTTTCTCACTCGTAATAGCCTTCCGTAGATTTGCGGAATTTTTTAAATTGCTCAGAATCATGGCCAAACCATACTTGCGAATTTGTTTCCTGCGCGATCCGCCGGATCCGTTCGACCGTATTCATATAACCAAGGGAGTCATAAATGATGCCCGGCGGCTTAATCGGCGGCCCGTAGCTTTCTGCCGTATAAATCGCATCTGAAGCGAGAATGATCCCGCCCGTCTCGGGAAGCTCCACATGCAACCCGAGCATTCCCCACGCATGGCCGCTTCCGAAATTCAAAATTTTAACTCCTTCAGCGAGGATAATATTGTCTTCATGACGCTTCACCGTGCGCCATTGCAAGTTATTTTTTATCCATGCATCAATATCGGCCCAAATATATGCGCCTTCTTTTTGATTGCGCGCGTAACATTGGAGCGCGCCGTTGAACTCATCTTCATGGACAATGATCGTCGCGTTTGTAAACATTTCCAGGCAGCCCGCGTGATCCAAATGCAAATGTGAAGCAACAACATATTTAATATCTTCTGGCCTTACTTTTAACTGTTCAAGCCGGTTGTGAAGATAACATTCTTCGCTTGCCGTCCACGGAAACATTTGCTGAGTCGCTTCCGACCATCTCCCTTGGGGCCCCATCGAGTTTGGATTGCAAGATGTATCAAATAAAATTTTTCCTTCCGGATGGTCAATCAACACCGTATAAATCGGAAATTCTACAAACTCTGTTTGCGCATTCGGATTATGAATCGTCGCCGGATTATGCATCGCGATCATCCAGTTTTTATCCATTCTCATTCTCCCGTTATCCATGACATAAAGCTTTGGACGCGGTTTTATCATATTGGACATAACCCTTTCCTCTCCCCTTTTAAACATTTGTTTTTATCGAAACAAACTTTAATTCCGTCATCTCTTGCACGGCGTATTTAATCCCTTCGCGTCCGTAACCGCTCTCTTTTACTCCTCCATACGGCATATGGTCGACGCGGAACGTTGGGATGTCATTGACGATCACGGCGCCAGACTCAATGTGCCGCGCTGCATATAAAGCACGCTGAATATTGGTTGTATAAATTCCGATATTCAGTCCGTATACCGAATCATTGACCATGTCAATAGCCTCTTGTAATTCCCGGTATGGAACAATCGACACAACCGGTGCAAAAACTTCCCGGCACGAGACTGCCATGTCCCGCTTTACGTCAAGCAAAACCGTTGGGGAATACACCGAGCCGTTGCGTATGCCGCCCAATCCAATTTTCGCTCCGGATTGAACTGCTTCTTCGACCCACAATTCAATGCGCTCTGCCTCTCTTTGATGAATCATCGCGCTTATGTCCGTGTCTTCATCTAAAGGATCGCCGACTTTTAGCTGTTTGGCCTGTTCAATAAAGCGTTTGCAAAACGCTTCGTAAATCGTTTCATGTACATAAATGCGCTGGAGCGAAATGCACACTTGGCCGGCGTAAGAAAACGCTCCTTCTACACACCGCGGAATGATTTTGTCCAACGCAACATCCGGTTCGACAATTAATGCCGCGTTCGAACCAAGCTCGAGCGTCACTTTTCTTAAGCCTGCTTTTTGCTTAATCAATTTTCCCACTGGCGCGCTTCCGGTAAACGTAATTTTTTTCACCCGTTCATCCATTAGCAAAGCATCGCTAAGTTCCCGGCCGCTCCCGGTGATGACTTGCAATGCCCCGTCTGGAAGACCTGCTTCTTGGAAAATTTCCGCGATCGCCAGCGCGCTTAAAGGGGTTTGTTCCGCCGGCTTTAATACTACTGTATTTCCTGCGGCAAAAGCCGGGCCAAGTTTATGGGCAACAAGATTAAAAGGAAAGTTGAAAGGGGTAATCGCCACGACAACCCCCAACGGTTCGCGCCACGTTATGCCAATGCGGCCTTCTCCGCCAGGAGCGGCATCCATCGGAATCGTTTCCCCATAAATCCGTTTTGCCTCTTCTGCGGCAAATTGATATGTCACGATCGTTCTCTCCAGTTCCCCCCGGGCGGCGCGAATCGGCTTTCCTGCTTCCTTGGCGACAATCTGCGCCATTTCTTCCTTGCGTTTTTTCAATATCTGCACAACCCGAAATAAAATTTCCGAGCGCTGATAGGCAGGCAACTCCTTCATCGTTTGAAACGCCCGCTGCGCCCCGGAAACCGCCTTCTCTACATCGTCTGCATCGGCCATGCTGATGTGCGCCAACAATTGCCCGTTATAAGGGGCGCGCAATTCATACGTTCTTTGCTTCTTCACCCATTTTCCATCGATGAATAACCCTTTCGTTTCTTCGCTCATTCGCTCTCCCTCCTTGTCTTTATCGCTCAACTAATAATAACGCAAATATCGTGCCAAGACTAAAAATATTGTTAAAATAACTTATTTTGATAATATTAATAATAAATATGGTGAAAAAAATCACCATAAGAAACGAACAGCAAATAATGCTGATGGTGATCTTTTTCACCATATATTGAATTTTTTCACCACCCTCAACATAAGGAGGCCCGATAGGATGAAACAAACCATTATCGATCCCCATATATGGGAAAGCATTTTTTCCTCCATCCATAATGCGGTCATCGTGGTAGATCAAGATGGAAAAATTTTATTAATCAATTCTTCTGCTAAAAAACTTCTTCAGATAGAAAACGAACATTGGGAAGGAAAAGATATACGTGATCTTATTCCAACCACCCAGCTTCCTCATGTTCTTGAGAGCGAAACAAGCTCGATCGGGGTGAAAATGACCATTGCGGGACGCCAATGCCTCGTCAATCGAACTCCGTTGTACCGAAACGGCGAATTAATAGGAGCGATCGGCGTCCTTCAAGATATATCACAAATGGAACACTACCATTCTCTTTTTAAGCAAATGGAAACAATTATCGAATTTTCGACAGATGGCATTTACGTTGTTGACCAAAACGGCATTACGATCATGGTAAATTCCGCTTATGAAACCATTACAGGATTCCGCCGCGAAGAACTGATCGGAAAGCATATGTATGATTTAGTCAAAAAAGGGTATTTTGATCAATCCGTCTCTCTTCTCGTTTTACAACAAAAAAAGCGCATTTCTATCTTGCAAAAAATCGGCGGCAAAAAAGATGTCATTGTCACCGGAAACCCCGTTTTCAATGAGCAAGGAGATATCGAAATGGTCGTGACAAGCGTTCGCGACATCTCGCAACTCATTCAAATGAAAGCAGAGCTTGAAAAAGCAAAAAGTTTCTCGAAAATGAACCACCATCGCTATACATTCTCTGTTGATGGTTCCAACGAACAAATTGTATTTCGCAGCTCCGCGATGAAACAGATTTTCGACAAAGTCCAACAAATCGCTCCTTATCCAACTACCGTCTTGCTAACCGGGCCATCTGGCGTCGGAAAAGAAGTCATCGCCAACTTGATTCACCATCTAAGCCCGCGGAAAGACAAGCCATTTATTAAAGTAAACTGCGGGGCCATACCGGAAGCGTTGCTGGAATCCGAATTATTCGGCTATGAAAAGGGAGCGTTTACAGGAGCGCGGCAAGACGGGAAAATCGGCCTGTTGGAATTAGCAGACAAAGGGACGATCATGCTTGACGAAATCGGGGAAATGCCATTGTCGCTGCAAGTAAAGCTATTGCGGGTGCTGCAAGAAAAACAAGTGCAACGAATCGGAAGCCATAAAACGAAAAAGCTGGACGTGCGCATTATCGCGGCAACGAACCGAAATTTAAAAGAACTGATTTCCCAAGGAAAATTTCGCGAAGATTTATATTATCGGCTGCAAGTCATTGAAATGTATATTCCTCCATTGGCTGAACGCCCTGAAGATATCGAGCCGCTGCTTGACCATTACTTTTCCTTTTACTGCAAGCTTTACCGAATCGATAAACATTTGTCTCCGAAAACAAAGGAGATTTTACAGCGTTACCACTGGCCGGGAAATGTAAGGGAGCTGAAAAACTTGGTGGAAAATATGGTCGTTTCCGTCCCGTCCCAACTGATTGAACCGCACGACCTTCCTTTACACATTTATGACCAAACGGCAGCCACATTTCCGCTTACGCTCAAAGAACGGGTCGAACAATTTGAAAGACGCCTCATCTATGAAGCAATCGAAAAACATTCATCGCTGCGAAAAGCAGCACAGCAACTTGGGATCGATCACTCAACGCTCGTGAAAAAACTAAAAAAGTGGAAACAGGCTGAAAAAACGCCGCGCCGGCACTAATGAGCCGGCGCGTTGCATCTTCGCATATCGTTTTGGGGCCTTCTTGAACAACTTATTCATCATCGTCATCCCGTTTTCCCTGCACTGTCTTTACTCCTAACACATCAAGAATAAATACAAATACAGGAATCCCTAAAATCAGCCCCCATACGCCAAAAAAGTGCTCTGAAAAAATCAAAACGATAAACGTATAAAAAACGGGCAAATTCGTTTTCGAGGACATCAATTTCGGATTTAACACATACGCTTCCAGCGCGTGAATAACAGCGATCATAATGAGAATGTAAACGACTTTCATGATTCCGCCTATACTATAAGCGATAAAGCAGAGCGGAAACAACGAAATGATCACGCCCGCCACAGGAATCAAGCCGAGAAAAAAGATTAATATCCCCAACCCGAATAATTGCGGGAAGTCCATGATCCACAAGCCTGCTACCGTAATCGCCATATTAACCGTTGCGATGATGAATTGAGCCTCAATGACTTTTCCAAACGTGCGGACAAATTTTCTGCCAAAATATTCCAATTCATTATAAAAAGGGCTGATTTTACTATATTTAAAACGATTCGTGAACGAAATAATCCTCTCTTTTTCCAGGAGGAAAAACAAACTTAAAATTAACGCAAGCAAAATTTGCAGACCGACGCTGCCAATATCGCTGAAATATTTGATTAAATATGTCATTCCAAAATTCAGATAAGTAGTAATTTCATAATGTTTCAGTTGCTCGATAATATAATTAAACACAATATTATCTTGGGGTTTCGAATAAAATTCCGTAAGCTGTTTGATCAGCTGTGAAATCTCGTTAATCACGACCGGCAAATATTTGACGACGCCGTAGACAAGGATGGAAACGACCGCGACATACAGCAGCAGCACAATAATTTTCCGATTGATGCGAATCCTTTTTGAAATAAAGTCAACAAGCCCATTCATTAAAAAGGAAAAAATAAAGGTAAGCAAAATAATATTTAAAATGCTCCGGACTAAGTAAAGAATAAAAATTAAAACAGAAAAAATAACGATTCTCTTCCATGCCGATCTCTTGAAAAATTGCATGATTTCTGATCCCACTCATCCATCTCCCCGTTGCTAAAATAGAATTTTTACCACTATGATTTTACCGCACAATCATAAAAAATTTAATAAAAATTTCTGCTAAAGCGATTTCAGGAACAAACAATTTTTCCATAAAAAGTGTTGCTAATACATGGGGAATTATAAACGAAAAAACAATCATGCTCAAGTCATTCTCGTAAAATCCTATTTGCAACACATACATTGGTATAAATCCAAACATGTAGTAAAGATGATGCTATGAGCCAGAATGGAAAGTAAAGAAGCCCTTAAAAGCAATGGCTCTCTCATCACTAAGATAAGATCTTTCATTTGTATAGAAGCCTGTTTTATATCTTTATCTTTCGGTTCATAAATAAAAAGAGAAAGGATTACACCAATCATCCCTAGAATTCCGCCTATCCAGAACGGAGCATGCCATCCCCATTTATCAACAATATAGCCACTGATCGACATACCCATTAGTTGAGCTAAAACAACAGCGAAAAAAATATGAAGTGACCCCTGTCAAGTAGACAGGAATAAAAAAGCACATTTAATCAGCCTGAGTCCTATATTCATAAGGACTCAGGTTATTTAATTTCTTTTGAAAACGTTGATGGTTATAAAAACGAATATATTTGTGTACGGCATCCTTCACTTCTTCGGCCGTGCGGAATGAGTACAGATGAAAACACTCTGCCTTGAAATGGCTGAAGAAGTCTTCCATGCAGGCATTGTCCAAGCAGTTTCCTTTTCTGGACATACTGGCCTTTATATTGTATCTTTTTAGTAGGTTGTTGTATGGACGGGATGTATACTGGAACCCCTGATCACTATGGAGGAGGAGTCCATTTACATTCCGTTTTTTTATGGCCTTTTTTAGCGTGTCGAGCCCCAGTTTGATATCATTTCTTTGGCTGATATGGTAGGCCACGATTTCATTATTGTATAGGTCTTTAATGGCGGACAAATAGAGCTTTTGCCCATTAAATATTAAATAGGTAATATCTGTAACCCACTTCTCGTTTGGCTTTGGCGCGGGGAAATCTCGGTTTAGATGATTGTCCGAAATCACATAAGGCTCTTTCTTTCCGTAATAAGGCCGTTTCTTCTGAATCACCGCCCGGATTCCCATCTCCCTCATCAGCCTTTGTACTCGTTTATGGTTGATATCCAGTTTGTGTTTCCGTTTCAGCCAGACTTTGACTCTCCGATACCCATAGATTCCTTTCCCTTCTTCATGGCACTCTTTGATTTTTTCCTTTAGCTGCTCGTCTTCTAATTGCTTCTGAGAAGGGCGTTCCTGTCGTTTTACCCACTTGTAATATCCGCTTCGAGATACGCCTGCTATCTCACATAATGGTTGAATCGAACCATAACACCCGGCCATTTCTTGAATGATCGCGAACTTCTTGTGAGCTGGTACTGCTTCCATTCCCCCTTTCACCTCTTTAAGAGCTTTTTTAGCATCTCTACTTCCGCCTCAAGACGCTTGATTTTCGTTTCAGGATCTTCCGGACGAGTTCTCGGTCTTCCTTTATTTGGTCCTTTCGCTTTGCCCCGTTTTTCCTCCAGACCTTGTATTCCATCCTGTTCATAGCGTTTCACCCATCGACGTACCATGGAATGACTAATACCCAATTCTTTCGCCACCGTTTCGTATCCCATGCCCTCTTTTAAATATAAATCCACCGCTTTCTTTTTAAACTTTGCATCATATGTTTTTCGTATTTTTCCCATAGAAAAATCCCCTCCATAGTAGACAGATTAATTGGCTTTCTTTTTTCTGTCTACTATAAGGGGATCATATCAACGGCAGCACTCTTTGCTTTTTCTGCCCACTATAAAAGAAATCAATCCTTTAAAGCAAATACGCCGGCACAAAATGTGCCGGCGCGCACAGAAAAACTAGCTCCGAAATGCTTTTAATTTTCTCGTAATCTCTTTTGTTTGCGGATAAATTTCACGGTAAATGGCAAATAACTCCTGGTAGCGTACTACCGCCTCTTTTTGCGGTTCAACAACAAGCTCTACCTGCTTAAACATATCCGAACATTGCTCGAGCGAATCAAACCAGCCGCAGCCATACGCAGCAATCATAGCTGCCCCTAGTCCTGGGCCCTGCTCATTTTTTAATTTTTCCACCGGGATCGCAAAGATGTCTGCCTGCAATTGCAGCCATTCCCTGCTTTTTGCTCCCCCGCCGATGGAAACGACCGACTCGACCGTTTTTCCGCTCGCCTTTATCATCTCCACTGATTCATTTAGCGAAAAAGTGATTCCTTCCATCACTGCACGCGCAAAATCCCATTTCGTTTGCGAAGAGTCGATCCCGATAAAGGAGGCGCGGATATCGGCATCGGCATAAGGAGTGCGTTCCCCGACCAAATATGGGGCAAACAACAAGCCATTGGCGCCAATTGGCGATTCATAGGCACGCTGGACAATATCGGCAAATGGGACGTCTTCCATAAACGTACGCTTCCACCAATCAAAACTATACCCGGCGGCCAATGTCACCCCCATAATATAGTAGGCATCCGGCTTGGCATGATTAAAATAATGAACTTTTCCGGCAAAATCTTTCTTTCCTGTTTGCTCGTACGCCAAAACGACACCGGATGTGCCGATGCTGCACATCATGCGCCCTTCCGATAAAATGCCAGCGCCAACTGCACCGCAAGCATTGTCGGCACCGCCGGCAAAAACTTTAACATTCGCAGGTAATCCCGTTTCTTCCGCGATTTCCGGAAGCAATGTTCCGACATATGCCGTTGATTCGACTAAAGGAGGGCACAGCTGAACATCAATGTCAAGAATGTCGCAAATCAGCTGGCTCCATGTCTTATTTTCAACATCTAACAACAACGTCCCCGCCGCATCGGAATATTCCATCGCAATGTGTCCCGTAAGACGGAAACGGACGTAATCCTTTGGCAGCAAAAACGTGTACGCACGCTGATAAAGATGCGGCTCATGCTTTTTCACCCATAATAGCTTCGGCAGCGTAAATCCTTCTAACGCACGGTTTTTCGCAATCGATAATAACGTTTCTTTTCCCACTTTCTCCTCAATTTCCCGGCATTCTTCCGTTGTCCTCGTATCATTCCACAAAATCGCATTTCGCAGGACGTTCCGTTCCTTATCCAAAAGCACAAGTCCGTGCATCTGGCCGGAAAAACTCAATCCAGCAACAGAGTCAGGAGAAACATGGGAAACTTCTAATAACTTTCTTAAAGCAACAATCGTTTTTTCAACCCAGTCTTCAGGATTTTGTTCACTATACCCGGAATGGGGCTGATATAAGGGATATGTTTCTGTCCACTCCCCCTTTACATTCCCATTCCGATCCACAAGCAGCACCTTTACCGCACTTGTCCCTAAATCCACACCAATGACGTGCTCCAAGACCGATCCCTCTTTTCATTAACGGGCTGCGCAAACTTCAAGCAAATATTGGTTAAGCAATGTTTTCAGCCGTTCTTGTCTGCCCGATTGATTTTGGATTTCCCCTAGTTGTAAAGCATGTGCTTCTAATTTGTGGAAATCTGCCGTTCCTTCGACGATTTCCCGGCCAATTCCTTCTGTATAACTTTTGTACCGTTCTTCAATAAACTCATCAAAAACGCGGTCTTCTATTAACCGATGGGCTACTTTTAATCCAACCGCAAAACTGTCCATTCCGGCGATATGGGCATAGAACAAATCTTCCGGCTCAAACGATCCTCTTCTTACTTTCGCATCAAAATTCAAACCGCCACGGCCAAGGCCGCCGTTTTTCAAAATTTCATACATTGCCAAAGTCGTAGAATATAAGTCTGTCGGGAATTCGTCCGTATCCCATCCTAACAACATATCTCCTTGGTTTGCGTCAACAGAGCCTAACATGCCATGAATGCGCGCTACCCGCAATTCATGTTCAAACGTATGTCCCGCCAACGTTGCATGGTTCGCTTCAATATTGAACTTAAAGTAATCTTTCAGTCCGTATGTTTGCAAAAATGCCAATGCTGTCGCAACATCAAAGTCATATTGGTGTTTCGTCGGCTCTTTCGGCTTCGGCTCAATTAAAAATTGCCCGTCAAACCCGATTTCTTTCGCATAATCCACCGCCATATGCAAGAAGCGGGCCAAGTTGTCCAGCTCAAGTTTCATATCGGTATTTAATAGTGTTTCATATCCTTCTCGTCCGCCCCAAAATACGTAGTTTTCCGCTCCTAGCCGCTTCGCAATTTCCAACCCTTTTTTTACTTTGGCCGCTGCATAGGCAAAAACATCGGCGTTGCAAGAAGTGGCGGCGCCATGGACAAAGCGAGGATGGGTAAATAAGTTCGCCGTATTCCAAAGCAGCTTCGTTTTGCTTGTTTTCATATATTCCTCAATCATGTCTACGATAATATCTAAATTTTTATATGTTTCTTTTAATGTTTCTCCTTCTGGGGCAATATCCACATCATGGAAACAGAAAAATGGAATATTTAATTTTTCAAAAAACTCAAAAGCAGCTTCAACACGCGCTTTGGCCAAATCCATTCCGCTGTATTTGTTCCATGGACGGATCATATTGCCAGCCCCAAACGGATCTGATCCATCTCCTGTAAACGTATGCCAATACGCAACCGAAAAACGCAAATGCTCTTCCATTGTTTTATCGCCGACTTTTTCTTCCGGATTGTAAAACTTAAACGCAAGCGGATTTTTAGACGCCGGTCCTTCATAGGCGATGGTGCTGATGTTGTCAAAATAAGGCATGGCAAATTCCTCCTATTAATAAATGTTTATTAGTAGAATAAACCAATCATAATGATTGGGATTTACGCAAAATGTAAATAGCATTTTTAACTAAAATCTTCAAAACACCGATGAATTAGTTAGTTCGGCTTTTACTCGATATATCAATCCAGACAGCGATAATAAGAATCAATCCTTTTACAATAAATTGCCAAAAGGTTTCGATGTTCATCATGCTCATCCCATTATCGATGCTGGCCATAATAAGGGCGCCGATCATAGCTCCTATCTTTATTTTTTATCTTGTCCTGCCTGTACATCCTTTTTTGTTAACGCTTCCATTTCAGTTCAGTTTACAACATCCTGTCCACAAGCATTCATCATAAATACAACGAAAAACAATAGTGTCATAGAACTAAAATTCATATTGGCCATAAATTTTTATAACTTACAACTAAATTATAATGCGGTTAAATTTGTTTGTCTAGTGTACAAACAAAGTTTATGATAAAAATTTATTCAACAAAAATCAATAATTCTTCTATCTTTAACATTATAAGCAAAAATAAGTAAAAATTTTTTTACAACTGCTCTAGAATATCGGAAGTGGATGGGAATCCGAGCGATTAAAGTAATAAATATTTTTACCTGCCGATACATGATGCTCATAAAATCATTTTATTTAACACCAAATCTATATTTAGTTACCGATGAGTATATCTCTTCCGGCCGCAATATCCATGATGGAAAATGAGGATGATGAATAGCATCTGGCAACCCTTGCACTTCTAAACAAATTCCTAAATATTTTCGTGACGGCACACCATAAATATCCATTCCCTCTTGTAACTGATTTCCTGTATATACGACAACTCCTACTTCATCTGTTTCGACCGTCAGCGTACGGCCGCTTCCGGGATCCCACAACACAATTTCTTCATCATGGTGAGCATTCAATAAAAACGGATGGTCATATCCTTGCCCAACTACTTCAATTTGCGGATGATTTGCCATAATACCGTCTTTCAGTTTTTTTCCTTTCCGTAAATCAAATGGGGTATCCGTTACATCTAAGAAAATACCTGTCGGAATCAACTCTTCATTTAACTCTAAAAATTGATCGCTCTTTATTTTCAATTCATGATCCAAAATATCTCTTTTGATGTTTCCGCTTAAATTAAAATACGTATGATTCGTCAAATTCAATAACGTGCTTTTGTCAGAACGCGCATTATAAGAAATAACTAACTCATTTTGATTATTTAACATGTAAGTAACTTGTACTTGGACAGTGCCTGGATACCCTTCCTCCCCATCCGGGCTTGTATAAGAAAACCGCACGCCAACTTCTCCTTCATTTTCCACCGCCACCGCATTCCAAAGCACACGATGCAGCCCTTTAACCCCGCCGTGCAAGTGGTTGTTGTTTTCGTTTTTACATAATGTATATGTTTTGCCATCCAACTCAAAACAAGCGTTTTGTATTCTCCCTGCAACCCGCCCAATTACTGCGCCAAAATAAGGGGTATTCGTTATATATGGAGGAAAGTGCTCAAATCCTAATACAACATTTTCGTAGTTTCCGTTCTTATCAGGGGTAACAATTTTCGTAATAATGCAGCCATAATTTATACAAGTAACTTCCATCCCGTTATCATTGATCATCGTGAAAGATATGACAGGCTGTTGGTGGATTTCTGCCCATTTTTCTTGAATGATTTTCACCGCATTCTTCCTCCCTTCATATGTATATCTTACATTGGCGATGCACGCTTCACTGCCACTATCGGTTACATTTAGTTTTCATAGAGGACATGTAATGCACCATGGATCACTGCATCGCTTATAATGCCGGACCCTCCCATGTCTCTTGGCACTGCGCACCTACACTCTTCGTTTGGCCTATAAGCTAGGGGCTGGCGAAGCTTCTTTAGAGAATCAAGAGCGAAAAATGGTTTGTACCAGCCCCGCTTTTTCGTGTCAACCAGTTTTCAGATGAATTGTCAGTTAATGCAGATGTCAAGCTGCCTTTTTGAATCCGTAAACATCCTGATCAAATGCTTACAGCTTCGTTCCCACCGCATGCAGTATACCTTTAGTAGAGTCGTGTAATTTTGTGTAAATTGTCGAAACATCAGCATCATGCCACGAAAGAGGAAGGCGCACAACTGTCTGCTTCCATGTTGGAAAATCTGTTTTTATAGTTGACCGGAATAATATTCTGGTAACTTCAGGCCCGTGTGCTCCATATGGCGTGGATCTTGATAAGAGAAACTTCTGATTTCCGGTAATAAGAGTCTTATCTCGTTGATCAATATATAGATAGAAAAGTTTAATGAAATTATAATGCATTTCACTTTGTTTGTCTATTATATAAACAAATTGTTTTGCAAATTTTAACAAAATATCACAATTCTTTATACAAAAAGTAATCAAAATCAGCATAATTGTTTTGCCCTGAACTATCCCGGCAGTGCATCCCGACAAACGCGCCAGTAAAAGCTGCGCTTCCTTTAACATAATCGTCGGATAATTTGTAAGAATAAAATGTTACAGGAATTTTTATCCATTTTTTTCCATCAAATGAATAAGAGTATTGATAAGTCGTCGTCTGTACTTCAACGCGAAGATAGACGTATTCGACGTCATCTGGTACAATGATTTCTTCTCCTCGGAGAGGTTGGTCAAACGCAAAATTATCGCATGTCATTACCTCAAGAATTCTTCCTTTTTCTTCATGCCAAGTAATTTGAAGTGTCGTCCAGTTTTGCGTATTATAGTAATTTACAAGTCCTGCAGATTGCTGAAATGTTGTAGGACGAAAGGCGACTTTCGTTTCCGCAATAAAGTTGAAGTGCTGCCATCGTCT
This sequence comes from Parageobacillus thermoglucosidasius, assembly GCF_001295365.1. Classification (GTDB taxonomy): domain Bacteria; phylum Bacillota; class Bacilli; order Bacillales; family Anoxybacillaceae; genus Parageobacillus; species Parageobacillus thermoglucosidasius. The sequence continues at coordinate 2,356,495 of NZ_CP012712.1, read as the reverse complement.
TGCTACAAAAGCTTGCGTAAACTTCGAGGTAAGCGACTCCCTTCCGTATAGCCGCAAATGTCCAGGATTATCTTTTAAGGAAGCTATATCCTCTCCTAACGGAATTCGCAACGTCTGAAAGTGGGGATTTAAAACATCGCTGTCAAAATCATCTTTTTCGTCGTAATCCTTTTCCCATTTTACTTCTTTCACATTCGATCCTTCGATTTCTAAAGAAGGCTGATTTCCGCCGACAACGTAAGGCCAGCCGTCCTTCCATTCCAGTCTTTGGATTGCTGTTTCACGCCCAAGCGGACAATAGCCGCGATGTTCCAGCAAAGGTTGATCCTCTTTCGGAAGCGGTCTGCCTGTTAAATGTACTAAAAACCACTCATCCGTATGGGTATGCACAATCGAGGCATGCCCCGCTTTCTGCAGCGGATTACGCGGATATGGCCAAGATGTGATCAACGGGTTTGCTGGATGCACTTCATACGGCCCCCGGAGAGATTTTGACCGCGCAATGGTTGCTGCGTGATTGTATTTGGTGCCACCTTCCGCTGTTAATAAATAGTAATAACCGTTGATTTTATATAAATGAGGACCTTCAGTAATTTTTAAATCTGTTCCTTTAAAAATAATTTCCGGTTTTCCAATTAACTTTTGCTGTTCAACACTATATTCCTGAAGCACTATGCCATAAAAAGAATGGTGGCCGACACGATGATCCCAGCACATATTAACTAAATATTTCCTTCCATCGTCATCATGAAATAAAGAAGGATCAAAACCTGAACTATTTAAATAAATAGGGTCAGACCATTCGCCATCAATCGTTTCACAAGTGACAAGATAGTTATGGCAATCTTTCCACTGTCCTTCCACTACTTTTACATCTGTATATATAAGCCAAAATTTACCTTCACTGTATGATAGATGGGGTGCCCAAATTCCTCCTGAATCTGGGTTTCCTAACATATTCAGTTGGCTCAGTCGATTTAATGGTCTTGAAATTAAACGCCAATTTTTTAAATCTTTCGAGTGATAAATTCTCACTCCTGGAAACCATTCAAATGTGGAAACGGCAATATAGTAATCTTCTCCTACACGACATATGGATGGATCTGGATGAAATCCGGTTAAAATGGGATTTCTTATTCTTACCATATTTGTGTTTCCTCCTTTTTCCGAAAACATTGATAAAAAGATATTGAACTACTTAAGCTTGGCTGTTAGAACGATTAATGGCATTTTGCTTCTCCTCAATTTTGCGGAAGCCCTTTAGCGCACACCACATTAAAACAACGGAGAGAGAACTGATACTAAAGAACGGAATTAACCCGGGTATATACATAAATAAAACAGTCAGCAAGATGATGCTAAAGAACATGGTTAATGTCATTAGCGGGTTCGCCATCCCGATAAAGAAGGAGTATTTTATATACTGCAAGAACCGCAGTTCATAATGAACATAAATAGGAAAGAGATATAAAAGCGTAATAGCATAAAAAACTAAAATAACACACAGAAAAACGGAAAATGCTAGCTGAAACGCTTTTCCAATGTTTGCTAAATATAGAAAGTCAATATATAAAATATAAGCACCACCTCCTATATACAACCCAATCTTATTGGCCCGTAAAAACTCTTTTTTATATGTGCTCAAAAACGTTTTAAAAATCGGAACATCGTTATCATTAAAAAGAAGCCATTTTCTTACAACAGTAAACAACGCAACTGTTGCAGGCGCAACGCCAAAAACAATCGCTCCGGCTAATGTAAAGAGCCACCAAAGTATATTGACATACGCCAATTTGGTGATCCATTCGCATATGCCATATATTCTTCCCTCTAGCCAACTGGAATTCATTCTTAATCCACCTTCTACAATGACATTTTTCTTACGATACGCTAAAATATGATCCTCGTCTTCCGGAGAAAGCTTCCGGGAATGCCCGCGTTCGAATCGTTTTTTTGGCTTCAGCCCTTCCAATCTACCAAACGCTTTTGAGACCGAGGAGCCATCATCACCCTAATGACACGATAACTTTAATATCGGATGATGATGGCATTAACACTTATATTAGCGAAATGAATTATTTTCCAAAAAGACGGCTTTGGTTTATGTTGCATTTTTTACTACGAAGTTATCTAGCCATGTAAAATCGTCAGCAACTCCCGAAAGTGTAACATTTTTTATTTTATTACATCCTAATATTCTCTAAATATCGCAAAAGTTCATTCATATCTTTCTGTTTGTAGCTCTATCATTTATTCTGGTGGTTTCAAGAGATCTTGTTCTGTGGTCATCAATAACTCTGTAAGCCAAAAGAAGCATATTTTTCTATAGCTACCCATGTCTCCTCATATGGGGTTTAAGATTTATAAGTCACGTTTTTTCTCATTCACACTTACACTCATTTTTTACTTTCCCTCTTCCAACCAAAGAATACTTGTCACTCCACGCGGATAATACTTGCTTCCGCTAATTTCCCCCGCGATAATTTGGTCGCTCCAGCTCCAAACGGAAAGTGTCGGATGAGTCAACCAGGCTACATGTGCCGCATCTGCTTTCGCACCAGCTTCATCCCATTTCCACCCTAAAATGCGCCGGGCAATAAACTGGCATAAGTATATTTTGCTTAGCCATGAGTTATTGCTTGTCGACGAAATTTTCCATCCTCCATCTGGAAATAAACAAATTCCTTCAGTCAATACATATTGCAAATGTTTCCGTAAAGCCCGAATATATTCTCCGAAGCGGCCATGAGGATCTAAAGCTTCATGACAATTTGTAAAATAAGGGAACACTAATCCTTCAATCGCTGGAATAATCTTTGAATCATTCCCTTCACCCATCACCGCTGGAATATATCCTTGTTCTGTCACATAACTAACAATTGTAGCTGCACATTTTTCCGCTTGTTCTCCTGCTAAAGCAGCCAACGCTTCTTTTCCAGTATCCCGGAATATTTTTTCAAGCGCTACATATGCTGCCCAACATTTTCCTGCCAAATACAAATTATTTCGCGCTTGTCCTAGGGAGACATCTAAACTATCATAGGTTGTAATCTCTGCTCCTCCCATCGTACGCGTGCTGTCTAGGCCCATCACTCCATTCCGTTTTTCCGGATCTGGATGATCCCGGTTTACCATACTTTCCAAACATTGCTCCAAAATCGGAAGCTTTTCTTGCCTCCAAGCCCAATCTTTTGTTTGTTCTATATACACGGCGGCGCACAGCACCCAGTTGACTAATTGTTCATGCGTCATATGAGAGAAACAACCGTCGATTCCATAAAGCTCATATGCTGAATAATGAGGGCGTGAAAATGTATTTGCTACACCCATATCATGGGTGAAACTGATTCCCCCCGGGTATTCCTTTTCCTCACCTGGAAAACGCACCCGATCGTAATAGCTATATCTTTCCACATACAAATCTAAGACGTTTTTCACCGTCCATGGGTTCATTTTCAACTCGAAAAACAACTGATCTACTGTTAAATCGAATGTATTCATCATGCGGTATTCGCCTTCATTTACTACCCAGATTGGCTTTCCTTCCTGTTCTAACAACTGGGTGTTGCCGTAATAACTGCGAATCGCATGGGCCATCATAAATTTTTGATCATCCGATAACCAGTCTCTCTCTATAAGCTGATTGGACTGGAAAGCGCGCTCTTTCAACGCTTCGATATGATCCAAAGCATATTTTCCTACCTCTTCAATATTTTTAAAGAAACGGGTATAAAAATAGGATGTGTCTAATCCAGCAGTTGCGTATCCGGAACGGTAAAAACATACTGCAAACTGATAGGTTCTCTTCATCCCGGCTGGTGTATCCATAATTAATGCCCCAACTTTCCCAAGTCCGAAGGTCCAATTTTCCTCCAACGGGGTCGTTAAAATATCTTCCAAGCTAAAATGCAGCGCCGAACGTACATCGCTATGTTTCGATACAATAGCCGTGATGCGGCCTTGTCCAACTCCCCGCAATGGTGGGCACGTATCATCAATTCGTCTCATTGACGTATAAGGATCGTTTCCTTCAAAGCCAAAAAATGCGCGTCTTGGAGATGTACCTTTTGTGTTATCGATTGTAAGTTCGGCAATTACCGCTGGAACTAGAGCAAACTTTAAATCTTCCTCTTTAGCTGTGTCAGGGTTCGGAACAGATTTCACAGGAGAATAAATCGTAAATGTAAGATCTCCCGCTTTCCACGTGTCGGTAGAAACATGAAACTCCCGTTGGATCATTTCGTTTGGAAACGGAACAAGAATTTGTGGTTTCTCTGGATTCGGATCTGGATTTTCGATGTCATATCTCTTGCTTTCATCGTCACCAGCTTCAAAAAACGGCAATACCTCATACATCCCTGGTTGTGACAGAGAAGCAACACCTATATACACATTTTGCCGCGGAGGACGCCCCAATTCGAGATCTAACCCCCCGCTTTTTCCCGGAAATCCAAGTGTAAAACTTGCAAATGCTCCGACTGGTGAATGATGGGCGTTAAAAAACATGTTTTTTGGCATTGCCTATCCCTCTCCTTTCTAATTATCCTTTAACGGCTCCAGATGTAATTCCTTCTACAATCCGGTCGCTGAGGAAAAAGAATGTGAATAGGATTGGCAAAATACTAATCATTAAAGTGGCACCAATTGCTCCCCAATCGGTAGTATACTGTCCGATAAAATTTTGGATTCCTACGGTAAGGGTTTTATATTGATCAGAACTAATAAATGTGTTGACAAAAACAAATTCATTCCAGTTATAAATCATGTTAATAATCGCCGTCGTTACAATGACAGGAGAAGTCATTGGCAAAATAATTCGGAAAAACATCCGGTGGACAGAACATCCATCCATAATGGCTGATTCTTCTAACTCGCGCGGTAATGAGTAATAAAACCCAAGCAAAACCATTATCGTAAGCGGCAGATTAAAGCCGATATTTGTTAAAATAACAGATAATGGATGGTCTACTAATTTCATTTTCATAAAAAAGCTAAACAACGGAATCAGTGTGGAATGAACTGGAATCATCAATCCAACCATAAACAATCCCAATACAACATGTTTTAATTTCCAATTCATGCGCGTAATGGCGAAAGTGGCGAAACTAGCTAATAATACAGTGAAAATGACCGATAATGTAGTAATCCAAACGCTATTAAAAAAATAACGTCCTATATTTCCTTCCACCCATACTTTTACGTAATTTTCCCATCTAGGCGGAGATGGCAATGAAAAAAGTGGCGTATTAAATACTTCTTGGTTATTCTTAAGCGAAAAGAATAATAGCCAAATGAGAGGAAGTATTTGAAAAACTGCGAGAACAATTAGCACTATATAGAAAATGAACATACCTATCTTCTTTCCGGATTGGCCAGCTGATAGCCAGACAGTCTGCTTCTCCGTCATCGTACTTGTTTCCAATTTCTTCCACTCCTTTTTCAAAAATTAATAATATTGTACTTCCTCATTAGATTTCGTAAACTTCCGAATCAGCCAGGTAACGACTACACAAATCAATAATAGAAAGAATGCGATCGTACTTCCGTACCCAAAATTAAAACTGCGAAACGCTTTATGGTACATATAGGAGGCTATTACTTCACTTGCGCCGTTCGGTCCTCCGTCTGTCATAACATAAATGAGATCGAAATATTTCAAAGAACCGACAACAGCTAACACAATGGTTACTTTAATTACCCCTAAAATTAAAGGAATCTTAATTTTATAAGCCAATTGCAAAGGATTGGCTCCATCGATAATCGCTGCTTCTATAATCGAAGTCGGAATACTTTTTAAAGCTGCATAGTAAATCAAAATATAAAACCCTGCATATTGCCATATAATAGGGATAAAGACCGCATATAGTACAATCGAAGGATCAGCCAGCCAGTTTGGCGGATTTTCTATTCCTAAAAAGGTGAGAAAATGGTTAAGCATGCCATTAGATGGATGGTAAATTCTCAACCAAAGTTGACCAATGGCAACAGAAGACAACAACATCGGTATTAAGTAAATTTTTCTTAATAAATTTGCGCCTTTGATTTTCCCAGCGAGTACAAGGGATACGGCTAAATAACCTAACAAACTAATCACAGAAAAGACTGCTAGCAAGAATGAATGATAGACACTTTTCCAAAACATTTCATCTTTTATCAGTTCTTTATAATTATCCAAACCAATAAACTTCATCTGTCCGATGCCATCCCATTGGGTTAAGCTATAATAACCGGTCATAATGATCGGAATATAAACTAATGCTACAATCAATAACAAAGGCGGAAGTACATATAACGCGATAACCTTTTTATCAGACATCATCTTATTCATGACGTCTTCCCTCCTTTACTCGTTGATCAAAAAGGACATATTGAAAATATGTCCTTTTTGATCAAGTTTTCTTTACTTCTCTTTTGTCTTTGCAAGCGCTTCTTCATGCTGTTTGGCGAAATCTTTTGGTGTAACCTCTTCTCCAAACAATGATTGAATCAAATTCAAATGCGTCTGTGCTGCTTCCGGATTCATTTGCACATCGGCAAACAATGTGATGTTACTAGCTTTGTTTAGTTCATTGAGTACATCAATGTATAGCTGTGGCAAATCTATTTTGGCAGTGTCCACTTTCGTCGCAGGAATTACTCCTGCTTTTGTCACCGATTGCTCTCCCCACTTTTCAATGAAGAATTTTACAAATTTTTTTGCTTCTTCCTTGGCTTTAGAATTTTCAGAAACAAATAAACCTACTCCTGGGCCTCCTACCCAACTATCTGCATTTCCTTTTCCTCCATCAACGACAGGAAACTTAAAGAAACCGACTTTGTCTCTAAACTCTTTTGGTACTTCCTCATTCGTAGTAAAGTTAGGTAATTCCCATGTTCCCATGAGGTACATGGCGGCTTTTTCATTCATAAATTCTGATTTTGCCTCATCGTTAGACAGTCCATTAAATCCTTTAATAAACGCTTTCATTTTTACTAAATGTTGAACTTCTTCTGCAGCTTTGATCAAGCTTGGATCTTCAAATGTACCGTTGTCATTTATCGCATTTTTTAACGTATCCGCTCCGCCAATTCGATCAGCAAGATACATATACCATAATGACCCTGTCCAACGATCTTTATTTCCAAGTGCAATTGGTGCTACACCATTTTTAACAAGCGTTTGAACAATATTTTTAAAATCTTCATATGTTTTCGGTGGCTCTAAATGATACTTGGAAAAGATTTCTTTGTTGTAGTAAACAGGAGTGATATTTAATTCTAATGGAAGCGCATATGTTTTATTGTTAACAGCATAGGCCTCGGTTGTTCCTGCAACAAACTTATCTTTCAGCCCGGAATTCAAAATATCATCCAGCGGTGCAAATAAATTTCCTTTTACATAAGGCTCTAAAAATCCTGCAGCCCAAGTCATGCCTACATCAGGAAGTTCATTAGAAGCAGCAAGTACTTTTAATTTATTTTTATATTGTTCATTTTCCAAAACTTCTTGTTTGACCGTAACATTTGGATTTTGCTCTTCAAACTCTTTAATAATTTCATTAACAATCATATTTTGCTGCTTCGAACTTCCTGCCGGCCAAAGATGCATAAACGTGATCGTTACTTTTTTTCCATTCCCTGATGAAGATGCACCTTCATTTGCCGTACCCGAACAACCCGTTAATACAAGTGCAAAAATGATGATCATGATGCACAATAATGAATGCGCTTTCTTCAACAAATCTAATCCCCCCTTGTTTTTGCTACAATGCAATTATAGCATTGAAAAAACTAGGGAATTAAGGTAACGATGATTGGCTAAAATTCTTCTTTTTTTAGATGCTCTTTTCGAAACTGGTAAGGAGTGATTCCTTCAAACTCTTTGAACAATTTGATAAAGTATTTTGCGGTCTGATACCCTACTTCTTCTGCAATCTCGGCAATTGTTAAATCGGTTGTTATCAATAAGCTTTTGGCTTTTTGCAATCTGCACCTTGTTACATATTCGCTAAAAGTCATGTTTGTTTCCTCTTTAAACAAAGTGCTGAAATAACTAGGATTTAAATGTACGAATGAGGATACTTCACGTAAACTAAATGGTCTATTAAGATTTTCATTAATAAACCGTATTGCTTTCTTAATAACATGGGAACGCGTTCCTTCTTGGATATTGATGATCCAGTTATCAATCATTTTCTCCACGACCGCTGCTTTCTGGCGCTCTTCCCAAACCTTGATTGCTTGCTCCACCGCATTAATAAATTTATGTTTATCTACCGGTTTTAAAAGATAATTCACCACACCTAAAGTAATCGCTTCTTGCGCATATTCGAATTCAGAATAGGCTGATATGATAATAACAACCGGTTTGCTTTTCTGCTTTTCTATTGACCTGATCAGTTTTAAACCAGTAATTTCAGGCATGCGAATATCTGTGATTAACAAATGGATCGTCCGCTGATGAATAATGTTGATCGCCTCTTCCCCATTTGCCGCACAAAAAATGTCATATTTACCCGCTGACCAAGACTCTAAAGTTTTCTTTAATCCTTGTCTTGCTCGTGGCTCATCATCAACAATCAAAATCGTTCGAAAATGAATCATCGAATCCCCCGCTTTTGGGAATTTTTAAAGATATGTATGTACCTTTGCCCAATTCACTTTGAATGACCACTTTTCTATCTTCCCCATAATAAAGCTGCAGTCTTCTATTCACATTGGCAATGGCCATTCCGCTTCCTTTAAATGTCGGAAACTCCTTTTTATTTAACAACTGTTCTATTTCCTGTAGAGTTTTTTCATCCATTCCAACACCATCGTCTATTACTTTAATAAGTAAATCAGGGGAATGATCCAATTCTTCTACGGTGACCAACACAGAACCTTGTTCCATTTTATTGCCAATTCCATGCAAAACGGCATTTTCTACTAACGGCTGAATTAACAGTTTTGGTATCCGGACATCTAAACAGCGCGCTGGGACTACGATATCCCATATGAGACGATCTCCCCATCTTAATTTCATGATTTCCATGTAACGTCGAATATGTTCTATTTCTTCGCGAAGTGTTACCCATTCGTCATGTTTGGAGCTACTTATAATATAGCGAAATAATTGAGACATATTAAGGACAAATTGCGATAATTCTTCTTCTTCCTTCTCTACAAGGGACCAATAAAGGGCGTCAAGCGTGTTAAAAAGAAAATGGGGATTTATTTGCGCCTGCAGGGCTTTCAGCTCCGCGCGGCTGCGAACTAACTCCTTTTCATAAACTACTTGAATTAAGTGTTTAATATTCTCTACTAATGCATTATATGTTTCATTCAACTCATTAATTTCAACCGTTGACGAAATCGGCGGGCTTTTCCTTAACTCGCCGTTTCTGCCGCGTTGCATGATTTTTGTTAATCGCAAAATCGGCTGAGTAATCATCGTAGAGAGAGAAAAAGAAAATATCAAAAAAATACAGAAACCGATCGTCCCGGAAAGAATAATCGCATTTTTAAGGATCGACACCCCTTCGGTGAGAAACTTGACAGGAGTTACAATTACAAGCGTCCATCCTGTTAACCCAGACAGTTGTTTCACCACTAAATACTCTTGCCCCTCTTTCCGAATCATCGCTTGTTTTGCGTTAACAAGCTTTCGAAAATTTCCATGGTAATTTGAAAAAAGGACATTGGAGTTAGAATCCATAAGAATGATATAGCCTTTCTTTTCTCCAGGAGAATAAAAATAATCGTTAAATTGAAAATAATCTTGATTCACGCGAACCAATAAATAGCCACCCGGAGAAAACCACCGATCCATTAGGCGGATTTGCCGCAAAGCTAGAAAATATCCCGGAGCCTTAGGATCACGGCCAACCCAGACCATTTTTCCCTTTGCCTCAGAAGCTTGTCGAATCCATTTAATACCTACACGGTCACCTAAATTTTCTTCATCTAATGGAAATATTTTTTTGTAGTCATTCGTATAAAATTCAAAAGAATGAATTCCATCAGAATACGCTTGAAACGTATTTACAATGTGCATTAATTCCTGTTTTTCCCTAAATCCGGGAGAGTAACCGTTAGCTATTTTCAAGAACAACTGTTGTACATATATATTGGTGGCAACCTGGTTTGTCAATGCGCCAATTTGTTTATAAAGCGCTTCCAAACGTCCGTTAGCATGCATCACTGTCTGCTCGATCTGCTTCTCAGCGTTGTTTTTCAGCAATGCAGAAACTAAATGAAATGTCATAATTCCCACAAAACATAGCACAATGATCATTACAGCTAAAAAGACAAGCAAAATTTGATTGCGAAGTGTATTAAATTTATATAATCTCTTCTTCCATTTCAATATCGTTATTCCCCCCTCATCATACAATTGTTGCTTTCATGAACAATGTTTCTTGCATAATAAAGGATGAATAATAGTTGGGTCACTAAACTAAGCAGTAATCATATTCTCTGTTATCCATAATAGTATATTCTAGAAAAACAGAAAAGACAGATTTAAAGAGACGGACTCAAAAGGTTGTTTGATGTTAGTCTAGATTATAGACACAACGAATAGAGAAATATATAGTAAATCTATCAATCATCGGGAGTGTCTATAATGACAAGACGTTTTGATAAAGAATTCAAAATACATGCAGTAAAATTAATGGTCGAGGAAGGAAAAGCGGTCGCTCAAACCGCAAGATAACTCGATATTTCGCCAAAAACTCTTCATAAATGGGTCGCAGATTATAAAAAAGATGCCGAACTAGTTTTGTCGGAAGCGGAAACCTTAAACCTGAAGATCAAGAAAAGCGCGAACTACAAAAACGCATCCGTGACCTTGAGGAGGAAAACGCTATTTTAAAAAAGGCCATGAGCATCTTCGCCAAAAAACGGTCGCCAGAATCATGAAAGATGGGGACATTCGTTCAAAAACAAAGAAAAAATATAAGGCAACCACGAACTCGAAGCATCATTGCCTGTGTATCCCAACTTATTGAATCAGCAGTTTGAAGTCAATGAGCCGAATCAAGTAGGGGTGGCGGATATCACGTATATTTGGACGAAAGAAGGCTGGCTGTATTTAGCATCCATCATGGATTTGTTTTCTCGTAAAATTGTAGGCTGGTATCTTTCCGAGCGCATGACAAAGGAGTTAGTGATCAAAGCATTCCACCGGGCCATCCATCAGCGAAATCCCCAACCTGGTCTGATTCCCCATTCGGATCAAGGGAGCCAGTATGCATCGAATGAATATCAAGCCATGTTGAGGCAATACGGAATCCAGACGAGCATGAGCCGGAAAGGAAACTGTTATGACAACGCATGTGCCGAATCGTTTCACAGCATCCTTAAAAAGGAACTCATTTTCCACGAAACGAAACCTTTACAACAAGGGAAGAAGCGAAACAACGGATTTTTGAATACATCGAGTGTTTTTATAATGCCCAACGAATTCATTCAGCAAATGGGTACATGTCGCCAATGGAGTATGAGAAGATGCATCAGCAAGGCAAACAGCAGCAACGCTTCTCTCCACAAGTCACGATATAAGGGGCATCTTTCCTCTTGAGAAGGGGAAGGGTTTACCAAACCGTTCTTCTTCTCAAGAGGCCACCAAACGAAGTGCGGTAGTAGGGTTTTAAAATTTTTCTCGATTTTACGTGTCTATTTTCTTGACATAATACCAGTTTGACTACAACAGAATATCATATAATCGATTTCTTTATATTGTTTGATGCGTATTACGGTAGCACAAAAGGGTGTCCCGTCACTTTTGGGACACCCTCTTTATTGTCAACAAAGCGGAATGTCTTGAACCTACTTTGTCCTATAATATATATTTCCAGATAAAATTATACGAATGCAAAGGAAGGACGATGCTCTATCTTCCATTAGGTAACCTGTCAATTTTTTCAAATTCATGTCGGCACCGACGCACATCACCTGCGCCTGATTTTTATAATCTCCAGTAATAAGTACAACGTAAACCTTTCTTCTTTTCTATATCGGCAAAATCCCATTAAATCGTTTCTTTTCAGAAGGCATACACAGTACTTTGGGACATATTGTAAATATTATGCTTCTTTATAATCGTCCTGCCATAGTAGGATTTTACCATTTCATATGTCTATTCTCTTAACATAATACTGCTTCACTATTTAACAAATTCATTTAGAAAACGTAATATAGTAAATCGATCACGTAAATGATATGCTTCTTTAAGGCCTCTATCAACCAATTCTTGATCGATCCCAAGTTGTTCTGGAGTGCAAGCACCTTCTACTCTTTCCATCATGGAGCGCAGTTCCGATGGAGATGGCAGCGATTGAAACCATTCTTTTATTTTTTGTCTGTTTCTCTCCAACAGTTCTATCGTCTTGTGGCCTAATAATGCTTTATTTTCTTTTAAATCATTTAATAAGGGGATGAAAAAATGATTGGTATATACTTCCGCAATTAATGATGTGGAAACCCCTACTTTAGCTCCGTGAAGCACTTGTGGCCTTTTCTTTCGCAAAAATTCCATTTCCCAATAATGAGATAGATGGTGTTCTCCACCAGATGCTGGATATGATTGTCCCATTATCAGCATCGCTATTCCCGATTGCAGAAGCGCGTTCATTAAAATCCGCACTCCTTCTTCTTCTGCGGCAGCGATTTTCTCGATATTGTTGACGCACTCCTGCAACGACTCTTGAGTAATCTTGTCCACAAGCGGACAATATGGCTCGCTAGCAACAAGATGGCCAAAACGCCAGTCAATAAGCGAAGTGTATTTGGCCATCATATCCCCAAATCCCGCTGCGATCATCCGTTTAGGTGCTTGTTTTAATACATTAATATCCGCAAATACCGCAATAGGCGCCTGTGCTTGAATAGTCTTTTTTACTCCTCGGATAATTAACGGCGCGCCCATAGAGGTAAATCCGTCAACAGATGGAGCTGTTGGCACAGAAATAAAGGGAACTTTCATTTTATAGCTGCAAAAGCGTGTAATATCATGAATCGTTCCAGATCCAACCGCTACTATTGCATCAACATCCTGAGGAATCTCCAAAAGTGCTTGTACAATGGACACTTCATCTGCTATAACATCACCATTTTCATTTGGCTGAATGAAACAAACAGTATGACGAATTGGTTCCCCTTGCAATAATGCGCTCAACTGCCGCCCGGCTGCTTCAAATGTATGTTGATCTACAATTAAAGCGACTGTTTGATATTTTTTGCTTTGCAAGTATATAACTAATTGTTGTAAAGCATCATCGCTGATCATAATTGTTTCAATTGGGATGTCATTATGGTTGTTCCCACAGTGACATTGTTTAGCAAGAGCTTCAATTTCTATTAATGTTCGCCTCATTGCCCTGCCTCCTCCCCAAGTCGAACGATATCATAAATCGAATCAATGATATAGTCAGGGCGTTCCTTTTCTAATAACGAATCGAGAAGTTTTCTTTTTGCATTTCCAGACAAGACAAGCGCTGTTTTCATTCCATGCATACGCCCCATCCGAATATCCGACTCAATACTATCGCCAATGATCAGGCACTTTGTCGGGCTTACTTGCAAATAACGTAAAGCAGCTTCCACCATAAAACAAGAAGGTTTACCTAAAATGAGTTCCACTTTTCGTCCTGTTGTTGCTTCAATAGCTCCAATCATTCCTGCCACATCTATGGCATTTCCGTTCTCATTTGGAAATGTTTTATCTGCATTTGTCGCAATTATTCTCGCACCGTGCTGCACAGCTTGAAACGCTAAATTAAAATCATCGTATGTCATTGTTTCGTGTAGTGTTATAACTAGAAAATCCGCTTCTTCCGGTTTTCTTGCTAATTGAATATGATAACGCTGAAGCTCTTCCTGTAATCCATAATCTCCTAATGTCCATACTTTGCAAAACGGATAATGTACGTGCAGAAATTCTGCCGTAACTGTAGACGACAAAATAATTTCTTCTTCCCGTACACTAATTCTCCATTCCTTTAACCGCTCGTGGCACATTCTCTGTGATAAGTTGCCACGATTGCTAACAAACGCGATTCGCTTACCAAGAGAGCGCAAGTATGCAACCGCATCGTCTGCTTTAGGAATCAACTTTTTTCCTTTGAAGATAGTACCATCTAAATCAATGAGAACCGCCTCAATTTCTTGTAGCACTTGTTCTCCCTTGCCCCTTCCGCAAAAACTTTTGTGACTTATGTTTATGATTTCAAAACACCAAATTTGTACTTAGTCATGATGAATAGTTCTTATCTGCCTGTAATACATAAGAAGGAAAATAAGGATGATGAATAGCATCAGGCAGCTCTTGTGTTTTCAAACAAATCCCTAAAAATTTTCGTGATGGTACACTGTAAATATCCATTCCTGATTGCAGCTGGTTTCCTGTGTATACTACTACTCCTACTTCATCTGTTTCGACCGTCAATTTTCTCCTTTTTATTAATCTTATATTTACATCAAAGGGATAGGCTGGTCCATCCTTAACTGAATTAGACCAGCCTACTTCCATTTATTTCTTAGCCAAACGAATCACATTCCACGATAGTTTTGGCAGCTTGGCTACTACTTTTCCATCTGATAGATGGGCGTTTCCATTGTTGTGTGGAACAACAGGGGAGTGGGTTGCCGAATTGGTTTGTTTTACGTTCTCATGTTCTAAAATAATATGTTCGATAACTTGGTACCCATCGAAATTACGAATATCGCACTCCAGCAACAACGGATCTTCCAAGTCGCGGTTGACCGCAAAAATCGTAAGTTCCTCGTTTTCTTCATTATAAACAGCGATTGCCTCCAAATAAGGAACATCGGTAAAGTCTTTGCTGTCATATTTTGGGCTAGAAATTATCGGATGGAGTGCTACTCCTCTTCCATATGCAGATGCATGCATAAATGGATAGTAAATGGTTTGTTTCCAAGCTGGTCCATTTTTCTCTGTCATGATTGGTGCAATTACATTCACCAATTGCGCTAAACAAGCAATTTTCACACGATCAGCATGTTTCATCAATGTAATCAACATGCATCCAACTAATAATGCATCTTCAAAGTTATAAATATCTTCCAATAAAGGAGGAGCAATCGTCCAAGGTTCGATTAACTTATCGGCTTCGTTAGAGTGGTACCAAACATTCCATTCATCAAACGAGAGATGGATCGTTTTTTTGCTGCGCTTTTTCGCTTTAATATAATCAGCAATCGCAATGACAGAACGGATGAAATCGTCCATTTCTAATGTAAGGGCTAAGTAGTTTGCTGTGTCATTATCCCGATTCCCGTAGTATTGATGCAGCGAGATATATTCTACATGTTCATACGTATGATCAAGAACTGTTGCCTCCCATTCAGCAAAGGTTGGCATGTTGCGGTGGGAACTTCCACAAACGACAAGCTCAATAGTTGGATCGACCCATTTCATTACCTTTGCCGCTTCGCAGGCAATGCGCCCATATTCTACCGCAGTCTTATGGCCGATTTGCCATGGACCGTCCATTTCATTTCCTAAACACCACGTTTTAATCTTATGCGGTTCTTTGTAGCCGTGGGAAATACGTAAATCACTATAATACGAACCTGATGGATGGTTGCAATATTCGACTAAGTTGCGAGCAGCATCAATGCCGCGTGTTCCTAAGTTAACCGCCATATTTACTTCAGCATTGACAAGTTTCGCCCACTCCACGAATTCATTGACACCGATTTCATTTGTTTCAATCGATTTCCACGCTAACTCCAAACGCCGCGGCCGCTTTTCTTTCGGGCCTACCCCATCTTCCCAGTTATACCCGGAAACAAAGTTTCCTCCTGGGTAACGAATTAATGGAACCTGCAGTTCTTTTACCAATTCAATAACATCTCTTCGAAATCCTCTTTCGTCAGCTTGTGGATGACCAGGATCATAAATCCCTCCATATACTGCACGGCCAAGATGCTCTATAAATGAGCCATAAATCCGCTTATCGATTTCCGCAATTCTGAAATCTTTTTCGACGATCATTTTGGCTTTTTTTGTGTTCATATTCTTCATCCTTTCATATTTATTACTAAAAATACTATTGTCATTAACCTTTTACTCCCCCTGCAGTCATTCCTTCGATAAAATAGCGTTGGAAGAAAATATACAAAATCAAAACTGGAATTATTGCTAATACAGATCCTGCAATTAAAACATCGTAGTTATTTCCATAAGGAGTTAGTAATGTTGACAAGCCTATCGGTAATGTAAGTTTATCATTTGTTCTTAAAACAATTAATGGCCATAGAAAATTATTCCAACTACTTAAAGCTTGTAGAATAGCCATAGAGGCAAAAGCAGGTTTCATCAACGGAACCATGATTCTGAAAAAAATTCCTATTTCTGTACAACCGTCCATTCTAGCTGCATCAATTAACTCTTTTGGTAACCCGCTAGCATATTGGCGAAAGAAAAAGACTGGTATAGGTGCCACTACAAATGGAAGAAAAGCTCCTAAGAGTGTATTCATTAATCCCAAACTAATAGTCAATTTGTATAATGGAAGCATAATAATCTCAAGCGGTATCATCATCACTACGAGAACCATGCCAAAAATTAAATTTTTAAACTTAAAATCATAAACAGCTAATCCATAACCAACCATACTAGAAAATAAAAGAGAAAATAGTGTAGAAAATACCGTAATAATAATGCTATTCTTATACCATGTAAAATAGTCTGATCCACCTGATAATATAAACGAATAATTCTTTAAAGTTAGAACTTCAGGCTGTATTTTTAGATTCAAACCAAATCTTAAAATTTCTTGTGATGGCTTAAAAGAGCCTAAAATTATAGCAAATAAAGGAAATAAAGCAAAAACTGAGATTAAGATAAAAAAGATGAAAAGAATAATCGATGCCAGTTTCCTTTTATAACGCGTATTTATTTCCATTCATCACTCCTCCTTTCTAAACATTCCTAAAAACTTTAACTGTGTAATAGTAATAATAAAAGTTATAAGTAGTAATGTAATACCAATCGCTGACCCAAAACCCAAATTATTTTGTTCTATGCCATTTCGATACAAATATCCTACAATAGTTAAACCAATATCATTCGGAGAGCGATTGCTGCCATAGAGCATATAACTTTCTGCAAACATTGAATAACCACCATAAATACTAATTGTTAAGACATAAACTGTAATTGGTTTTAATAATGGTAGAGTAATATATATAAACTTTTGCCATGTAGAAGCACCGTCAATCTCAGCAGATTCATATAACTCTTTAGGTATATTCTGCAAACCGGCTAAATAGTACAGTAGATTAACCCCCATCCATCGCCATGTCGCCAATACAACTAATGCAAACATGCTGGTACCCGAACTATTAAGCCAAGCTCTACTTTCTCCCCCAAAAAAAGTTATTATTGAGTTCAATAGCGCTCCTTCCTGACTTCCAAAAATAAGTCTGAAGATAATACCTGCTACAACCACTGATGTTAAAGCAGGGATAAAAGTTATTGAACGAAATATATTCTTCGCAAACATCATTTTGGAGTTTAAAAATACAGCTAACACTAGTGGAAATGGAATTAGTATCAAAAGAGTGAGAATGGTATAAATAGTACTATTCTTAATCGCTTTTAAAAAAGTTGGATTCCACAAATTTTTATAATTTTCAAGTCCAATAAACGTTGTTTCACCAGGAAGAACTTCCTGAAAACTCATAATAATAGTCGAAAAAACTGGATAGGCAAAAAAGATACAAAATGATAAGATAAAAGGTAGTACGAAAAAATATGGTGCTATATTTTGTGAATAAAGAACGTTTGGGACTCTTATTCTTTTTTTCACGTTAACAACATGATTACTCTTATTGCGCTGAGTATTTATAGTGCCATTAGACATCTAATCCCCTCCTGTAATTGAATGAAAATATTAAAAAGGGGGGTATCACTAGATATACTAAAGCTAGTGATACCTTTTTCTTATGTGATCTATCATTTAAGTTCTTTAGTTACTTCTTTTAATACTTTTTCAGGATCTTCCATATCGACTAACGTTCTATAAAGAATTTTTGTTTTTATCGCATCTGAAACTTCAGGAGTTCTCTCTCCAATTTTTACCCCTTCTATTTCATCTTTAATTTCCAATAATATATCAAAAATATTTGAACCGAAATATTCAGTGAATTTATTCGATTCTCTCAATTCAGGTGAATTCCACACATCTTTACGTATAGGATCAAAACCAAGTTGCTTCCATATTTCAATATTTCCTTCCTTAGAAAGTTTTGCATATGCTAAAAACTCCTTAGCCAATTGCGGGTGTTTAGATTGATTAGTTACAACCGTACCTGTTCCTCCCATACCTGCAGAACGAGGTGATCCTATTTCCCAAGACGGCATAGGTTTAATTACAATCTTTCCTTTTAAATCTGGCATATAATCTACAAATCTACCCATATACCACATCGGCATCCAAACAGATGCTGCCCCACCTTTGTTCATAAATCCGTAATATTCTTCAGCATGATGAAAATTGCCAGGTGCAGCGATAGCAATACCCTCTTTTATCAATTTTTGTTGATATTTAAGAACCTTAATAATCTGCGGATCGTCTAAATTTACTTTTCCGTTCTCATCCAAAAAATCAACAGAACCTTTTAATTGGGCTACTTGTGGCCACAGTGACCATTGGTCAGTAGTTTCTAACGTAGTCATTGGTTTACCTGTTTTTTCCAAAACTGTTTTACCTGCTTTTTCGAAATCATCCCAAGTTTTAATATCATCAGGATTTACTCCGGCTTTATCCAAAATCTCCTTATTGTAGTAAATAACAGAAGCACCTACATGAAAATCTATGCCATAATATTTTCCGTCTTTCGAATAAATATCTAATCTAGATTGAACAATACTGTTTTGTTCTGGTTCTATCACATCATTCAAAGGTAAAATCTGTGGTTTTCCTTTTAAAAAATTAGCAAACTTACTAATTTCAATATCTGCTAAATCAGGAGCACCTTTTCCAGACTGAAGAGCAACTAGTAATTTGTTATGTGCATCTTCATACGGGTAAACATTGACAACTAAATTAATTTTCTTATTTGGATGAGATTCATTCCATAATTTTGCCATATGCGAGTAGTACTTCCCATGTAATTCATTAAATGTCCAAAGCTCCAATTTCGTTCCGTTTTTCTCGTTGCCACTGACTTCTTCCTTATTATTCCCGCTACAGCCTGCTAATATCATTGAAAACGCAAAAATGATAGTTACTAAAAACAATAATCGTTTTCTCATATACACTCTCCCCCCTAATTGAAAAATCGTTTTGTTTAACCTATCAACAATTAATAGTCCCCCACTTTACACATAAACATATAAAAAATTACAAACAAATTTACCACAAAAACAATAAATGTACGTATAAATAATAAATGTCACCCCCTACTATCCGTCTGTAAAAGGGATCAAAAACTTACAACAAATTAAAATGTAAGCGCATTCTTAATGTTTATTGTATCTTATTTGTTCGTACATGTCAAAGTATTGTTTGACATTTTTAAATAAATTTTATTTTATAACTATTTTATATGTACTTATATTATTTAAGTTTTTTCATGATGATTGTATTAAAAACAACATATTTTCTGTGAAAATCAATGAAACATGGTCGAATCGGTATACCCCACGATCAAATTGGATACCCTGTTAATGACCAAAAACGGCAATAAGAAGCAGAGCTACCTTATTTTTAGATATCTCGTATAGTTCTTCGTCTTTTTGGTTATACTAATAGGTTGGCTGTTCTCGAAACGGTTCTTTTCGAGAAAGCATGCAGTAAATGATTGTAAGCATTCGGTGCGCCATCGCAACGAGTGCTTTTTTCTTTCCCCTGCGTGCCGCCAGTGACCAATATTTCGCTGCCAATCGTTGATTCCTGCATCGAGATAACGCCCACGCTGCCTCACATAACGCGGATTTGATATGGGGATTTCCCTTCATCGTTCGGGTACTTTTCCGTTTCCCTGCACTTTCATGATTCCCTGGAGCCACTCCATCCCATGAAGCGAGGTGTTGCGAAGTTGGGAACTGTCCCATATCGACTCCGATTTCAGCGATGATCACGGCAGCGGTTTCTTTTTTGACTCCCGGTATGGTCACAAGAAGCTCCATCTCTTGTTTGTAGGCTTGTAAGAGTTGGTCGATTCGCTCTTCGATTTCTCGAAGTAAGCTTTCCAACGATTCGATATGCTTCCAAGATTGGCGAATCATAAACAACTGATGCTCGGTCAATGTTCCAAAGAGAGAATCTTGAATTTGTTGTCTTTTTCCTTTCATTCTCCCATGAATGCAGGCATCAATCTCTGGTTCCTCGATATATCCTTGTTTCATTAGGCGTTCAAGTAGTTTTCGCCCAGATACACCAAATATGTCCGAAATGACAGAACTTAACTTGATATTCGAACACTCTAACACTTTTTGTATCCGATTTTTCTCAGCGGTCAATTGCCCAATCCACTTTTTCCGTAAACGGGTCAAATCTCGCAATTCCCGAATGTCCGCAGGCGGAACGAAACTCTTCTCGATCAGCCCATAACGCAATAATTTGGCGATCCATTCGGCATCGGAGACATCTGTCTTTCGACCGGGAACATTTTTGATGCGCTGGGCATTAGCGAGAGTAATGTCAAAATAGTCTTCCAAAATGTTGAACACGGGTTTCCAGTAAACACCGGTACTTTCCATCGCAATATGAGTGACCCCACGATCTTCTAACCATTTCAGAAGACGAAACAAATCTTTCGTGAAAGTAGGGAATGTTTCGATTTCCTTTTGAATGTGATCTTCTTCTCCAAGAAGGACACAAACCACAATGGTTTCGGCATGGACATCTAATCCCGCACAACGATGATAAAGAACATCCATGATTCTTACTCCTTCCATTGATGAATTCGCAAACAGTGAGTCCACTTGTACGTTAGGCATTTTTCTGTTCGTAGTCACCTTTTCACATGAAAAGGGCTCACAATGGGTGGAACACCAAATGGACTCAAACAGTTTTAGTTACAGGGTCGAACCACTATTAAGAAAAACGTCTTCTAAACTGTTTGCGTTCATATCCATTATGGGAAGAAAGGGTTGATTTTCATGCATGGGTGGGGAGTAAAATTTACTCATGGATGTTTTAGTTTAAAAATTTTACGCCAACAAATCTGCCTAGCTAGTCTATTAACTCATTTGCTTTCCTGAATTTTAATAATTATGTAATACGATCAAGAAAGATTTCCTTGAATATTTTACCACTATCCCCTTATGTGCATATATGTACGTATAAATATGCTGATGATGTATAAAACACACAGATGATCCTTTTATAACTTTCAATTCTCATAAAAGATTCTTTCTCAAAAAAAGACATGGGCTAGTGCAACTCTAGTCCATGTCCTTTTGAAAGAAGTACCTGTCTTTACGTTATCGACTTATCCAAAACATTTCGTTCCATCTGAGCTCTTTTCGAATCGATTGTGGGATGGTGTTCTCGTTGATGACTATACATTCAATGCCTGCCATTTCTGCCCAATCTTGCAACTGTTCTGTTGTAACTGCAAAAGAGAAGCAAGTATGATGAGCCCCTCCTGCCAAAATCCACGCTTCTGCCGAATCACGAAGCGATGGGCGCGGTTTCCACAAAATTCTTGCTACTGGAAGTTTCGGCATTTCTTTTTCTGGTTTTACTGCATCCACTTCATTTATGACAAGACGGAAGCGATGACCTAAATCAATTAACGAAGCATTAACAGCCGCACCTGCGTCTCCATCAAAAACGAGACGAGCCGGATCTTCTTTTCCGCCGATAGAAAGAGGATGAACTTCGATTCTTGGCCGGGTTGCCGCAATCGTTGGACATACTTCTAGCATGTGAGCACCAAGGATCATTTCATTTCCATGTTCAAAATGATACGTATAATCTTCCATAAACGATGTCCCTTTTCCATCAGCCATAATCTTCATCACGCGAACAAGCGCGGCAGTCTTCCAATCCCCTTCTCCGCCAAATCCATATCCTTCTGCCATTAACCGCTGTACCGCAAGCCCTGGAAGCTGCTTCATTCCGTGCAAATCCTCAAACGTAGTCGTAAACGCTGTAAAATTCCTTTCTTCTAAAAATGCTTTCAATCCAAGTTCAATCCGGGCTTGTTCACGGATCGATTCGCGTACTGGACCTTCATGAAAGCCTTCCGGAACAATATCGTACAATTCTGCATATTCATCAAAAAGTTCGTTTACTTTTTGTTCCGGTACATCTTTTATATATTGCACCAAATCTCCAATTCCATAACCATTCACTGACCAGCCAAACTTAATTTGAGCTTCTACTTTGTCTCCTTCTGTAACGGCCACTTCTCGCATATTGTCTCCAAAACGAGCCACTTTTAAATTTCGGCTTTCGGTAAAAGCAACAGCAGTACGCATCCATCTTCCAAGCCGCTCACGAACATCTGGATCTTCCCAATGACCGACTACAACTTTCCGGGCAATCCCCATTCTGGCTCCGATAAATCCGTATTCTCGGTCACCATGTGCAGACTGGTTCAGATTCATAAAATCCATATCAATGCTGTCCCATGGAATATCACGATTAAATTGCGTATGGAGATGCAATAACGGTTTTCTTAACTCGGAAAGACCTCCGATCCACATTTTGGCAGGAGAAAATGTATGCATCCATGTAATGATTCCTGCACATTCATCATTCGCGTTAGCTTCTATACAAAGTTTCCGAATCCCCTCAGAAGTTGTTACAACTGGTTTAAAAACTAGTTTAAACGGAATAATAGAATCGCGATTTAATCCTTCCACAATGACTCTAGAATGCTCCTCTACTTGTTTCAATGTTTCTTCTCCGTATAGGTGCTGGCTTCCGGTAACAAACCAAAATTCATATGGTCGCAGTTGTAACATCATGGTTCCTCCTCATCATTCACAATTAATAGACGTTTAATGATTCTTTCGATTTGGTATTCTCTTTAATCCATTTGAGTCGCTTCATAACATCATTTTCTCCACGCCCAAAATAATCATGTAATTTTGTGTATTCTTGATATAATTGTTCATAAATCTTCACGTTTTCTGGTATCGGCTTAAATGTTTCTTCACGGACTTTCCCCATTTTTTTTGCGGCTTCCACAATCGATTCATATCCTCCACTCTCTTTTCCAGCTGCCACAGCGGCGAACATCGCTGCACCAACTGCAGGAGTTTGCTTGGAAGCTGCTACTTTAATTTCACGATTCGTCACATCTGCATAAATTTGCATCAATAATTTATTTTTTTGTGGAAGTCCACCACAAGCATATAACTCCTTAACTTTGACACCGTTTTCAACAAAAGCATCAATAATTTTCCGAGTTCCAAATGCAGTAGCTTCGAGTAATGCTCGGTAAATTTCCTCTGGTTTCGTTAGTAACGTGTACCCAATGATTAATCCTGTTAAATCTGTATCAACTAACACTGAACGGTTGCCGTTCCACCAATCCAGTGCAAGCAATCCTGTTTCTCCTGGTTTATACACAGCAGCTCTTTTTTCCAACCATTGATGAACGCTTACTCCTTCTTTCTCAGCTGCTTCTTTCACGTAGGCCGGAACTCCATGTTCAACATACCACGCAAAAATATCACCAACAGCTGATTGACCTGCTTCATACCCAAAATATCCTGGAATAATCCCGTCTTCTACGACACCACACATTCCCTCTACATACTTTTCTTCTGTTCCTAACAGCATGTGGCAAATCGATGTTCCCATTGCCATCACTAATTTTCCTGGCTCTACTACTCCTACTCCAGGCACGGCCGCATGCGCATCTACATTTCCTACAGCGACAGCTGTTCCAGGCAGTAGCCCCATCATCGCTGCCATTTCTTCCGTAAGTACGCCTGCTTTGGTACCAAGAGGCACAATGTCACCGCGCAATTTTGTTTCTGTTAAATTTTCCAAACGGGGATCTAATGCCCGGAAGAACTCTTTGCTTGGATAGCCTTCTTGCTTATGCCAAATCGACTTATAGCCAGCAGTACAACTGTTGCGAACAATATTACCCGTCATTTTAAAGACGACCCAATCAGTAGCCTCAAGGAAAAGATCTGTTTTCTCATAAATCTCCGGCGCCTCATTTAAAATTTGCCAAATTTTCGCAATCATCCATTCAGACGAAATTTTGCCGCCATATCGTGGCAAAAACGCTTCGCCTCTTTTTGCGGCGATTTCATTAATTAAATTCGCCTCATCTTGTGCTGCATGATGTTTCCATAACTTCACCCAGCTGTGTGGATGATTTTTCAAATCTTCTCGAAAACAAAGAGGTTCACCCGAAGCATCGACCGGAAGCATTGTACAAGCAGTGAAATCAATCCCAATTCCAATTAGATCAGCAGGATTAACTCCCGATTTTTTCAATACAGATGGAACTGCAGTTGCTAGCACTTCGATATAATCACCCGGATGCTGCAATGCCCAATCCGGATCCAATTTTACATTGGATTCCGGAAGCACTTCATCAATGACTCCGTGGGGATATGGAGTGATATGATCAGCGATTTCGTTTCCTTCCAAATCTACAAGTACGGCACGACCGGATTCCGTTCCATAGTCGATTCCAATCACATATTTCTTCGTCATGTTTGTTCCCCCTCTCATTGTCCATAATAGGCATTAGCACCATGTTTTCTAAAATAATGGCGGTCCAGTAATGACTGGTCAATAGGTTCGACCGAAGGATTAAGATAATAGGTTCTTGCCGCTAACTTTGCCACTTCTTCTAAAACAACCGCATTGTGAACAGCGTCATACGGATTTTTCCCCCAAGCAAATGGACCGTGACCGTAAACCAATACTCCTGGCTTTTGCATAGGGTCTAGAAGACGGAAAGTTTCGACGATCACTTTTCCCGTCTCCTCTTCATAAGCTCCTTGAATTTCTGCATCCGTCATCTTGCGGGTACACGGAATTTCCCCATAAAAGTAATCGGCATGAGTCGTCCCTAATGCAGGTATTCCTTTTCCTGCCTGTGCCCAAACCGTTGCCCACGGTGAATGTGTGTGTACAACTCCTCCAATCTGTGGAAACTCCTTATACAATAATAAGTGTGTCGGAGTATCTGAAGATGGTTTTAGATACCCTTCCACCACATTCCCTTCCAAATCAACCACAACCATATCGTCTCTTGTCAACTTGCCATATTCTACCCCGCTAGGTTTTATAACAACAAGACCTTTTTCCCGATCGATACCACTGACGTTTCCCCATGTAAATGTTACTAATCGGTATTTGGGGAGCTGTAAGTTGGCTTCCAGAACAACTTGTTTTAATTCTTCAAGCATCTCCTCCACTCCCTATAAAAAAGATTCCCTCACCTCCATTATAATTTTGTACGTACAATTTTTCTATAACTTTTTTATTATTTGAACATTTTTTTATATTTTTTTTGTCGACTCTCGGACAATTAGTTCAGGTTGATAAATAATATCATTGATGTTCTTCTCGTTTTGCTTTTCAATCATCTGGATTAGCATTTCCGCTGCTTGGATCCCCATTTCCACTTTTGGATGGCGAATGGTCGTTAATTTTACTTCTGTCGCCGTAGCAAATGTAGAATCGTCAAATCCCACCACAGAAATATCATCCGGAACGGTTAATCCTTGTTGTCTAATCACATCGAGTAATTTAATCGCTAATTCGTCGTTATAACAAACAAATGCTGTCGGTCTTTCTCCTTCCGGTTGTTGTAAAAAGACGCGCGCTATCTCTAATGGTTTTGACTCCTTTTCTTCTGTTGTATAAGAAACAAGATGATTTGTTGCAAGCGATACACCATGTTCCTGATGAGCACGGATAAACCCTTTTAATCGGTTGACTCCCTGTAAATCGTCCGTTTTAAAAAATCCCGCAATCCGGTGATGGCCTAAACGAATTAAGTGATCGGTAAGTAAGAATCCGCCGCCTTCGTCATCCATTTTGATGCACGGACAACTCATTTCTAAGTATCGTTCATTAATCATAACATAAGGGATATGGAGATTATTTAACGCTAAATAATACTCCAAGTTAGGATTCCCTTGCGCGCTTTTTGTCGGCTCAATAATCAAGCCGCTTAACGGTTGATGAATCATCGCTTCTAAATGTGCACGCTCCCTTTCCTTGTTATTATCCGTGCTAGCTAATAATAGACGGTATCCCTTTTCACGAAGCGTTTCTTCCGCTCCGCGAACAATGTGCGGGAAAATATAATCAGAAATATACGTCGTTAGTATCCCTACTGTTTTGATATTGACTTTATCGCTTTGTTTCGGTCTAGAAACAAACGTACCGCTGCCTTGAATTTTATACAGCCATCCTTCTTTCTCCAACTCACCTAACGCCTGTCGAACCGTATGACGACTTAGTTGAAATTGACTCGCGATTTCGTGCTCTGTCGGTATTTTTTCATCTGGATGCAATTTTCCAGAAAGAATCCAAGATAAAATTTCCTGTTTTAACTGCAGATATTTCGGGATTGCTTTCTCTTTCATAGTTCACCTCAAGTTAAAAATAATATATTAAAGTAAATTTATTATAACAATTTTTATTTGTACGTATATATTATATTTATCGCAAAAAGAGGACCAAGACAATGTTGATCTTGGTCCTTTCATTACGATCTTCCGAAGGCTAAGCAGCTTTGTTTTTATTATAAATGTCAAATGCTACTGCAGCTAATAATACTAATCCTTTAATCGCTTGCTGCCAATCAATTCCCAGACCAAGCAAGGACATCCCATTGTTTATTACCCCCATTACAAGCCCGCCGATAATCGCTCCACTAATTGTGCCAACACCACCGTAGGCAGACGCCCCACCGATAAAGCAAGCTGCAATCGCATCAAGTTCAAACAAATTCCCTGCCTTCGGTGTCGCTGCATTTAAGCGAGCCGCGAAAATCAAACCAGACAATGCCGCCAACACTCCCATATTGACAAACACCCAAAATGTCACACGTTTGGTTTTAATTCCAGATAATTGCGCCGCTTTTTCATTTCCGCCAATTGCATAAATATGTCGTCCTATTACGGTTTTATTGGAAACGAATGAGTATGCGATAATGAGCGTAGCTAAAATAATCAAGATCGTTGGAATCCCCTCGTATGTGGCAAGAACATAAGAAAACACCATAATGACCGCCACAATCGCTATTAATTTTGCTCCAAAAACAGCGGCAGGACTAACAGCAAATCCGTATTTTTTCTGATTGTTTCTTTTTCTAATTTCAGACCCTATAAATAGTATGGACGCAATCAAACCGATGACAAGAGTGAAAATATGGAGATTTTGTCCATGGAACAAGTCAGGAAGAAAACCAGAACTAATATTTTGAAATGATTTCGGGAAAGGCGCAATCGATTGACCTTCTAAAATGATCATCGTCAATCCTCTAAATAACAACATTCCCGCTAGCGTAACAATAAAGGCTGGAATTTTTACATAAGCGACCCAAAACCCTTGCCATGCCCCAATCAAAGCCCCAAGCAGCAAGGAAATCAGAACTGTTACAAACATTGGAACATGATGTTGAACCATTAAAATTCCCGCAAGCGCTCCGACAAATGCGGCAACTGATCCTACCGATAAATCAATATGTCCGGTAATAATGACTAACATCATGCCTATTGCTAATACTAAGATATAACTATTTTGTAAGATTAAGTTCGTGATGTTTAACGGTCTTAACAAAATCCCTTCAGTTAAAACTTGGAATAATAGGATAATCAATACTAGTGCAATCACCATACCATAACTTCTCATGTTATTTTTCATCATTTGTTTCAAGAGCTGTACTTTGCTTTCGTTTGCTGTTGAACGATGTGGAACTGCCTTCTGTGCCGGTGTTTGCATATTACACTACCCTCCTAACGGTCGTTTTTGTCATTAATTTCATCAGCTTTTCTTGAGTTGCTTCATCTCTATTTACTTCACCTGTGATTCTGCCTTCACTCATGACATAAATCCGATCACACATGCCGAGAATTTCTGGCAATTCGGACGAAATCATTAAAATGGCCTTTCCTTCTTCTGCTAGTTGATGAATAATGGTATAAATCTCATACTTCGCCCCAACGTCGATGCCCCGGGTCGGTTCATCCAGAATGAGAATATCAGGCTCGGCGAAAATCCATTTGCTTAACACTACTTTTTGTTGGTTTCCCCCGCTTAATTTTTCAATTTTTTGGAAGACACTTGGAGTTTTAATTTTCAATTGGTCACGGAATCGTTCCGCTTCTACGATTTCTTTATTTTCATCAACAACCAATTTCTTCGCGATTTTACCTAATCGAGATAGTGTGATATTTTTCCGAATGTCTTCCATTAAGATAAGACCGTTTCCTTTGCGGTCTTCTGAAACATAGGCAATCCCGTTGGCGATTGCTTTGCTGACGTCGCTAACATCAATTTCCGAGCCGTTTTTAAACACTTTTCCACTAATTTTTTTGCCGTACGACTTTCCAAAAATACTCATCGCCAGCTCGGTTCTTCCAGCGCCCATCAATCCAGCAATTCCAACAATTTCCCCCTTGCGAATATAAATAGATACATTGTCAATGACTTTTCGTTCTGAGTGAAGAGGATGATAAACGTTCCAGTCTTTTACTTCAAAGATAACGTCACCAATTTTTGGGTTTCGCACCGGATACCGGTTCGTTAAATCACGGCCAACCATGCCCCGAATAATGCGGTCTTCTGTCACATTGTCCTTTTTCATATCCAATGTTTCGATCGTCTTCCCATCCCGTAAGATCGTAATCGAGTCGGCTACTTTCGAAATTTCATTTAACTTATGAGAGATGATAATAGCAGACATTCCTTGCTTTTTGAATTCTAATAACAAATTTAATAAATTTTCACTATCATCCTCATTTAAAGCCGCTGTCGGTTCGTCTAAAATTAATAATTTTACTTGTTTAGATAACGCTTTGGCGATTTCGACCAATTGCTGCTTACCGACTCCAAGATTCCCCACTAATGTGTGCGGAGACTCATCTAATCCTACTTTTTGTAGCAATTCTTTCGTTTTGACAATTGTTTCATTCCAATTAATAATTCCATTTTTCGCTCTCTCATTTCCCAAAAATATGTTTTCGGCTATCGACAAATAAGGAATCAATGCTAACTCTTGATGAATGATAACTATTCCTAGTTCTTCGCTCTGTTTGATATCTTTAAACTTACATACTTCTCCCTTGAATAAAATCTCCCCGCTATACGTACCATAAGGATAGACACCGCTCAATACTTTCATTAATGTGGACTTTCCTGCGCCATTTTCCCCGCAAAGTGCGTGAATTTCCCCTTCCCTTACCTTTAAATTCACATTGTCAAGCGCTTTCACACCTGGGAATTCTTTGGTAATTCCCCTCATTTCTAGGATGAATTCAGACATGCTCCTTCACACCTCCCATAGTGAGGAATAGATATAGTGATAGTATTAGAAGCTATCACTATATCCAGTCACCTTTATTTAGAAAGATCTTCTTTTTTATAATAGCCGCTATCGATAAGCACTTTTTCATAATTGGAAGCATCCACTGAAACCGGTTCCAATAGATACGATGGAACGACTTTCTCACCGTTGTTATATGTTTTTGTATCGTTCACTTCCGGTTTTTTTCCTTTGAGAACCGCATCGGCCATTTCCACTGCTTTCTTCGCCAATAGTCTTGTATCCTTAAATACCGTTTGTGTTTGTTCTCCAGCGATAATCGATTTTACGGAAGCTAGCTCCGCATCTTGACCGGTAATGACAGGCATCGGTTTGCTAGGAGTTCCGTATCCTACCCCTTTAAGAGAAGAGATTATCCCGATACTAATTCCATCATACGGAGACAAAACGGCATCTACTCGCGCGTTCGTATAATGAGCGCTTAACAAGTTGTCCATTCTCGCTTGGGCAGTAGCACCATCCCAGCGTAGCGTAGCCACTTGGTCAAACTTCGTTTGTCCACTTCGCACCACTAACTTTCCAGAATCAATGTAAGGTTTTAGTACAGACATCGCTCCGTCAAAGAAGAAATACGCGTTGTTATCATCAGGAGATCCAGCAAACAACTCAATATTAAATGGTCCTTTTCCTTCTTTAAGACCAAGTTTTTCTTCGATGTATTTTCCTTGCAACACACCTACTTTAAAATTATCGAAAGTAGCATAATAGTCTACATACTTACTATTTTTAATCAAGCGGTCGTAGGAAATGACTTTAATTCCCTGTTTATGTGCTTTTTCTAATACATCTGTTAATGCTTCTCCGTCAATCGGTGCAATAACTAACACGTTCACCCCTTTAGTAATCATGTTTTCAATTTGAGATACTTGGTTTTCTACCACATCTTCGGCATATTGCAAATCGGTTTTATAACCGAGTTTCTTAAACTCTTTTACCATGCTTTTCCCATCTCGAATCCATCGTTCCGATGATTTAGTCGGCATCGATATTCCGACAAATCCGGCATCTCCACCATTTGTTCCTATGCCACTACATGCTGATAAGGTAAATACAAATGTCAATAACACCAGTACGGATAAAAATCTTTTCATACTTTTCTTAATCCCCCTTGATTAAATTTGTACGTATATTTTTTATTGCTATTTTCACTATAGCATCAAAAAAATTCGTAGTCTTTTTAATATATTAACTATTTTTATAAAAAATTAACTTTATTAAAGCGTTTTCATTTCCATAAATTAATAACTATCCCATTATTTAGATGATAGATCTGTCACAAAATGTATCGTTTATAAATGATGTTTTCGCATACTATCCGGCAATGATGCTCCTTTGCGGTATTGATTAGGTGAAACTCCTACCGCTTTTTTAAAAGCCGTACTAAAATAATGTTGTGTATCGTAACCTACCCGTTCAGATATTTCATGAATAGAAAGATCGGTAGAAATCAATAGCTCGATCGCTTTTTTTATGCGTGTTTTGGTTAATAAGCTAACAAACGAGGTGCCTAATTCTTGTTTGATGATGCGGCTCAAGTAAACTGGGGAAACATTTAAATACTGGGCAACAGACTCCAATGTCAAATCGGGATCAGAAAAATGTTCTTGTATATACTGTTTGGCCCGGCGCACGATAGGAGAAATATGTGATTCATTATAAATCCTTGTTTTACATTGCTCATAGGCATCAGCTACTTGTAAAAGTCTTCCCTTCACTGTCTCTGTATATATATTTATTTTCATGTTCAAATATTTTTTTACAGATTCTTCTAATTGATTCCACATCTCTTCGGTAACATGGCCCCAGATACATAAGACAATTAATCCAAATGGATCCCTGAATACTACTTTTTCATAAACCTCCAATAATTCCGAAATGATATTTTCGATAGCAAATAAAAACAGCTGTTTATCTCTTTCATTCATAACAGGTTGGTTCGCGAAAAATTCTGACCAATACACGATCGCTACCTGATTAGGACAAGAGGACGGAAGTTGCAACAATGGTAATTGCTTCATGACTTCCGTCTCGGTCATCTCTCCGCCAACCCATGCCAAACAAAATTGTTGCCGAAGAAGAGGAAGGTTTTTCTGAATTTGGTTCGATAGTAATTCTACATACCCTTTTTGTTCCCTTTCCCGTTCTAATTCTTTCTTCACTTTGCTTATTACCTCATGTAATTGTTTTGGATTGGCTGGTTTTAAAATATAGTCATCAACCTGCAGGCGCAGCGCCTCTTGAGCGTAGGCAAACTCATCATATCCTGTAATGACAATCATTCTACAGTCGGGAAGCTTTTGCCGTATATGTTTCATCAATGTAATTCCATCCATAATGGGCATGTTTAAATCGACTAATAACATATCAATGTTGTGTTTTAGTGAAAGTTCCAACGCCTCTTCTCCGTCCTCTGCCTCCGCCACCACTTCCATCTGAAACTCGTCCCAGTTTACCACTTCTCTTATCCCCTCACGAATAATCTCCTCATCATCAGCAATAAGCACTTTCCACTTTTTCACATTTACTCCCCTCCTAGGTAATATGTCTAATCATTGGATGCACAATCGTGACTGTCGTGCCTCGTCCTTCTTCACTGTCAATCCATAACCCATAGGAGTTGCCAAATGTTAATTGCAGCCGTGCTTGCACGTTGACCATTCCATACCCTTTGATGTTTTTCATTTTCTTTTCGGTATCTCCTAACGTAAAATCAATCGATAAACTTTCTCTCAAAGAAGCCAGCTTTTCCAGCGACATTCCTACTCCGTCATCCTTTACGCGAATAAGAAGGCGTCCTTCCTGCTCTTCAGCCTGTATCCAAATATGCCCAGGCCCTCTCCGTTGTTTAATGCCGTGATAAATCGCATTTTCGACAATCGGTTGTAATACCAATTTCAACACAAATAATTTTTGTAATTCTGGAGCAATATCGAACGTATAATGTAATTTATCTTTATACCTTGTTTTTTGAATACTCAAGTAACTCCGAACATGTTCAATTTCTTCCGCAAAGGAGATGATATCCTTCCCCTTGCTTAACCCAATACGGAATAGTTTAGACAAGGCTTCTACTACTTCGGCTATATCTTCCGCTCCTTTTTTCCTTGCCATCCACTGAATCGTATCTAACGTATTATAAAGAAAATGTGGTTTAATATGCGCTTGTAAACTGCGCAATTCCGCTTCCCATCGTTGTCGTTCCTGCCATTCCGCAAGGGAAATAAAACGTTGAATTTGGTCAAGCATATGGTTAAAATTCCTACCTAACACCCCAATCTCATCCGCTCGATCATCATGATAACGACTAGATAAATCTCCTGCTTCTACCTTTTTCATAAAAACTATTAACCGGCTGATTGGTCTTGACATGGAATACGCCAAATAATAGGACGCTCCTATACCGATTAAACATACAAAAAAGACAAAGCTTGTCACATAAAAACGAATCTCTTTTATTTCTAAAGCAGATTCTTGATTGGAAAACACCCCGATGGTGGTCCAGTTAGTAAAAGGAGAGCGCTGATAAATAAATTGAAGGTATTGTCCATGGACTTTTTTCGAAAATGCTCCAAAATCTCCACGAAACCATTGCCGTGGAATTTCTTTTATGAACGGTTTCGCTGGAATATAAATATTTTCACCGCGATGATCAATAACCATCAAATACCCCCACTTTCCTAAACGAACATTTTTCGTCGCCTCGGCAATCACCCTCAGTTTTAAATCAATTAACACCACCCCCTCCACCTCTTGTGTGCTCGGATTTAAAATAGCACGCACGACAGAAACCACTTCCTTGTTCGTATAGTTGGCATGTGTGATAACATTCCGATTCATTGGGTGCCCAATAATTTTAAAAATCCCTTTATTTTTTACCGCTTCTTGGTACCATGTTTCTTCTGTAAGCGGTTTAGGCGAACGGGCATACATTTCATTACTAATGTATTCACCGTTCCGGTTCACAATAAGAATCCCTGCCACTTCTGGATATAATGTGGTAAGCCCTTGCAAAAACTGACGAATAGAATAATCGTCGTTCATTCCTTGCATCCCCTCCCGTTCGGTTAGGAATCTTTTTACATCGGGATTAAACGCGACTAAATACGTAATATTTTGCATATTACTGACATAAAACTCTAATGTCTTGTTTACTTGATTAATCAGCTGAGAAGTATTTTCGTTAATTTGCCGCTCCATAATACGGTCAACGGCCCAGCCGATCAAACTGCCTAATCCAATCGAAGGTAAAATAGTAATGACTAATAAAAGAGAAATGAGCTTATAACGAATCGGTAAATTGTCCATCCGTAAATAATTGGTTCTTCGTTTCAATGGTCATCACTCATTTCTTCATAGATATACTTTGTTTACTTCGCATAAAAATCTTCTACATTTTCTTTCGTCACTACAGTAATTCCGGTATCCACGTATGGAGGTAGCAAAGGATAACCTGATTGCAGGGAAGGCGTTAAGTGATGGTGAAGATGAAACAGAAATTGTAGTGACCAGTAGCCCATATTCCAAGTTCCTTGCGCTAAAGTAGCAGATATAATTCCTTGTTTCACCATATCTAACGTTCGTTTATCGGTATCAAAGCTTATGATTTTTACTTTTTTATTTTTTAATGATAATATCGCCTCGCCGATACCGACCCCTCCATTCGCTTCTGTTGCAAATATTCCTTCCACATCCGGATACTCGTTAAGTATTTCTAATGCTGCCTCTTTGGAAACGAGAGAGTCTCCATTCCCATCTTTTACTGCTACCACTTCCATTTGCGGATATTCTTGGTGAATAGTCTCTAAAAACCCTTTCGTTCGTTCTTGATGATTGAGTTGATGGGGTAATGTAATGACTGCTACTTTTCCTCTTTTTCCTAATAGTTCAGCCATTTTATGAGCAGCCGTTACTCCTGCCTTATAATTATTCGTTCCCAAAAAAGAGAACGCCTTACTGCCAGAAGCATTAGAGTCAAACAATATAACAGGGATTCCTTTATCTACCGCTTTGTTAATCGTTTCCGTCAACGCAGTAGGATTGATTGCCGAAATCGCAATACCCGCTGGTTTTTTTGCAATCACTTGCTCCAACACAGTCACTTGCTCATTTACATCGTATTGCGTAGCTCCGCGATATTCTACAGAAACATTTAATGCCTGTGCCGCGTCTTCGAATCCTTTTAGACAACGTTTCCAATAATCCATCCCCGATTGGAAAGTCACCATCACATATTTTTCATCTACTTTACCTTGAAGCGCTTTCTCTTGTTGGTAAAAAGAACGAAAGCGGGAAATTTCCAGATGGTAATGATATACGTAAAGAATAAATGCACTAATTAGAACGACATAAATAAATACTAATTTTTTCATTTGGATCCCCCTTTTTTTCACACGTAATAAAGTTAGGAAAACATGATCCAATAAATCATTTCCATACTGTTCTGGAATATGGCTAACATTTATTTGTATGTATAAATATCCTGATTTATAGTACTGATCCATTATTAATTGTATTTAGTTTCTTTGCAATCTTTTTTATTTGTTCGTATGAATTTATTGTATTATCAATGTATCATGTTCGAATAGGAGGTTCAAACGTCGAAATAAGGATTATATCTTTTCTCCAGAAAATTTCTTTTATCACTCTTGTTATGTTCAAAAAAATTAGCCGTAAACGTTTGTCTACGGCTAACCTTAATTACAAACTTTTATGATTCGGGAATCCAAGCGTATCCCAATCGTTACTTTTCCATCGTTTTTAACAGTCGTGTCGCTTCCGCTTACCACCCTAGAGCAAGATAAAGTTTTTTCATAAAAATGTGGTGAAGATACAGATTCCCTCACAATTAGTTGGCATCTAAGTTGTATTCATTTCTATCGTTTCCGATTCTCCACTCAGTAGTCTCAATATTTTTCCATCGATTTGGCACCCATTTTTCTTAAGGGAAGATCTATTGTTGTTAACTTTGGCGTATCATATAGACGATACTCTCTATTGTCAAAACCAATCACCGATAAATCTTGAGACACTTGGATACTAAGCTCTCTGCAAGCCTCAAGAACCCCACCTGCCATCAAATCATTCATTGCTAACATCGCCGCCGGAGGCTCCTTTTGCAGTTAATAAATCTTTTGCCATCTTATAACCGCTTTCATAACTCCAATCCCCTGTTTTTACATACGCCGGATTAAGTATAAGTTGATGTTTCATAAGCGCTTGATGGTACCCATTAATGGAGGTGACTATGTGTCATCCTCTCTTTTCTTAATTAAAATAAGTTTTAAAAATGTATTTAGGCAAGTCCTACCTACGCATTATGAATGCTAGGCTAGAACGATAAATAAAAGATCTGTTACTCCATAATTCAATCATTTCCCCATTCATTGAACCATCTCTCTCCATTCCTCCATCAGCAACCGTACAATCTCTCCAGCCGGCATGTCTTTCGCCAAGCGATATCCTTGACCGGCCCATAAAGACATCACCTGCGGATCGTTTGCCTGAGCAGCCGCTTTGCGAAGCTGCTTTGTCATATGGTGGATGTGCGGATATGCCGCAGGAGCCAGCTTATCATATTCAATGAGGAAGCGGTTTACCAATCCGCGGGCAAAGCGTCCTGTAAAGGAGCGGGTGACAGCGGTAGATTGAAAATTCGGATCGACTAATGCGTTTTTATGAAGCGGATTGGCCCCGCTTTCCGGGCAGCGCAAGAACGCCGTACCTAATTGGGCAGCGCACGCCCCCGCTGCAAGCACCGCGGCGATATCGCTCCCGCTCATAATTCCTCCGGCGGCAATCAACGGAATATCGACCGCTTCGCGAATTTGCTGCAATAAAACAAGCAAGCTGGCGTTTTCATGGGAAGCGGCGTTATTGCGGAATGACGCTCGATGCCCTCCCGCCTCCGCCCCTTGCACACATAATGCGTTCGCCCCTGCCTGTTTGGCGATCAACGCTTCTTCTGTTGATGTCACAGTCACGATAACAAATGAACCGTTGTCTTTTAATTTTGCGATAATATCAGGCGAAGGACAACCAAACGTAAAGCTTACTACTGGAACTTTTTCTTCAACCAAAACAGCGAGCTTTGCTTCCCAATCATCATCATCCCATTTCGCCTCCCCAAGCTGCACACCGAATCGTTCCGCTTCTTTCTCCAACACTTGCCGATAACGAAGCAGCGCGTTCTCGTCTACGTCTTCTTCGCTTGGGACAAAAACGTTAACGCCAAACGGCTTATCGGTCAGCTCCCGAACTGCGACAATTTCTTCGCGCATTTCTTCCGCTTTTTTATAACCGCCTGCCAAAAAACCAAGCCCTCCTGCATTCGATACCGCCGCAGCCAACGCTGGAGTGGAAACACCTCCAGCCATCGGCGCTTGAATAATTGGAACAGAAATGGTATTGAGCACTTTCCTCACCTTTCTCCATAAAGTTATTCATATAAAATCTTCCAAAAATGCACGCAAAATTCCTGCAAAAAAATAATTAAACTTCGTTAGTTCCAAGACAATAAACCAAGTCCTAAATTCCCAAGCTTATGTTCCCGGAAAATAAAACCTTGTGCCGTTTCTTTTTCCATCCTCCCTAGCTTCATCGATTCAGTTCCGGAAGCTATATAAAAAAAGCGGCAATTTTCCAGTGATCCATGCTTAATAGACTTCATCCGTTTCCACACCATGTATGCTGATAAATTGTTTTTGCGGCCATATTTTTGAAAAATCAGTGCCAGTTCCAAAAACATAAGGAAAACGAACAATCGTCGTTTATAATATAAACAAGAAACGAAAAAGAGGGAGGATGTTGTTGTGGACTTACCGAAAAAAAATTTTATCTCTCTCGAAGAATTTTACAAAATGAGAGAAAATACAGAAAGGACATTAGAATATATTGACGGCATTGTCTTTATGTCGCCATCTCCTTCTACGAGACATCAACGAGTTTCCGGAAGGCTTCACGCCAAATTATTCAATTTTTTAGAAGGAAAAGATTGCGAAGTGTTCCACGCACCTTTTGACATCGAACTAAGAAACGACAAAATGGAAGGAACGAAAATAGTGGTTCCCGATTTATCGGTAATATGCGATAAAAACGGATTGCTGGAAAATAAATTTGTCGGAGTGCCAACACTCATTGTCGAAATATTAAGCCCTTCTAATCAATCGCACGATCTCGTTTTTAAACTGAACTTATATATGCAATATGGCGTAAATGAATATTGGATCGTCAATCCAATGTTAAACATCGTGCAAATTTATTCCCTAAACGATGAAGGGCAATATCAACAGCTGGACGCCCTGAAGGAAAAAGGAATCGCTCGATCTGAAGTGCTAAAGGGATTTCACATCAACTTAGAAGATCTTTTCAAATGAAAAACCGACCTTAATGTGGCCGGTTTTTCTGTACTACTTATCCACTGCATTGCTGTTTACTAAAAAAGCCTTATGTAGATGAAGAGTTAATTTAATGCTTCGATCATGCATATCACTGCTTTTTGCAGGTCTTCTTGCGACCAGCTCGGGAGAGTTGGCTTCTGAATGGCTAATTCGTGTGAAGCAGGAAGATGAACAAATCCAGCTCTTACAGGCATATTTTCGCACTGCACTTTATGCAAAACGGAATACATTACATTGTTGCATAAATAGGTCCCCGCTGTATTGGAAATTTGCGCAGGATATCCTTTCTCATTTAAGATATTGACAAAACGGCGGACCGGTAACGTCGAAAAATAAGCTGCTGGCCCCTCCTCAACAATCCGCTCGTCTTGCACCTGCACTCCCCGATTATCAGGCCCCCCGTCTTTACAATTAATGGCGATTCGTTCTGGAGTAATTTTTGTACGGCCTGCCGCAAGTCCAAGAGAAATCACTACATCTGGTTGGATCTGTTCCAAGTATTCCAAGCATTTTGCCGCGGATTCCGAAAAATCCACTGGAAGTATACGCCCATAAACTTGATACCCGCCGATGATTTTTTCGTCCAGATTTTTTACAATTTGTTCCGTTGGATTAATAGGAAATTCTAAAAATGGAACAAACCCCGTCAATAAAAGTTTTTTCATTGACTCCTGTTCCTCCCCTCTTTAAAAATTTTTTCCATAGTAGAAAAATAGATAGGTTAAAGATATCAATATAGAACCTGTGCCAATGCCTAACAGAATTTTTTTGGCATTATTGAGCATTCGGCTTCTCCGCTCTTTCCACCAAACGTCATTAGCCAGTCTTTCTTCTTCACGAAGCAGTATCTTTGGTTTAGGCACAATAAACTGGTATATTTGCTGAAATCCTTTGAAGAAAAAATGAAAAAAACCTGTTTGATAAATAAAAACACATATGCCAGCAGCCAGTATAGCAAGGCCATATAAAAAGCACTGATTAATAAAAGCAAGCGTACTGACCCCATATATCATCTTCGCCAGCAGCAAAACAACAGCAGTGCAAAACAATGTGCTAAAATACAGCAGCATATCGCTATCTCTCCTTTATGAGGTAAAAGGAGGCTGTCTCAAAAGGTCGTCTAAACCGACCTTTTGAGAGTAGCCTCTGTTTCTTTTTCTTACCATTTGGTTATTTATTCCTTTTTTGAGGCAGGAATTTCTCCTTATTTCCGAATTTTATCCTATTTTTTCCTTGTTGGGTCGGTCGTTGTGGCCCACTTTCTCAAATTGTGGGCAGCACAAACTAGACCCCACTCCAAGGTAATTTTTGGGAGGCCTCTCAATGAAAACCGATGAAATTGCTGATTATGCTTGATTTGCCCAAACACCGGCTCGTTTTCGATTTGCCGTCTTCGATATGTCGTCGCCCCTTCTTCCGTGGACAGCCGTTTCCGGATTTCTTGCCGTTGTTGTTGATTTTTCAAGGAAACGCGGATGGTTTTCGTGTCTTTGCCTTTGGCACATGCTGCTTGAAACGGGCATCCGGCACATGCTGTACAACGATACGTCCGTTTGACGATGACGTACCCGTTGTCGGTCGTTTCCTTCCGTTTATACACAAACACCAGCCGTTCCCCTTTCGCGCAAATCCACTCATCCAATTCCTCATCGTACGTCATGTTCTCGATTCGGCCGATCTCTTTCGCCCACGCTTTCGTTTGTTCCCGGTCCAATGTGTTGTACTTGATCAGCGCGACGATCTGCTTTTTCTCGCAGTACGTGTAGTTCTCCTCACTCCCATAGGCGGAATCCGCAATCGCTCGTTTAGGCATGGGACGCCCATAGGCGGCCAATTGCTCCAAATGTGGAATGAAGCATCCGGCATCCCCCGCCCGTTGATGCACGCTAAATCCAGTGATGAATTGGTTCTCTGTCCCTATCTGCACATTATATCCCGGTTTGAGCTGGCCGTTTTTCATATGGTCGTCTTTCATCCGCATAAACGTCGCATCGGGGTCCGTTTTCGAAAAACTGTTTCGTTCGCCTAACACTTTTTTGTATTCTTCATATTTTTTCTTACGGGGGAGAATGTCTTGTTCCAATTGCTGTTTTGCTTTCTTTAACGTGCGATTCTTCGGCTCTTTCTTTAGATGTTCTTCCACTTGTTCGATCACGGCTTCGATCTTTTCAGACGTGATCGGTGAAGCTTCCAGCTTTTCTTGAAAATCTCCTTCTTGTTCCGACTCTTCATCCTCTTTTACCACCTGTTCGATCGAGGCTACGATTTTCCGGAATTTCTCCTCCAACTTCTGATCGTACTTTTCCGTTGATTTGCGCCAAACGAACGTGTACTTGTTGGCGCTGGCCTCGATTTTCGTTCCATCCAGAAAGTAATCCTCTAGTTTGACCAACCCTTCTTGACGCAGAAGATCGACAATGGAGAAAAACGTTTCGTAAATGATGTCCTTCATCCGTTCCGACCGAAATCGGTTGATGGTGCGGAAATCCGGTGTTTGATGGCCGGATAGCCACATAAAATAAATGTTTTCTTTCAATTGCTTGGCGATTTGGCGAGAGGAATAGATCCGATTGGCGTAGGCATACAGGATGACTTTCAACATCATTTTCGGATGATAGGCTGGGCGGCCTCCGCCGGGATAGAGGGAAACGAGCAGAGCTGGATCCATTTTTTCCACGGCTAGATCCACGATCCGGCAAAGATGATGTTTGGGAATGAGAATTTCAAGATCCATTGGCAAAATGAGTTGATCTCGGTTATAATAAATGTACATAAGAAAACCGTCCTTTCTTGGTAGGGTTGTGGTGACTCTATTATACCAAAAAAGGAACGGTTTTCTTCTTTTTTTGCCCAAAAAAGTGCCCCAAAAGCGAACGCTATGCGAACACTTTTGGGACATCCTCCTTTTTATCAATTATTCAGCTATTTTTTTCGCCCAGCGTACATCAGGATAACGATTGACAGGATACACAATGCCTTTGAATTTCGGCGACGTTAAATAGTTTTGCGAATAGAAATAAACAGGGATAAATGGCAGATCTGTCATTAATATTTTTTCCGCTTCATGGAGAAGTTCGTAACGTTTTTTATCATCTTGCTCGACTTTCGCCTTCGCCATTAAATCATCGAATTGTTTGTTTACCCAGTTAGTGCGGTTGTTCGGGCTATCGCCTAAGTAATAGTCTAAAATAACGGTTGGATCGACAAAAATTCCTATCCAGCCCATACGTGCCATTTGGAAATTCGATTGCGCTGTTGTCTCCAAATACGTTTTCCATTCTTGGTTAGCCAGTTTAATTTTCACGCCAAGGTTTCTTTTCAGCATTTCTTGAACTGCTTCGGCAATTTTTTTATGGTTTTCGGCCGTATTATAAATTAAAGTGACTTCTGGCAGTGTGCTCCAACCTTCTTCTTTCATTCCTTCTTGCAATAATTTTTTCGCTTCTTTGACATTTTCTTCAAAGTACGCGCCGCCTGCTTCGCGGAAATCACCATCCGGAGTATCCGCCCCATATGGAACAAACGCATATGCTGGTTTTTCTCCTGATTTCGTGATGTTTTCTACAATTGCTTTACGATCGATGGCCATGGCAAACGCACGGCGAATTTTTACGTTATTGAAC
The DNA here is from genome assembly GCF_001295365.1 of Parageobacillus thermoglucosidasius. Classification (GTDB taxonomy): domain Bacteria; phylum Bacillota; class Bacilli; order Bacillales; family Anoxybacillaceae; genus Parageobacillus; species Parageobacillus thermoglucosidasius. Next base: position 2,314,995 of record NZ_CP012712.1, on the reverse strand, counting down.
GGCTCTTTAGCTACGTTAAACATAAACATATAAGTTCCAAAATACGGAACGACTTTGTATTCTTTATTATTTTTTTCTTGAGCCACCGCATCTGTTGGCAATGTTGCAATTAAATCGAGCTCTCCTGTTTTGTACATTTGATAATATGTCGTCGCGTCATTGACCATCTTCCACGTTACTTTTTCCATGTTGATCGTGTCTTTGTTCCAGTAGTGCTGATTCTTTTCAATTACCACTTCGCTGTTATGTTTCCATTCAGTCAATCGGTAAGCTCCGTTGCTTACATATCCTTTTGCTTCAGCAGCCCATTTTGGATTCGATTCGACGAGCGATTTTTTCACCGGATAAAACGTCCACATTGTTAACAGCTTGTCAAAATAACTTAATGGTGCATTAAGTTCAATTTGCAGCGTTTTATCATCTAAAGCTTTAATTCCGACCTGATCGGCACTTCCTTTTCCTTTGTTATATTCTTCGGCACCTTTAATATAGTACATGTAAAATGCGAATGGGCTCCCTGTTTTCGGATCAAGCACTCGTTTCCAAGCATATTCGAAATCTTGAGCAGTCACCGGATCGCCGTCAGACCATTTTGCATCATCGCGAATCGTAAACGTATAAGTTTTTCCATCTTCAGATACTTTTACATCACTTGCAGCTCCTAATACAGGTTCCCCTTTTTGATTTTTCGTATACAGCCCTTCAAACAAGTGATCGATAACCCATCCTGATGTTGTATCTGATGCAAGGGCAGGGTCTAAACTTGGTGGCTCGCTCATCGCATTTAACGTAATTTCTTGTTTAATATTTTTGCCTGCACCATCTCCTGAAGTTCCCTTGCTTCCGCATCCAGTTAACACAGCAGAAACTAATAGTAGTAATGCGAATATACTTGCAAACGTTTTTTTCATGTTTTTTATCCCCCTTATATAATGAAATGTTTATTGATTATACAAATGGCAAGCAGTCCAATGGTTTTTCTTCACTTCTCTCCAAGCTGGCTCCATTTTGGAACAAATGTCCATGGCATATGGGCATCTTGTTCGAAATCTACAGCCGCTTGGAGGATGGACAGGACTAGGTGGATCTCCTGAGAGAACGATTCTTTCCCTTTTTCTAGCTAATCTTGGATTTGGGATCGGAATCGCTGACAAAAGCGCTTGTGTATAAGGATGCAACGGTTCTTCAAATAAATCAGAACTTTCTGCAATTTCCATCATTTTTCCAAGATACATCACTCCTATCCGGTCGCTAATATGTTTTACCATTCCCAGATCATGCGCGATAAACAAATAGGTTAAATTTTCTTCTCGTTTTAAATCATCGAGCAAGTTAACTACTTGCGCTTGAATCGAAACATCTAAAGCAGAGATCGGCTCATCGGCGACAATAAATTTCGGTTTTACCGCCAATGCACGCGCGATGCCAATCCGTTGTCTTTGCCCCCCGCTAAATTCGTGAGGAAACCGTTCAGCGTGCTCAGGATGCAGCCCCACTCTTTCAAGAAGGTGATACACTAATTCCTGCCTTTCTTTTCCTTTTGCCAAATGATGGGCATCAATCCCTTCCGCAATAATGTCGCCCACCCTCATTCGCGGATTTAATGATGCGTGCGGGTCTTGGAAAATCATTTGCATTTCTCGATTCAATTTTTTTTGCGTATGCCTATCTAAGCCCCCTAATTCATGGCCGTCAAAACGGATGTTGCCTGAAGTGGCAGGATAAAGACCGACAATCGTTTTTCCTAACGTCGATTTTCCGCTTCCGCTTTCGCCGACTAATCCAAACGTTTCTCCTTTGCGAATCGAGAAGGAAATCCCGTCTACCGATTTTACCGTTTGGTTAGGCCCGATCTTAAAATGCTTTTTTACATTTTCTACTTGAAGAATCTCCACAGCCATCCATTACTCCCTCCCTGCCGCAATGAACGCTTCCACTTTGGGAGCTCTCGGGTCATTCAGCCAGCAGCTCGCTGTGTGTCCATTCGAAATGTCGAATTCTTGCGGGCTTTTTTCTACACAAATTTCCATCGCATATGGACAACGCGGGGCAAATGGGCATCCTTTTGGCGGTGAAAAAAGATCCGGGGGAGAACCATCTATCGGCACTAGACGTTTCTTCTCTTTGTCATGCAAATTCGGAATAGAGCGCAATAGCCCCCATGTATACGGATGTTTAGGGTTTTCGAATATATCGAAAACGCTGCCTGTCTCCACTACGGTTCCGCCATACATAACGATAACCCGCTGCGCCATTTCAGCCACTACGCCTAGGTCATGCGTAATTAAGATAATCGACATCCCCATCTTTCTTTGCAAATCTTTCATTAAATCAAGAATTTGCGCCTGAATCGTAACATCTAGCGCCGTTGTCGGTTCATCCGCAATAAGCAGTTTCGGATTGCATGCTAAAGCGATCGCAATCACCACTCTCTGTCTCATTCCCCCGCTAAATTCATGGGGATATTGATGATATCTTTCTTCCGCGTTAGGAATTCCTACTAGACGCAACAACTCTATCGCTTTTTGCTTAGCTTCGGCTTTCGACAGTTTTTGATGTTTCCGTATCCCTTCTGCGATCTGTTTTCCGATTTTCATCGTTGGATTTAATGATGTCATCGGGTCTTGGAAAACCATTCCTATTTCTGAACCTTTTAATTTCCGCATTTCTTTTTTCGATAAATGGATAATATCTTTTCCATTAAAGCGGATGTTTCCAGCCTTAATGTTTTTCGTTGGAATTAGTCCCATAATCGTTTGAACGGTTACCGTCTTGCCGCTTCCGCTTTCCCCAACAATGGCGACAACTTCCCCTTGATCGATGGAAAACGAAACATCGCGCACTGCCTGAACTTCGCCGCCATATGTCGGGAATGTCACTTTAAGATGCTCTACTTCTAATAAATGGTTCATGGAGACAATCACCTCCTATTTTCCTGTTCTTGGATCTAGCGCATCTTGTAAGCCATCCCCAAATACGTTAAATGCAAACATGGTCAAAGCAATCATAAACCCAGGGAAAAACAGTCTCCACCATTGCCCGTTTAAAATAACCCCTAAAGCATCGTTTGCCATCGTTCCCCAGCTTGCAAACGGAGCTTGTACTCCTAATCCTAAAAAGCTTAAAAACGATTCAGCAAAGATCGCTTGTGGAATCGTAAAAGTTAAATTGACAATGATAATTCCTAATGTATTAGGCAACAAATGGCGGAAAATGATTTTCGTGTGTGACGTTCCTAATTTTTGGGCCGCCATCACATACTCTTGCTGCTTTAGCTGAAGAATTTGCCCTCTAATAATTCGGGCCATCCCTACCCATCCTGTAATCGAAAGTGCAATAATGATCGTCCATAATCCCGGCTCCATAATGACCATCAACAAAATCACAATTAACAGATACGGAATGCCGTATAATATTTCCACAATCCTCATTAAGATATTGTCAACACGATCCCCAAGTTTTCCTCGTCCCGCCATATATCCTGATATTCCGCCCACCAGCACTCCTATCACTAGATCAATTAACGCAGCGACAAGCCCAACGGTCAGCGATATGCGCGCCCCATACCAAGTTCGTGACCACATATCCCTTCCTAAATCATCCGTTCCAAACCAATGCTTGCTGGAAGGAGGCTGGCTGCCATTCGCCAAATTCTGCTCGGAATAGCTGTATGGAACTAGGTGGGGACCAACAATCGCCATAATGACAATAGATAATAAAAGAATCGCTCCCAGCATCGCCATTTTATTTTTAACAATATTGATAAGGACCTGTTTCCCAAAGCTAAGACTTGGTCTTTGAATGACGTCAGCTTCGAGCCTGCTGCGATCAATGGGGCGAAATAAAGCATCTTCTTTTTGTGGAATCATGCTTAGTCCCCCTTACTCGTTAACTTAATTCTTGGATCAATCAGGCGGTAAGAAATATCGATAAGAAACAACGTAATGACTAGAATTGTGCTAAAAAACACGGTTGTCCCTAAAATAACGGGATAGTCACGGTTAAAAATGCTGTCGACAAAATACTTTCCAAGCCCTGGTATGGCAAAAATTTTCTCAATCACAAAGGTGCCTGTAATTAAAACAGCAAATAATGGACCAATAAATGTAATGACTGGTAAAATCGCATTTCGGATACCATGCTTAATAACAATGGCTGCAGGGGACAGTCCTTTTGCTTCCGCTGTTTTAATATAATTTTGCCGCATTACTTCCAACATGCTAGAACGCATAAAACGGGCGATGACTGCCATTGGGGTAGTGGCTAAAGCGACAGATGGCAAAATCGAATGTGCCCATGTTCCCCAAGATGCTACAGGTAATAACTTCCATTCAACTGCGAAATATTTGATTAGCAAAGGCGCTAAAATAAAACTTGGAACGGAAATGCCGATAATCGCCAAAAACATGGCCAGGTGATCAAGCAACCGGTTATGGTTTAACGCAGCGATAATCCCTAGCAATATTCCAAACACAATCGCAATCACCAATGATTGCAATCCGAGAACGGCAGAAACAGGGAATCCATCAGCAATCAATGTATTGACATCCCTTGTTTCCGACTGAATCGACGGCCCTAAATCAAACGTTAATAAATTTTTCATATATAACACATACTGAACAGGCAACGGTTTATCCAAGTTATATTTCGCTCTAATATTTTGCAAAACTTCCTCTGGTAATACGTTGGCGTCTGAGGCAAACGGATCGCCAGGAATAGATTTCATAATAATAAATGTCAACGTAGCGATGAGCCAAACCGTAACAATCATTGTTAACAGGCGCTTGACAATATACATGCTCACCCCTCCTTCTTTGAATGTTTCATGTACCGTTAAGCATTTACGTGCCCTAATACTCCATTTGTTGCTGTCATCGCAATGATGACACATCCCCACATATGCTTATAAGCAGTGACAATATCATCACACGTAAACGTAATGGTCCGGGGGCCTATCAATGTGACTGTTGGAAGCGTTGTGGTCATCGTTGCTTGATTTGGCCCTTTAAATTCGATTTCGAATGTGACAGGCCCTTCGATTTTCAACGGCGGACATTGCTTTGCTTTTTGCACGGCCTTTTTTGCTTTTTCTTTAATCAACTCGTGCGCTTTTACAGGATGGAGCAATTCTGCCGCAAAACGGTCAAGCCCGCGTTTTACTACCACTGCTTCCACATGCGGCAATGTTTTGCGGACTTCATTGACATACGCATCATCTCCGGAAATAAAAATGGCAGGAACGCCATAATAACCAGCTACGAATGCACTCATCTCCGTTTCGCCAACAACATGGCCGTTAATCTTAATTTCGTTAACACAAATTCCCGCTAAACTGTGGCTGATGATCGTTCTTTCCGAACCATTCTCACGCCCATGGTGGCCGACAAACATAATGCCGTCAAAACTGTCGTCAAGCCCCTCAAGCTGGCACATGACTCGATTGCTGCCGGAAATAAGTCGGGCTCTTGGATCTAACTCTTCAATGAGAATGTTAGACATGTTTCCATGGCCATCAGCAACCACCACTTCCGTTGCTCCTCCAAGAAATGCTCCCTCAATGGCAGCATTCACATCTTGCGTCATAAGCTTGCGAAACCGCTGGTACTCGCTATTTGTTTTTAGCTGCTGGTTAGTCGCAACTCCCGAAATTCCTTCCATGTCCGCTGAGATAAAAAATTTCATAGTATTCACACCTCTTTACTTAATATTAATGATAAAAAGTTGAACGCTCATTAAATAATAGAACACTCGTTCATTTACCTTCGTTGTTTTCCAATCTCTTTATCAATGATTTTCGTGAGTGAACAACCACATCTAACACGATAATTAAATGTAATCAAATGTATTTTTGTACACCTCGAGTTGGATAATGGTATTCATTTCAACAATTCCTTGAATGTTGTTTAATGCCTTTACCACATCTGTAATCTCATCTTGACTCGGAACCGCGATTTGGATTAAAAGCTGATAACATCCAGAGGTTAACGTAATATAGCGGACCTCTTTCATTTCTTTTAATCGACTAATGACATCTGACAATTTTTGTGGCTCCACTTTTAGTTGAATGATGGCCCCTGCCCGAATTCCGATCGCAATCGGATTGACCACTCCCACTACTTCGAGAATCTCATGATCAATCAAGTTTTTATATCTTGTCCGAACAGTTTTTTCTGTTACATTCAATCTGCTAGCAATTTCTGTGAACGACATTCTTCCATCATTAGACAATAATTTAATAATTTGTCTATCCAGTTCATCAATCACGTACTTCATAATTACCCCTTTTCTATACTATTTTTGTATTTTTGTATTTTTAAAAGTTATTGAAACTAAATTATGATACCGGTTTACAATACAAAAAATATAATTTATTATCTTAATTAGGACTATTTGATTTTTTATTATAATTATAATTATTTAAAAATTCAATAGTGTTTTTTATTACTTAGTAGAAAAATTTTTTACAAATCTTTTATAATTTTTTTACAAAAGGAGAGATAGTAGCGATGATTGTTATTCATGGCGGCACACTGTTAGTAGGAAACGGGGAAAAAATCGAAAATGCTTGCATTGTCGTAGAAAACGGGAAAATTAAAGAGGTAGAGCATCAAGTACAAAAACATCCCTTCTGTCATGGTGCTCATATCATTGATGCGACAGGAAAATTTATTACACCAGGCTTAATTGACGTTCATACCCATCTTGGCGTCCATGAAGAAGGCATTGGAAAAGAAGGACATGACTTTAATGAAATTAGTTCTCCAGCTACTCCCCATGTGAGAGCGATCGATGGAATTAATCCAAAAGATAAAGGATTTGATGATGCAAGAAGAGCAGGAGTAACTACTGTGCAAGTGATGCCGGGAAGCGCTAACGTCATTGGCGGAGAAATGGTGGTTATCAAAACAGCGGGGCAAACTGTTGATGAAATGGTCGTGAGAAACCCTTCCGGAATGAAAGCGGCTTTTGGTGAAAATCCAAAACGGTTCTATGGGGATAAAGGAAAACTCCCAACAACAAGAATGGGAATTGCCGCCCTGTTTCGCGAACAGTTTATTCAAGCGCAAACATATCTGCAAAAAGTAGAGAATGGAAAAGAAGTCGATCGTGATTTAAAAATGGAAAATTTAGCAAAAGTATTAAAAAAAGAAATGCCGCTGCGCGTTCACGCACACCGTGCGGATGACATTATGACGGTAATTCGTTTGGCAAAAGAATTTGGTTTTACATATACGATTGAGCATTGCACCGAAGGTCATCATGTCGCCCGTTACCTCGCAGAAAACAGAATACAGGTATCCGTCGGCCCAACCATGTCTACCCGTTCAAAAGTTGAGCTTGCCGATAAAGGTTGGCATACACTGCTTGCTTTACGCGATGCCGGAGTGCCTTTTTCGATTACAACAGACCACCCTGTCGTCGGTATTGAACATTTAATGACAAGCGCGATTCTTGCCGTCAAACACGGGCTTGAAGAATCCCTTGCCCTGCAGGCGATTACATTAAATGCGGCAAAACATTTGGGAATCGAGGATCGCGTCGGTTCGGTGGAAGTCGGGAAAGACGCGGATATTGTCATTTGGAGCGGCGACCCATTCGATTTGCGGCAAAACGTGGAAATGACGATGATTAACGGACGTATCGTATTTCAAAGAGACTAATCATGTTTAATTATGAAGGGAATAGCTTAAGCCCTTGTCGAAGCATCTTTGCTAAAAGATCTTCAACAAGGGCGTTTTCATTATCTTATTTCCCTTGAAACTTTGGCTTCCGCTTTTCTAAAAAGGCGCGCACTCCTTCTTGATGATCTTCCGTTTGCCGCATTTTTTGCTGTTCCTCTGTTTCGAACTGAAGCACTTTTAACAATTCATCTTTTGTCAAATTAACGTACAACTTCTTCGTCGCGATCATCGCCTGCAGCGGTTTTGCCTGCCATTCGGCGATTTTTTCTTCCGCTTTAGCTTCATCGTCAACAACTATGTCGACAATGCCGAGTTCATACGCTTCTTCAGCGTTCATCAGTTTTCCTTCCCAAATGATATGCTTTGCCTTGACTTGTCCGACTCGCTTCGCCAAAAGAAAATGTCCGCCGCCATCTGGAATCAGTCCGATGCCGATAAAATTCATCGCCAGGCGCGCTTCTTTCGTGGCGATGACATAATCGCTCGCTAAAGCAAAGCTTAGTCCAAGCCCCGCCGCCGGTCCATGGACGACAGAAACGACGATTTTCGGCATGCTGTATAACGACATAATAACTTCTTGAATGGTATTCATGATTTCAGGAAATCTTTCTGGATCGTCAGCACTTAGCATCGTTTTTATATCGCCGCCGGCGGAAAATCCTCTTCCTTTTCCGCGAATGAGAACGATCAGCGCATCGCTTTGCTCAATTTGCCGCAATGCTTCGAGCAGCTCCTTTAACATTTGTTCATTCATCGCGTTTAACGAATCCGGACGGTTCAGCTCCAATACCGCCACATTTCCTGAAAATGACAGAATGATCGTTTCCATGTTTATCCCCCTTGCTTGACCAAATTTCTTATATTAAATTTCTCATATTATTGTAAAACTCCTTTAATTTTTTTAAGAAAAAAACCGTATCACCCAAAAGGGGATACGGGTTTCCGTTAAAGCGCACCTTGTTCATCTTCCCACTCTTCCAAGACGATGTTGCCTTTTTGCATGTTGGAAGATGGCTGCAGATAAGAAAAGATAATCATAGAAACAATGCTGGCTGCAATCCCATACATAATCGGATTGGTAGAACTTAATCCTTCCACTGCCAAACCGACAAGCACGACCAGCGAACTAATAATAATCGAATAGAAACCAGCTTTCGCTGTCGCCTTTTTCCAGAAGAAACCGAGAACTACAGGAACAAAAATGGCGCCGGATAAAATCGCATAAGCCACATCCAAGGCAACGAGCACATCTTGAATCCAAATGGCAAACGTAATTGCAATAACTCCTATGGCTAACGTGATCATTCGTGACAGAAAAACAAACTTTTGATCACTAATGTCTTTTAGCCAATACTGCTTCAAAATATCATGTGATAAAAGAGTAGAAGAAGCAAGCAACGTTCCAGAAGCAGTGGACATGAGCGCAGAACATACACTTGCCAAAATGAGCCCTAACAAACCGTGCGGCAAGATCGTCAGCGACATTTTTGCAAATACATTTTGCGGATCGTTAATGGTTGGGAAAACAATGACTGCACACATGCCAATAATGCTTAATGCTAATGCATAGGCAAAGCTGTATAGACCGGCGTATACTGCACCGCTCCTGGCAATTTTGGTTGTGCGCGCCGTAAACACCCGCTGCCAAATATCCTGTGATACCACCATTCCTAAAGTATATAGTAAAAAGTATTGAAAAATGTTCGTCCATCCCATTGATGTCAGATCAAAATGCGTGGCAGGCAATTGTTCAGAGAGCGATTTCCATCCGCCAACATAGGATAAACTAAGCGGCAGCATAACGAAAAAAATGCCGACTGTCATGACGATAAACTGAATAATATCTGTCATGGTAACACTCCACATTCCCCCGAGAATCGTATAAAACAGCACGATTCCACCGCCGACTAACATCGAAACCGTCATATCCCAGCCAAGCACAGCGTGAATAATAGTCCCCATTCCTATTACTTGCGTAACGGAAACCATCATCGTGTAAATAGCTGCCACAAGGGCGCTGATCAAGCGTGTTTCTTTATTGTACCGGCGTCCAAGCAATTCACTAATCGTAGTAACATTTGCACCATAAATTTGATGAATAAAAAACAAACCGAGCACGGTAATTCCAAGACCAATCATGAATACAAACCATATGCCTGAAAGCCCGAATTGATACCCTAATTTAGCTGTTCCTATCGTCGAGGCGCCGCCAAGAATGACCGCAGACAGACAGCCAAGATAGACAAACAATCCGAGATTTCTGCCGGCAAGCGCATAGTCCTCTACTGTTTTCGCTCTTTTTACCCCCAAAACCCCCACAATAATTAAAAGAAGAAAATAAAATAGAATAACCCCCGTATCAAGCATGCTCATGAAAATTCCCCCATCCTCTTATTTTTACACAAATGAACGGCTGTTATTTCCCAGTCATTTTTGTCATCATCGGATGTGCGCCAATTTCCGTTTCATATTCTGTCAATGCTTCATCCAGCATGTTTAATCCTTCGTCAATCTGCTCTTTCGTCACAGTCAGCGGCGGGATCATGCGAATAACCTCCCCTTTGTTCCCGCACAGATAGAAAAGGACTCCTTTTTGCAGGCAGCGGTGCAAAATCTTCATCACTCCCTCTCCGTTCGGTTCGCCAGTATGTGGATGAACAATCTCAATGCCGATCATAAGCCCGATCGAACGCACATCTCCAATCACCGGATGCTTCGTTTTCAGCACCTCAAGTTTTGCGCGGGCATATTCCCCAACTTTTTTGCAATTTTCCAGCAAGTTTTCTTCTTTAAATACTTCTAATGTCGCAAGCGCTGCCGCACATGCGATGGGGTTGCCGCCGAACGTTGTGCCATGGCTCCCTGGCGGCCATTGCTGCATCAACTCTTTCGAGGCAACCGTTGCGCTTAGCGGAAGGCCGGAAGCAATTCCTTTGGCGATCGCCATAATGTCTGGAGTGACGCCGAATGTTTGTGCCGCAAACCATTCACCAGTGCGGCCAAACCCCGTCTGCACCTCATCGAAAATAAGTAAAATTCCGTGGCGGTCACAAATTTCTCTTATTTTGTGCAGCCAGCCTTTAGGCGGCACAATATACCCGCCTTCTCCAAGCACCGGTTCCAAAATCATGCATGCCACTTCTTCCGGAGTGACTTGGTGGGCAAATAAAGAAGCCGCATCTTTTTCAAGCTGATTCGCAACATACACGTCCGGATCTTCCCCGTCCGGACAATCTTTTGGATTGGCATATGGCAGTTGATACGTCAATCCGTTTGGCTGCAAATATTTCCGGTATTTGCTTTTGGACGTACTTACACTAAGCGCTCCTAAAGAACGGCCATGAAAACATCCTGTAAACGAAACGACATACGGCCTTCTTGTCACATATTTTGCCAATTTAATCGCTCCTTCGATCGCCTCCGTTCCGCTGTTCGCAAAAAAGAAGCAGTTCAGACCTTTCGGCATAATATGCGTTAATTCTTCAGCCAAACGAAGGATCGATTCATACATGATTACTCCGCTCGGCCCATGCATAAGGCGGTCCGCGGCATCTTTGATGGCTTGTACGACTTTCGGATGGCGATGCCCTGTATTGGCAACTGCAATACCGGAAGTAAAATCAAGATACCTTTTTCCATCCAATCCGTAGTAGTAGCATCCTTCCTCCTTCACCACCGGCAAGTTCGGATGGTCTTTGGCCATCGCTGGCGCAAGTAAATCCGACATTTTATGAAAGAGGTTCATCCAGTTGCCATTCTCCATCACGTTACATTCTCCCCTTTAGTAAAAATGAGTTTGCTTATAAAAATAATGTGCAAATATCATGCCAACATTTGCATAATTATAAATTTTTAAATTGTTTAAAAATAAAAATTTTCCTATATCTTTTGCTATTTCTAGTGCCATTTTATTCTCATCATAACTTGTCCCCATTCTCTGAAATGTTAGAATCACTTTGGAATAAAAGAATGGCTAATTTCTTCATTCCCGCCATTCCGCTTGTGCGTCCTTCATCTCATCCGCCCTCCGTGTTATTGGTTATTTTTAATTCATTTTAGAATTTAAAAAATTCACTTTTGAATTAACCAGCGATTCGTTTTGGAATAAAAGAAAAACCGTACCACCAAAAAAGGTGATACGGTTCATGATTACCGATTGCGGTTAAAAATAACCAATTTCAATTCTGTCATCTCTTCAATCGCATAGCGAATCCCTTCGCGGCCGAATCCGCTCTCTTTTACGCCGCCATATGGCATATGATCGACACGGAATGTCGGGATGTCGTTGATGAGCACACCGCCGACATGTAATTTTTCTGCCGCTTCCCATGCAACATGGACGTTATCCGTATAGACGCCTGCTTGCAATCCATAGCGGGAGTCGTTGACAAGCTCAATCGCCTCTTCGATGGAGCCGACGCGGTTAATCAAAACGATCGGCGCAAACACTTCCTGGCACGATACTTTCATCGTTGGCTGTGCGTCCAAAATAACGGTTGGAAGCAAGATGTTTCCATCCCGTTCACCACCAAGCGCGACTTTAGCACCGCCTTGTTTCGCTTCTTCAATCCATGCGAGCGCCCGATCGACATCTTTTGGCGTGATTAATGCAGAAACATCCGTGTTTGGATCCAGTGGATCCCCTGCTTTCAGTTGTTTCGCAGCGGCAATAAATTTTTCGACAAACTCGTCATACCGCTTTTCATGCACATAAATGCGCTGAAGCGAGATGCATACTTGCCCTTGGAAGGAAAACGCGCCAAAAACGCAGCGTGGAATAATGCGGTCAATATCCACTTGTTCATCAACAATAACGGCAGAGTTGGAGCCAAGCTCAAGCGTGACCCGCTTTAAGCCCGCTTTATTGCGGATGCCGATTCCGACTTCCGGGCTGCCGGTAAAGGTAATCATACTGATGCGCGGATCAGTGACAATTTTATCACCGACTGTTCTGCCGCTTCCTGTGACAACGTTTAACGCTCCTTTTGGCAGCCCTGCTTTTTCAAACAGCTCCGCGATAAAGTAGGCGGAAAGCGGCGTTTGGCTCGCTGGTTTTAACACGACTGTATTGCCCGAGGCAATCGCTGGACCGAGTTTATGCGCCACTAAGTTCATCGGGAAGTTAAACGGTGTTATCGCGCCGATGACGCCGATCGGTTCACGCACAGTAAAGGCGACGCGATTTTCCCCGCCTGGCGCCGCATCAAGCGGAATCGTCTCCCCATGAATCCGTTTTGCTTCTTCGGCGGCAAATTTATACGTTTGAATCGTCCGCGCTATTTCCCCTTTTGCTGTTGTAATCGGTTTGGCTGCTTCAAGCGCAATGATGCGCGCCGCTTCTTCCGCCCGCTCTTGCAGCTGTGCGACCACTTTCTCTAAAATCTCTGCCCGCTTGTATGCCGGCAGGCTGGCCAATTCTTTTCTTGCTTCATACGCTGCCGCAATGGCTTGTTCGACTTCCTCTTCTGTGGCTATAGGAATTTCTGCCAACGCTTCCCCTGAATAAGGGGACGTCAATGTAGCATACGATTTTGCATCCACCCATTCACCGTTAATATACAGTTTCTTTTTCTCCACCGTCGTTTTCATCGTACTCCCCTCTTTCTTCATTGTTACCTCATCATGCCAATTCATGAATAACTTCCTCGATCACATCCAATGCTTCCGCCAACTGCTCATCGGTAATCACAAGCGGCGTTAATAGGCGAATGACATTGCTGTATATGCCGGCGCTCATGACAATGACGCCGCGTTGATGGCATTCTCGCAAAATAGCCGCTGTTAATTCTTTATTCGGCGCTTTTGTCTCCGAATCCTTCACAAATTCCATTGCCACCATTGCTCCAAGTCCCCGCACATCACCAACTGTTTCGTATTTTTCCTGGAGCTGCCTGAACCGGTTTATTACTGTTTGCCCGATCACATTGGCACGCTCGACTAACTGTTCTTGCTGCAGCATATCAATGACTTGCAATGCCGCGACACAGCCAAGCGGGCTGCCTCCATATGTCCCACCGATTTCTCCCGGATTTGGCGCGTCCATTACCTCTGCTCTTCCAGTCACCGCACTGATTGGTACACCGGCGCCAATGGATTTCGACATCGTTATTAAATCTGGGACAACCTCAAAATGTTCCATCGCAAACATCTTTCCAGTTCGTCCAAATCCTGTTTGGATTTCATCTGCTATAAATAGGATACCATATTTTTCACAAATTTGTTTTACCCCTTGCACAAACGTTTTCGATGGAACAATAAAGCCACCTTCGCCTTGCACCGGCTCCATGATGATCGCCGCTACTTCTTCTGCCGGAACTTCAGATACAAAAAAGTCTTCCAGACGTCTTAAAATCTCTGCATCTAATTCTTCGTTTGTCATGCCAGATGGCTTGCGGTAATAATATGGATACGGCATTTTGTACGTATCTGGCGCAAACGGGCCAAATCCCAATTTATACGGTTTTACTTTACTTGTGAGCGACATCGCAAGAAGGGTCCGTCCGTGGAACCCTCTTTCAAAAGAGATAATCGCTTTTCTGCCTGTATATTTCCGGGCAATCTTAACAGCGTTTTCGACTGCTTCCGCTCCGCTATTTACGAAAAATGTTTTTTTATGATGTGTGCCTGGAGTAATTTCATTTAATTTTTCTGCTAATTGAATATACGGCTCATACATCATCACATGGAAACAAGGATGAATATACTGCTCAACTTGAGCTTTTATCGCTTCCACCACTTTCGGCGGGCAATGACCAACATTGAGGCTGCCAATCGCCCCGGCAAGATCAATAAACGTGTTTCCATCGACATCTGTTAAGAGTGCGCCTTCCCCTTTGGCAGCAAACGTAGATAATGTATTAAACGGCCCCCGGGGAACGTTCTGTTCTTTTTTTCTTAGTAATTCTGTCGCTTTCGGCCCCGGGATCGCTGTTTTTAACTGTATAAATTTTTTTGCTTCTGTCTTCATCTATTTCTCCCTCCGTCACTTTGTCTTCACTTTATTTTAGATGCAAAAAACATGCCAAAGATGTCCGCTAAATAAACAGGAATTTTATGTTTTTTGAATAATTTAAATAATGTAAAGATAAACAGTTAGGAGGCAAAGCATGCAAAGTGTTATGGATGTGTTGGAATTAGAGTTAGGCGCCATATTAAAATCTTCTAACGATAATATTGTCATTACAGACGGAAACGGAGTCGTTCTCCGCGCCAGCCCCAACTGTCTTTCCATTTATGGAAAAGAAGTTTCTTATCTTATTGGAAAATCTGTATATCAATTAGAAAAAGAAAACATATTTTCCCCTTCTGTGACGGCCAGAGTGCTAAAAGAGAAAAAAGAAGTCCAAATCATGCAGCGAACACCAACAGGCCGTGTCGTCATGGCAACAGGCGTACCTGTATTTGATAAACAAAATAACATTATTCGCGTGATTAGTTTCTCCCATGATTTAACAGAGTTAGAACGTTTAAAAGAAGACTATGAAAAGCTAAGAAGGCAGATGGAACATTATCAAATCGAAATGGAAGAATTAAAGCAGGAAAACATTGTGATCCAAAGCAAGGTTATGCAGCGTATTTGGAAGCTAGTGCATCGTGTGGCCAAATCCGATGCAACGGTGCTTTTTCTTGGCGAGTCCGGAGTTGGGAAAAATGTATTTGCCCGTGCCCTCCATCAAAACAGCCCGAGGCGAAACCAGCCATTTATCGAAGTGAATTGCAGCGCTATTCCGGAATCGCTATTTGAATCAGAAATGTTTGGATATGAAAAAGGGTCGTTTACCGGCGCACAAAAAACCGGGAAACCGGGATTGATCGAATTAGCCGATAAAGGGACTCTTTTTCTTGATGAAATTGGCGAACTCCCGCTTTCGATGCAAGCAAAGCTGCTAAAAGTTTTACAGGAGAAAAAAGTGACGCGCGTCGGGGGAATTAAAGAAAGAACGATTGACTTTCGGCTTATTGCCTCGACCAATCAGAATTTAGAGGAAATGGTGAAGCAAGGAAAATTCCGTCAAGATTTATTTTATCGTTTGCATGTTATTCCCATTTACGTACCTGCTTTGCGGGAGAGAAAAGAAGATATTTTCATGTTAGCACAATACTTTTTAGAAAAATTCAACCAAAAATATCACACGGATAAATATTTTCATCCGTCCATTGTTGACCATCTTGTCGATTATGATTGGCCTGGTAATGTGCGAGAATTAGAAAACATGATGGAAAGATTAGTCATTACCTCCGAAACAAAAGCCATTTATCCCGAATATCTCCCTTTTTCTATCCAAAAGCACCCACACTCGGCACCATCTCGTCAATGGTTGGAAAAAGAGAAGGAACCCGCTACATTGAAAGAAGCGATTGAACAGGTAGAGCGGCAATGGCTCTTGCACGCGGCAAAACAATGTAAAACAACATATGAAATGGCGGATTATCTTGGAATTAGTCAGCCAACTGTAGTGAGAAAACTAAAAAAATACGGCATCAATTCAAAAATGGATTAAAAATCATTTTTGAATTGATTTTTTATTTTTCATTCATTTTTGCATTAATTCATCGTATTTTTTGTCAAAAATCTCTATATTCTTTTTTGGCACGTTTTTTGCATTTTTTAAAATGCAGAACATTTTCAAAGGAGGTTTTTTCAGTGTATAAACCAAAAGATTCATCCCAATCTCCCCGCTTTTGCGGAGTCCGGACATTTATGCGCTTAGAAAATATGAAAACAACGGACAATGTTGATTTTGTCGTACTCGGTGTGCCGTTTGATACTGCCGCTTCTAACCGAACCGGGCAACGGTATGGACCGCAGCACATTCGAAATTTTTCTGTATTGCTTCGCCCTTACAATCCAGATATGGACATTAATATCTTTGAATATTGTTCTGGAGTAGATTATGGAGATATTGACGTCATTCCAGGAAACGCGCTGCGAACATACGATCATATTGTTAAAGAGTTGCGGCCAGTGTTACAGAAAAATATCATCCCGATTATTATGGGCGGCGATCATTCGATTACATTAGGAAATTTGCGGGCATTTCATGAGCGCTTTGGGCCAGTGGCGCTTGTTCATTTCGACTCTCACGGAGATACTTGGGATCATTATTATGGTGAAAAATATATGCATGGCACGCCATTCCGCCGTGCTGTCGAAGAAGGGCTGCTGGACGTGGATCATTCCATTCAAATCGGCATGCGCGGACCGCTTTATAGTGCGGATGATATAGAAGATGCGCGACGGCTTGGTTTTGAAGTCATTACCATGAAGGAAGTTCGGCAAATTGGATTTTCTGAAGTAATGAAACGCATTCACAACTGTGTGGGGGATAAACCTGTTTTCGTTTCCTATGATATCGACTTTGTCGATCCTGCGTTTGCTCCCGGCACCGGCACACCGGAAGTAGGAGGGCCAACCAGCTACGAAGCACTAGAGTATGTAAGGGGACTCGATGGGCTAAATATTGTCGGATTTGACCTCGTTGAAGTATTGCCTTCTTATGACAGCGGGGAAATTACAGCTGTGTTAGCATCTGCCATTATCTATGAGATGATCACACTGGTTGCATTAAAGAAAAGACGAGCCTTGCAAAAAAATTTATCTGCAACAACACAATGAAAACATTCCAGCAAAAGGAGAGTTTTTATGTCCAATCACCATGTGTACATAAACGGTACATGGCATAAAGGGAATGAAGAAAAACGCTCGATTATCAATCCTTCCAATGAACAAGTGATAACAGAAATAAATGACGCATCCTTGCAACAAACACGGGAAGCAATCGAAGCCGCCCGCCATGCTTTTCAATATACAAATTGGCCGGCAGATCCAAGTTATCGGATTTCCGTTCTTCGTCAATTAGCAGATCTGCTAGAGAAAGACACGGAAAAATTTGCATATATCGAGACGATCAATACGGGAAAGCCGATTCGCGAGTCACGCCTTGATGTAAGCGATTCGGTACAATGCCTTCGTTATTATGCCAACTTTCTCGAACAGCGAACCATGACGGAAAAGAAAATGGCGGATGGCACAACAAGTAAAATCATCGCAGAACCGATCGGCGTTTGCGCGCTCATTGTTCCTTGGAATTTCCCGCTTTTATTAGGGATATGGAAAATTGCGCCTGCGCTTGCTGCGGGAAATACCATCGTTTTTAAACCATCCGAATTAACTCCATTATCTTTACTAGAACTAACAAAACTTATCGATTCCATTGGTCTTCCACCGGGAGTGTTTAATCTTGTTCCTGGGGGCGGTTCTCCTGTTGGAGAAACGTTGGTGACACATCCGCATGTGGAAAAAATATCATTTACCGGCGGAACCAAAACAGGCCGATGGATTTACGAACAATGCGCTAGTAGCTTCAAACGGATTTCCCTGGAACTCGGCGGAAAATCTCCGCTTCTCGTTTTCGAAGATGCTGATTTGGATAACGCAGTAGAGTGGGCGATGTTTGCTTCTTTTTTGAATCAAGGAGAAGTGTGTGTTGCTGCTTCACGAATTCTTGTCCATGAACATCTTTATGATTCATTTATAGATAAACTGATAAAAAGACTAGATTCCCTTCGCATCGGGGATCCTTTAGACGAGAAAACAGAGATGGGGCCATTAATAAGCTCCTCACATTTAGAAAAAGTAGAAACGTATATCCAACTCGGATTGCAAGAAGGAGCTGTCCTGCTCCGAGGTGGCGAACGCATCAAAGAACAAGGATATTACCTCTCCCCTGCCGTTTTTGTCAATATTCACCAAGACATGCGCATCGTGCAAGAAGAAATCTTTGGTCCCGTTATTACCGTACAACGCTTCAACAATGATAAAGAAGTGATCGAATTGGCAAATGATACGATATATGGGCTGGCAGCTGGCATATTTAGCCGCGATCTCGAACGGGCCGAACAAATCGCCAGAAAGCTGAGAGCAGGAACGATTTGGATTAACAGTTATCACACTCCTTATGTCGATGCGCCTTGGGGCGGCTTTAAACAGAGCGGAATCGGCCGGGAGCTTGGCCCGCAAGGATTCACCGCTTTTACGGAAACGAAACATGTAAACATAAGCGAAAATGGAAAGCCACTCGGATGGTACCAATAATGTTTCGATTTCGTCCTTGCGGCGAAATCGATTTGTACACAAATTATTCTGAATATTATAAATTTTAAGTCCAGGAGGCGTTGTTGATGGCGAAATGGACAGAACATTTTGGGCATGATGACATTCGGCCAACACCGATGAACGAACGGAGTATGAATTTTTTCAGTACCTTTACTCTTTGGATTGCTGCGAACGTCGTCATTACTACCGTGATGACAGGCATGATGTTCGTTCCCGATATTTCCTTTTCCAGTGCGATGTTCGCGATTATTGTCGGCTCTGCGATCGGCGCCATTCCGCTCGCTCTTACAGGAAACATCGGCATCCGGACCGGGCTCCCAACCATGGTTATCACTAGAGCTGCCTTCGGACAAAAAGGAGCGAGCCTTCCAGCCATTGTCAATACGATTATTTTAATTGGCTGGAGCTGGATTCAAGCGTATATGGCTGGCCTTAGTCTTAATTATGCCGTTCATTACGCTACGGGATACAGCAATATTAATTTATTTGTGATTTTAACTGAACTGCTTGTCGTGATCATTACAATTTTCGGCCACCGCGGGGTAGAACGAATCGAAAAATATATATCAATCGCCATGTTGCTTTTATCTTTTCTCGTTTTTTATAAAATTTTTACGACGTATCATATCTCCACACTATTAGAAATCAAGCTAAGCAAGCATCCATCCATCACCACGATCATCGCGTTTGATATCGTGGTTGCGACAGCGTTTTCGTGGATGTCAACCGTTTGTGATTTTAACCGGAACTGTCAATCGGAAAAAAGCGGATTTTGGGGAACCTACTTTGGCTATCTTGTCGCTTCGCTTGTGGCGATGGGGCTCGATGCGGTTGTCAGCGGGTTTAGCATTGCTTCCAACATGGAACGAACATACGACCCTACTATTCTCCTTGCCGCTTACGGATTTGGATTGATCGCATCCATTGTCGTTTTCTTTTCTGTGCTATCTACCAATGTCATGGCATTATATAGTGCGACGATGTCCTTTATGAACGTATTCCCGCGCGCGGGGTTTTGGAAGCCGACATTGATCATGGGAATCATTTGTACCCTAGGTGCCTTGTTAAAAGAAGCACTCATGTCCCATTTCTTTAATTTTATAATGCTCATTGCGACACTGTTCATTCCCGTATTCGCCATTGTGCTCGTTGATTACTTTTTGATCAAAAGAGGAACATATAATGCGGAAGATATTCTTTTTGATACAAAAGGTCAGTATCGGTATCAAAAAGGAGTCAATGTGGTCGCATATGTGGCGTATATCATCGGAGCTGTTTTCGCCTATTACTTTACGTATGTTCATCCGCTTGCGATCGGCTCAACCATGTTAACATTTTTCTTGTCAGGAGCAAGCTATTGGGGATTAATGAAAATCACAAAACAAACATCGAGCGCAGCGCATACCATGGAACCACAAACTCCGACTAGCATGGAGGGATAATTTATGGCAATATCGTATGAAATAGCGCTGACGCAAATGACGCCGATAAATAGCGATATTTCTAGCAACCTCGCAAAAATGGAAGCCATCGCAAACGAATGCAAACAAAAATTTCCCGATGTTCGCCTTCTCCTGTTCCCGGAACTTTGTACTACTGGTTACGTTTTATCGGAAACGCTGAAAGACGTTGCCCAAGCATGGGATGGTTTAATATTTCAACGAATGAGCCGGCTTGCGCAAAAACTTCAATTGTATATTGCTTACGGATACGTCGAAAAAGATGATGAGGTAAATTTCTATAACTCTCTCATACTGATTCATCCAAGCGGACAATGCATAGGGAATTATCGAAAAATCCATTTAACTCCGTTAGAAAAAGCGTGGTTTACTCCCGGGTCCAAACCAGTACTAGTAGATACAGAGCTCGGCCGCATCGGTTTAATGATTTGTTGGGACTTAGCTTTTCCAGAACTAGCAAGGTATCTGGCGGTCCATGGAGCCGGGCTTCTTCTTGTTCCGTGTGCGTGGGAATCCCCGTTTCACGAGCCTTTTCAAAAATTTGCGATGGCACGCGCAATCGATAATACCGTCTATGTAGCAGCATGTAATCAAGTGGGCCAATCTTTTCCTTTTCATTTCTTTGGTTTATCCTCTATTTATGGACCAGATGGAAACGAAATCGCCATCGCCAACATGGATGATCAAGAAGAAATCATACGAGCAACCATAGATGAGCACTGGCGTCAAGAATTAAAGCAAACCTTTTACACGATGATGAATGAGCGGCGAATAGATGTTTATCAAGGAGTGGAATGGACATGAACATCAAAAAAATCGTAGATCTATCGATGCCCATTACTGCACAAACCCCGATTTATCCAGGAGATCCAAAACCACATATCACATCAGTGGCAACATTCGCACAAAACGGCTACCATGTCAGCCGGCTTGTTCTTGGTTCGCATAGCGGCACTCACGTGGACGCCCCTTTTCATTTTCGCGAAAATGGCCTGCGAATCGATGAGGTTCCTTTAACGTATTTTCTCGGCAAAGGAATTGTCATCGATGTGACGGAAAAAAACGATGGAGAAGCGGTTACACTAGACGATGTCAATGCTTACTTGCCGCGGCTCGAACCGGGAATGATTGTCCTATTTCACACTGGTTGGTCCCAATATGCGGGAACGGAGCGCTATTTTCGCCACCCGTACATTGCGATCGACGTCATCGAAGCAATGTTGGAACGAGGAATCCGCACGTTTTTCATCGATGCGTTAAACATCGATCCGCCTGACGGCTCTTCCTTCCCTGCGCACGAAGCGATTACTGCTGTAAATGGAGTGATCGGGGAAAATTTTACGAACTTCGATAAAATTGACTTTGCCAATCCGTATATTATCGCGCTTCCCCTTTATTTGCCGGAATGTGACGGCTCGCCGGTGAGAGCGGTGGCGGTGGAATTTGATTCATGCTAATGGAACCCGCGACATTCTCTATTCGGCGTTTCGCCTTTAGAATCCCGCACCGATTTCTCCTGCCGTCGCCTTAAAAGCATGTCGTCTTAAACCATGTTTTCGTTTCTATTATCCTAATAGAACATATATTCCCGTGAAATGGTGCGTCGCCCTTATTTAATTATAGGAAAAAACACGTTCGCAAATATTTTTGTTCGCACTAGGCTCTTGTTTCAAGCATTGCAATAACTCATATTAGGACACTCCTCCCTATCCGAGACATAAGCAGACAAAGAGGCCTTGTTTCTTATATGATAAAATTAATACAAATCATAACAAGGAGTGTCAGGAGCATGAACATTATCCCTACCCATCTTCTTGACCGCTCAACCGTGCAACAATTTTTTATTACCCATTGGGGAAGTCCGCAAATGGTCGTTTCAACGGGATTGTATGATTGCAGCGAGCTGGACGGTTTTGCCGCGGTCCAAGGCAATGGGGAAATAGCGGGGCTGATCACCTTTGTCATCCGTGGTGAAGAATGCGAAATTGTTTCACTAGATAGCGTGATCGAAAACCAAGGAGTCGGCAGCGCTCTTTTGCAACAAGCGGAAGCATTTGCCGCGCAGCATGGATGTAGCACGGTCCGCTTAATCACGACGAACGATAATTTACACGCTTTACGCTTTTATCAAAAACGGGGTTACCAGATTGTTAAGGTCTTCCCGAATGCTGTGGAAAAAGCAAGACAAATGAAACCGAGCATTCCGCACGTTAGCTCAGACGGCATTCCGATTCGGGATGAACTGTTGCTTGTCAAACAACTACTGTAGATAACGGATGAAAGCAGCGACGTTTCTAAATGTCTTCTACACAAAAATTAATCCAGCCCATTTCGAATGCGATTTACGAAAAACATCCGTTTATGTTTGTGTTTTAGTCACGATAACAAAAACCATCCCCTCTTCTCTTTGAAAGACGGGGATGGTGTATATGTTTAAAATAACAGTCCTTCCTCTATACCAATGTGATACATATAGTTTGACCACTCTCCATGCCTAAAGGCAGGGGATTCTTGGGTAATCCCTTCTACCGAAGAGAAATGGACCAAGCTCCACCCGCCGGCCCAGCGGTGAATAGTCTTATCCCTTCTTGTAAGATGTTTATAGCTGCGTTTACGTCCCTGCGCTCCGCAATTCGGGCATGTCCACACCCGCAATTTTAGGCTTTTGACCTCTTTGTTTTGATAGCCACAATCAGAGCAACGTTGTGAAGATGGAAATTGTTTTCCTACTTTTACGATGGTTCTGCCATACCATTTCGCCTTATATTCCAACATGATTACAAATTCAGACCAAGACGCATCAGCAATTGATTTTGCCAGATTATGATTCTTCACCATGTTTTTTACTTGTAAGTCCTCCAAACAGATTACTTGGTTTTCGTCAATCAGTTTGGTGGACAACTTATGTAGGAAGTCACGTCTTGCATTGACGATTTTTTCATGAATTCGAGCCACTTTTAAGCGTGCTTTGTTCCAGTTAGAACCGCCTTTTTGGCGACGAGATAGGATTCGTTGCCACCTAACTAGCTTCTTTTCGTACTTTCTGAAGTATTTTGGTGTATTGATTTTTTTGCCAGTAGAGAGAATGGCGAAATCTTTTAAACCAAGATCAACGCCGACTGCCTTTTTGGAAGTTGGTAATGGCTCGATTTCGGTTTCACAAACGATAGATACAAAATATTTGCCTGTTGGATTGCGGCGGATCGTCGCAGAAAGGATTTTTCCTTCGACTTCTCTTGATTTCGCAAACGTTACCCATCCTAACTTTGGCAGTTTAATTTGATTTCCAACTACTTCAACCGTTGGTTTTCCTTTCTTCGGGTAATTGCATTGACTGGTGTAAGACTGGACAGGGTTTTTCTTGCTCTTGAAACGGGGAGAATCATTCTGTTTTTTGAAAAATCGTTGAAAGGAATCGTCCAGATGTTTTAGCGCATTTTGAAGGACTGTAGAATCGGCTTCGTTTAACCATTCCCATTCCTTTTTCAATTGGGTTAACTGATTGGCACAAGTGTGATAGGTTAAACCTTTCCCTGTTTGCTCGTAAGCTTCGTTCCACTTTTCTAAAAAGTGATTGAAAACAAAACGACAACAACCGAACGTCTTGTTTATTAATATTTCTTGCTCTTTTGTAGGGTAGATCCGGAACTTAAATGCTTTGTGCATAAGAATCACTTCCCGCTTCTTGTTGGTTGAGACTCAATATATTGTTTTACTGCATTCAGGGACACCGTCCCAACGGTTGCTATAAAGTAAGAGTTTGTCCATAGGGATGGCAAGCGTGATTTTAAAGGTGGGAACTTTTGACGCAGTATTCGGGACGTATATCCTTTTAAATGCTTAACCACTCTGTGAATGCCAAACTGTGGATCGCATTGGATCAATAGATGTACATAATCCGGCATGATTTCCATTTCCGCAATTTCTGCTTGTAGTCCTTTTGCCTTTGATTGGAACAGTTCTTTTCATCGTTCACTTACTGGAGGAACAAGTACTTTCTTACGATACTTCGGACAGAATACGACATGATACTTGCAGTCATACACAATGTTTCGGTTATTTTCAACTTTTTTCCTATTTCTCATCTAATGAAATTCTAATACAAAAAATTAGATACAATCAATACATCTAACAAAGCAGATAAAAAATGTCGGACTTGCGAGAGGGTTAACCCCCTCCCTTGTCCTCCGCTTGCTCTCATCCCCATAGCTGAAGCTAGGGTTTTTCCAGCTCGCTTTTTATAACAAATCCAAAAAGCAAAATCGGCAATACGGTACTCACGAGCACTCCATCTCCTTATCTTTTTAGTACTTTCGCAGAAAAATAGGCCCCTCTTGAAAACATTCCTCGCGAATAAACTGGTGAATCATTTGAAAAACCGTTTCAATCACATATGTTTCATGTGCAAAAACGCGGACAATCAATCCCGGAATCATCGGGATAGACCAGCCAAGATGAGCAGAAGCAGGAAAACGCGCTGCCATCCTCTCGAATTGTTGCAGAAAATTTTTGGTCATAAATGGACTAATCACAAAAAGAGACCCAAAATGCGTATACCCTTCCATCTGGAGAATTCCCGTCATCCCTTTGCTCGGTTCTAAATAAAGATGATCAAATAACATTAAATCGCCCTCATAATATATTTTTAATTTCGAGCGGATCCTATCGTAACAGAACAACTCGCCGCTTTCTGACCACCCTGGCGTTATAATATCTCCGTAAATGAACGTAGAACTTTCTTTCATATCAACGGCCATTTCTTGATAAAATTGCGCTTTTTCATAAGCAATAACTGGATCGGGAAAAAATTCAAACACGCTTTGATGATCTAGATAAATGGATGTATATTGTTGCACCGGCATCTTTATTGTTTTATATATTTTCGTCGCCGATTGCGTGGTGACAATCAGCTGCGCTTTTTCTTGCAGCATGATTTCCGTCTTATATCGATCTCCGTCCACATACCCCCCGCCAACATGAATCAAGTAAATCGCCGGCTGAGAAGGATGAAGGTAGATCGGCCGGGTCAATTTCAACGCTCCTTCATAGTAGCAATCGGAAATAACTGTACGGCCGTTTTTCTCCATGGCCGTACACCGTAACAGTCCTGACCAGCTCATTCTTCCAACCCTGCCAGCATCACTTGTTTTTTGATCCACTCCACGACTTCCGCTAATCCAATTTCTTCTTTTAAATTGGTGAAAATAACCGGTTTTGTTCCGCGCGCCGCTTTTGCATCGCGCTCCATCACTTCTAAACGTGCTCCTACATAAGGGGCGAGGTCGATTTTATTGATAACCAGCAAGTCTGATTTAATCATTCCTTGTCCGCCTTTGCGCGGAATTTTTTCCCCTTGCGCTACATCAATGACATAAATAGAGAAATCAACAAGCTCTGGGCTGAAGGTAGCGGCCAAATTGTCGCCGCCGCTTTCGATAAAAATCATTTCGACATCCGGGTGGCGTTCTTTTAACTCGTCAATCGCCGCAAAATTCATTGAAGCATCCTCACGAATGGCGGTATGCGGGCATCCTCCGGTCTCCACGCCAATAATCCGGTCTTCCGGCAGCACGCTATGTTTCACTAAAAACTGCGCATCTTCTTTTGTATAGATATCATTTGTTACGACTGCTAGGCTGAATTCGCGGTGCAACGTCCGAGTGAGTTTTTCGACAAGCATCGTCTTTCCCGCACCAACCGGTCCACCGATCCCGATTCTTACTGGCTCCATCTCCCATTTCCTCTCCTTTCCGAAAAATTAAGACATAAATAAGCGAACGGAAAGTTGTTCATGTTGCATTTGCGCGATTTCCAATCCCGGTACTGCCGCTCCTAACTCTTCCTCTGTTAACGTATCGATCTTCTGCACCGCTTTAAGCAAATGTGGCTGCATGGAAACGAGCAGACGCTGCCCATCGGTCTGGCCGAGTGGAATAGCGCGAACCGCATTTTGAACAAGTGCTTGGACAGAAGTATATAAGTACGATAACACCGTTGTCTCTTTTGGAATTTGCAAATGATGGCAAACGATGGCGAAAACAAGAGCAGGATGCTTATACCCGCGTTTCTTTTTATCATCGTTCCATATGTCCAAAGGATAGATTTCGCGGCAAACTTTCCACATTCGTTCCCCGATCATCCGCGTTCCTTCTCTTGTTTCTCTCGCCAGGCAAAGCGCCGCCAACATTTCATTTAACCGCCATACATCCTCTTTCGATTTTTTTTCTAAAAAATCGTATGCTAGCCGGCATGCCAAGCCATCGGTATACGTCAGTTGCGTTTGAATATACACAGTGAGCGCATCGCGAAACGTTTCCATATTATAGATTTTTTCATTGGAAATATATGTTTCAAAACCAAAGGAGTGGGAAAATGCTCCGGAAGGAAAGTTCGAATCACAGAGCTGCAATAAAAGCAGCAGCTTATCCATCATGGCGGTGGCCGATATAACGAAATGCTTGTTTTACTTTCCGCTTTTCCCGCTGATACGGGATATGTAATTGTTTTAGCAGCTCTTCAACTAAATAGTCATATTGCACGAGCATTTCCTCTCCTTCAAATTGAGCAGGCAAATGACGGTTGCCAAGCTGATGGGCGATTTCTCCCATTTGTTTCATGGAAGTGGGCCGAATGACAAGCAAATCATCAGGCAGGACGCTCACTACCATCATCTTTTTCTCATCCATCCATAAGATATCGCCATCCGTTAATTCCTTTGTTTCTTTTAAACGAATTCCTATCTCTGTTCCGTGATCAGTGACAACACGCTGAATTCGTTTGACTAAATCATCGCTGTTTAAATACACCCGCTCTATGTGCGGCGGTAATTTGTCCAGCATTCTAATATTTCCGACGATTTTTTCGACAATCATTTTTACCACCTCAAAATAAAAAATATCGTTGCGCCATCGGGATTACTTCGGCTGGTTCACACGTAATAATGGTTCCGTCCACTTTTACTTCATACGTTTGCGGATCGACATCAATCTTTGGCATTGCATTGTTGAACACCATATCCTTTTTCGACAAACGGCGAATGTGCTCTACTGGTTGAATGATTTTTTGCAACTTCAATTTCTGCGGGATTCCGCGCTCAAAAGCTGCTTTTGATACAAATGTAATCGAAGTGTTATATAAAGCCTTTCCATAGCTTGCAAACATCGGCCGATACATGGCTGGCTGCGGAGTCGGAATGCTGGCATTGGGATCTCCCATGACGCTATAGGCAATCATTCCCCCTTTCAGCACAAGTTCTGGTTTAACGCCGAAAAACGCAGGATGCCAAACGACTAAATCGGCCAATTTCCCCACTTCAACCGATCCGACATGCTTCGCAATCCCGTGGGTAAGCGCCGGATTTATCGTATATTTGGCAATATAACGCTTTACGCGAAAATTATCTCCTTTTCTTCCTTTGTCTTCTGGCAATTTCCCAAATTGCTTTTTCATCTTATCCGCTGTTTGCCATGTGCGCAAAATTACTTCCCCGACACGCCCCATTGCTTGCGAATCAGAACTGATCATGCTAAAAGCACCGAAATCATGGAGAATATCTTCCGCCGCAATCGTCTCTTTGCGAATGCGCGAGTCGGCAAAGGCAATATCTTCCGGAACAGACGGGTCTAAATGATGGCAAACCATCAACATGTCTAAATGCTCCGCTAACGTATTTTTTGTATAAGGCCGCGTTGGATTGGTAGAAGAAGGCAATATATTTGGAAAACTCGCTACTTTCATAATATCTGGCGCATGTCCTCCGCCCGCTCCTTCCGTATGATATGTGTGAATGACGCGCCCGTTAATCGCCCGTAATGTATCTTCGACAAATCCCCCTTCATTCAGCGTATCGGTATGAATCGCCACTTGCACATCATATTCGTCCGCAACCTGCAAACTGGCATCAATGGCTGCCGCTGTTGTCCCCCAATCTTCATGAAGCTTTAAGCCAATGGCTCCTGCGCGAATTTGCTCCGCTAACGGCTCTTTCGCCGATGCGTTGCCTTTCCCTAAAAATCCAAGATTCATCGGAAACGCTTCGGCCGCTTCCAACATGCGATAGATGTTCCATTCCCCAGGGGTGCATGTCGTTGCATTGGTTCCCGTCGCCGGCCCGGTTCCCCCGCCGATCATCGTCGTAATCCCCGATGACAAAGCCGTTTCGATTTGTTGCGGACAAATAAAGTGAATATGGGCGTCAATTCCTCCTGCGGTAACAATTTTCCCCTCCGCCGCAATCACTTCTGTCGCCGCTCCGATGATGATATTGACTCCATCCATTAACAACGGATTGCCCGCTTTCCCAATGGCGGCAATTTTCCCGTCTTTAATCCCGATATCGGCTTTATAAATTCCGGTATAGTCGACAATCATCGCGTTCGTCAGCACTAAATCCACCGATTCCGCACGCGTGGCAAGCGGGTGTTGCCCCATTCCATCACGAATGACTTTTCCGCCGCCAAATTTTACTTCATCGCCATAGACGGTAAAGTCCTGTTCCATCTCAATCCATAAATCGGTATCCGCTAAACGAACACAATCTCCTGTTGTCGGTCCAAACATGTCCGCATATTGTTTTCGTGACATGGAAAAACTCATCTCACTACTCCCCTTTCTTGCCTCGGTCAAGCGGGCCGTTCACAAAATTATTTAATCCGTAAACATGACGTTTCCCAGAAAAAGGAACAAGTTCCACTTGCTTAGCATCCCCGGGTTCAAAACGCACCGCTGTTCCTGCTGGAATATTTAAATGCTTCCCGTATGCTGCTTGGCGGTCAAATTCAAGAAACGAGTTGACTTCAAAAAAGTGAAAGTGTGAGCCGACTTGAATCGGCCGGTCTCCGCGATTTTTCACAACGATTTTTGTTATCGGTTTATGTTGATTGCAAACAATTGCTTCTTGTTTTAACCAATATTCCCCTGGGATCATCATTCCCCTCCCCTTTTTTAACGAATCGGATGATGAACCGTAACAAGCTTTGTGCCATCAGGAAATGTCGCTTCCACTTGTATGTCTTCGATCATTTCCGGCACTCCTTCCATCACATCATCACGGGTTAAAATCGTTGTCCCGTATTGCATTAACTCTGCCACCGTACGTCCATCGCGCGCGCCTTCTAAAATTTCATAGGTAATGAAGGCGACTGCTTCGGGATAATTAAGCTTTAAGCCCCTCTCTTTACGGCGGCGTGCAAGATCCGCTGCTACGACAATAAGCAATTTCTCTTGTTCACGAGCAGTTAATTTCATTGTTCTCTCCTTCCTTTTTATTTTTAAACAGTTAAGAACTGTTGAATGTCATG
The DNA here is from genome assembly GCF_001295365.1 of Parageobacillus thermoglucosidasius. Lineage (GTDB taxonomy): Bacteria > Bacillota > Bacilli > Bacillales > Anoxybacillaceae > Parageobacillus > Parageobacillus thermoglucosidasius. Next base: position 2,285,438 of record NZ_CP012712.1, on the reverse strand, counting down.
CATATTCGTTTCGCTGACACGCCCCTGTGCGACAACGGTGCCGCGGTCAAAAATGTAAAAGTAGTCAGCGCATGAAAAAGCCAAATCTAAGCTATGCTCGACAAGGACAATCCCGACCATTTTTTCTTTGGCCATTTTAACAATGACATCACGAATAAGCTGTACGATCGATGGCTGAATTCCTTCCATCGGCTCATCAAGCAACAGCAACTTTGGCTGCCCCATCAGCGCCCGGGCAATGGCAAGCTGTTGTTGCTGCCCGCCGCTTAAATCTCCCCCTTTTCGATGCAGCATTTCTTTTAATATCGGAAATAACTCGTAAACTTCTGCTAAAATCTGTGACGGATTGGCTTTCTTCGGAAGTGCCTCCAGCCCTAGCAATAAATTTTCTTCCACTGTTAGCGAAGAAAAAATTTCTCTTCCTTGTGGAACATAGCCAATCCCCTTTCTTACTCTCTCTTCAGGCGGCAATGAGGTAATATCTTCATGCTCCCATTCGATTTTGCCAGCCATCGGTTTGATTAACCCGATAATGCTTTTGATAAGTGTCGTTTTTCCGACGCCATTTCGCCCAAGCACCGCCGTCACCGCGCCTTTTTGTGCGTTAATGCTGACATTTTCCAACACCACGCTTTGTTCATATCCGGCCGCAACATTTTGCACGCTTAACATGCTTTCTCTTCCCTTCCTAAATAAACTTCTATCACTTTTTCATTTCGCTGAATGTCCTCCATGGTCCCCTCACATAACACTTTCCCTTCATGCATGACCGTTACTTGCTTGGAAAAACGGCGCACAAAATCCATATCATGCTCGACGATGACGACGGCACAGTTGCGCGCGATTTCGTGGATCAACTCTCCTGTCCGTTCCCGCTCTGTTTCGCTCATCCCGGCAACCGGTTCATCAAGCAACAACAGCTGAGGGAATTGGATAAGCTGCATGCCAATTTCAAGCCACTGCTTTTGGCCGTGTGAAAGAGAACCAGCCTTTTGTCCAGCATAATCGAATAATTGGATGCGTTGCAGCAGCGTGATGATAGCATCCCGCTCTTCTTGCGATAACTTTGCCCGCAAAACCGCGAACAATCCGCGGTCTTGTTTTAAAGCCAGCTCCATATTCTCCCATACGGTCAACTGGTGAAAAATCGATGGGCTTTGAAACTTTCGCGCAATCCCAAGCCGGACAATTTTATGCTCCGGCATTTTCGTAATATCGTGTGAGTAAAATAACACTTTTCCGCTGCACGCTCTTGTTTTGCCGCAGATTACATCTAAAAGCGTCGTCTTTCCCGCTCCGTTTGGCCCAATTAAAAAGCGGACTTCGTGCGGATAAACCTCCAAATTCACCCCTTGCAATGCGTGAAATCCGTCAAAATCCACCGACACTTCGCGACACATGAGAACCGGCTTCATGTGTTCTCCCCTCCCCATGCCGTTTTCTTTGTTTCAAAGACTCGTATATGCCGGCAAGTCCGTTTGGCAAAAACATGACCACACCGATAAATAATCCTCCTAAAAATAGCAGCCATATATCAGGATAATTTTCGCTAAAGAAGCTTTTCGCACTGTTCGTCACAATAGCACCTATCACAGCTCCAATTAATGAACTTCTTCCCCCGACAGCAACCCACAATACCATTTCAATTGAAGGAATAATCCCCATCATCGCCGGAGAAATCAGCCCGACTTGCAAAACAAACATTACGCCTGCCAGCGCGGCAAAAGCCGCGGAAAGGCTATAGACAAACACCTTGTACGTTGTTGGATTAAACCCTAAAAAGCGGACCCTGTTTTCCCCATCCCGGATGGCTACAAGCACCCGGCCGAAACGGCTCACCGTTAACCAACGGGAAAAAAGGAAAATAAGCAAAAGCAAACAAACGGTGATCCAGTAAAGAACAATTTGGGTAAGAGGAGAAGATAACAAGAAACCGAAAACGGTAGAAAAATTCGTTAATCCATTCGTCCCTCCTGTCCATTCTTGCTTTCCGATAAATAAGGTAACAAAGACAACGACAACAGCTTGTGACAATAATGAAAAATAGACGCCTTTAATCCGGTTTTTAAACGTAAAATAACTCAAAAATGCTGCTAATAGCACCGGAATGATGATGGCGGAAGAAATAGCAAACAGCGGATGCTCAAACGGTTTCCAAAACCATGGGAGCTTGTTAACACCGCTCCACTCCATAAAATCAGGCAATCGTCCAGGCGCAGACTCCAGTTTTAAGTACATTGCCATACAGTAAGCGCCTAAACCAAAGTACACGCCATGTCCTAAACTTAAAATCCCGGTATAGCCCCAAAGCAAAGAAAGCCCTATCGCGATCATGGCAAAGCAAAGAAATTTTCCGAGCAGCGATAAACGAAATTCCGTTAAATAAAACGGTGCTGCAAACAAAGCAAGGAAAAACAGCCAATAAAGCCAGCCTTTTTTTATCATCTTTGACACCCCTTAATCGAGCGATCTTGTTTTCATACTGACAAGCCCCGAAGGCTTCCATTGCAAAAAGGCAATAATAAGCGCAAACATTATCACTTTGGCGATCGTCGCACTTGTCGAATACTCCATCAACGTGCTGACCAATCCGATTCCGAACGCTCCCAACACCGTGCCGATCAGTTTCCCTATTCCTCCCAAAATGACAACCATAAACGCATCGACAATATAATACGTTCCAATCGTTGGCCCAATCGGACCGAGCAATGTCAGCGCACAACCTGCTAACCCAGCAAATCCGGAACCAATGGCAAAAGCATATGCATCGACTTTTCGAGTCGAAATGCCAAGGCAAGAAGCCATATCCCGGTTTAACGTGACGGCTCTTATTCTGCGGCCGACTGGCGTTTTCGTTAAATAAACATAAAGGGCAAAAATGGATAAAATGACGAATGCCAAAATAAACAGCCGTTTGTACGGAAACACCACTCCCGCAACGCGGATCCCTCCATCCAGCCATCCAGGAGGAAGCACCGCTACATTTGGCGCGCCAAAAATGATTCGTACGATTTGCTGCAAAATCAAGCTGACTCCCCATGTCGCCAACAAACTATCCAACGGTCGATGATATAAATGACGGATTAATAGTTGTTCTAACCCCCAGCCAAGGAGAGCCGAAACAAAAAAGGCAGCAGGAATAGCGGCGAAAAAGTAATATTCCAGCGCTTGCGGCGCATACTTGGAAAATATTTGTTGCACGACATACGTCATGTACGCTCCCACCATGATCAATTCGCCATGAGCCATGTTGATGACACCCATTAATCCAAAGGTAACCGCCAGCCCTATAGCAACAAAAAGCAAAATCGAACCTAGGCTGAAACCGTTAAAAATTTGCGTAATAACGACAGACAACAATGCCTCCTCCTTTCTTGGAAATGGAAAGGAGCCGAAACTCCTTTCCACAGCAGCTGTGTTTCATTTAATTTAAATTTTTCGCCCATGGATAACTTTTTAAGTAAGGATCCGGCTTGACCGCCTTTCCGGAATTCCATAGTTCTTTAAACTGTCCATTTGCCTGGATCTCTCCTATTCTTACAATCTTCCATGTGTGCTGCGTTTCTCCATCGATTTTTACCGTTCCGCCAGGCGCTTTATACTCAATGCCATCCGCCGCTTTTTTCACCTTATCGACATCAAAAGAACCTGCTTTTTTCACTGCTTCCGCCCATAAATGGACGGCGAAATACGCTGCTTCAATCGGATCATCGGTGACTCGCTCTTTCCCGTATTTCTTTTTATATTTTTCAACAAACGCTTTATTTTCCGGCGTATCCGTTGACTGGAAATAATTCCATACGGCAAGATGGCCAGCCAGCACATCACCGCCAATTCCGCGGATTTCTTCTTCCGCGATGCTGACAGACATCACCGTTACATCTTTTGCGGTAATCCCAGCGTCTTTTAACTGCTTAAAGAAAGCGACATTGCTGTCTCCGTTTAATGTGTTAAAGACAACATCCGGCTTTACTTCTTTTATTTTGTTAATAATCGTGCTATAATCCGTATGGCCAAGCGGTGTGTACTCTTCGCCGACCAATTGTCCGCCTTCCGCCTTTAATTGGGCTTTAATGATTTTGTTGGCTGTGCGCGGAAACACATAATCCGAGCCAAGCAAGAAAAATCTCTTTCCCCTATTTTCTAGCAGCCAGCTTACCGCCGGAACGATTTGCTGATTGGTTGTCGCACCTGTATAAAAAATATTTGGTGAAGACTCCATCCCTTCGTACTGCACAGGATACCAAAGCAGCCCATTATTTTGCTCAACGACAGGAAGCATTGCTTTTCGGCTTGCCGATGTCCATCCGCCAAAAATCGCCGCCACTTTGTCTTTCTGCAGCAGTTTTTTCGCCTTTTCTGCAAATGTCGGCCAGTCTGAAGCTCCATCCTCGATCACCGGCTCAATTTTTTTCCCCAGCAACCCCCCCGGATTTATTAATCTCTTCAATGGCCATCAGCTCCGCATCACGTAACGATACTTCGCTGATTGCCATCGTGCCGCTCAGCGAATGAAGAATCCCTACCTTGACCGTGTCACCTGTTTCCGATGCGCTTGTTTCTTTTGGCTTTTCTTTCACCTCATCGACTGCCGACGATGCAGCACATCCGCTTAACACAAACACAAACGCATATAAAAGCAATGCCACCCATTTTAATTTCATCATGTCAACACTCCTTACAAAAAAAATTAGAAAGACATATTGCCGCACACTTCATTGCTGCCTGTTTTAGCGAAATTCTCCATGATTATGAGGGGATTTCCCTCCTTTCTTTCTGTTTATGTTATTTTATATTACATAATATGTAATATTTATATACAAATATTATACATATCCCCTCTCTATAAGCAAGTAAAAAATCAAAAAATATAATATATTTCGAATTATTTTGTTATAAATCCTTACATAAAACAAAAACAGAAACTCTTTTCCAGTATGATGGATTGCACCGGGGATTCTGCATGCAAGCGCAGATCCGTCTATGGAAAAAGCGGAAAGACTGCGGAAGGATTAGGAAGTGGATATATAACTTAAGCGATGTTTAACCATGAACGCAATCATGCTTTATCTGTTTGATTGGTTTATAAATTCGCGCGGTATCGGTGACGCGCAGGTAAATAAACAGCATGGATGATTCGCACAGAGATACCATCATCACCAAAAAACGTCAGGACTTGTCAAAACAAGCGCCTGACGTTTTTCATATCTTAAACGACTAAGTCCAGCAACGCAATCAGCGCAAAGGCGACGACGGAAATAATCGTCTCCATTGCAGTCCATGTCATCAACGTCTCTTTGACGGTCATGCCGAAATATTCTTTGATCATCCAGAAGCCGGAGTCGTTGACGTGCGATAAAATGAGTGAGCCTGCTCCTGTCGCTAATACGAGCAATTCAGCGTTCGTGCCAGGCATGCTGGCGGCAATTGGAGCGACAATGCCAGCCGCCGTCATCATCGATACTGTTGCAGAACCTGTCGCAATCCGAATGAGTGCGGCAATTCCCCAACCTAACAGCAGCGGAGACATATGTGAATGTTTGGCCAAGTCGGCGATTTGCTCACCAATGCCAGAATCAAGCAGCACCTTATTGAACGCTCCGCCGGCGCCAATGACAAGCAAAATATTGGCGACAGGACCAAGGCAGTCATTGGCAAATTTTAATACTTTATCGCGATTGAATCCGCGCGCATAGCCAAGGCTGAAGAACGAATAAATCGTCGCGATCAGCAGCGCGATGACCGGGTCTCCGATAAAGCGCAACACCTTCGCTGCTTCCGACGCTTGATCTAGCGCGACATTGGCAATGGAAGCAATCAGCATTAAAATGACCGGAAGCAAAATCGTAAATAACGTGTTGCCAAAGCCAGGAAGGTCTTTCTTTTCTTTATGTTGCACGAGCTGCTCGGCGATTTCACCGGGAACTTCTTTATGCATGCGCGATCCGATCCATTTTCCAAACAACGGGCCGGCGATAATCGCTGTCGGCAGCCCGACAATAAGCGAATAAAGAATCGTTGTTCCGACATCGGCTTTAAAAATGCCGACGGCAGCCATCGCTGCCGGATGCGGCGGAACAAGTCCATGCACGACCGACAATCCGGCAACAAGCGGAATGCCAATCGTCACAAGCGAAATCCCCGTTTCCATTGCAATCGTAAACACAAGCGGAATTAATAGCACGAATCCTACTTGGAAAAATACAGGAATCCCTACTAAAAATGCGACGACCATCATCGCCCAATGGACGCGTTTTTGGCCGAAACGGTCAATCAATGTTTTCGCAATGCGTTCAGCGCCTCCGGACTCTGCCATCATTTTCCCAAGCATTGTTCCCAGCGCCAAGACGATCGCCAAAAAGCCAAGTGTATTGCCAAGACCTGCTTTTATCGAATCAATAATTCCCGGCGTTTCTGGCGATGGTGCGAGCAGCGGCATGCCCATTGCCAGCCCGACGCCAACGGATGTCAAAATCAAAGCGACAAACGGATGCATTTTCGCCACTGTGATGAGCAGCAATAACACAACAATCGCGGCAATAACAATCGCGATCCCCATTTTCCTTGCCCCCTCTGTTATTTCAGTAACTAAACCGATTTAGTGAACATCCTTCCGTTGAAACGAAGCGATAACGTCAAATTCATCTTTTAAGCGATCATATAACCGTGTATACATATCAAATAATTCGGAATAAATAAGCGTGTTTTTCTCATTTGGCACATGGCGTGATAAAATATGAATCCACGTTTTCACCGTATCAAGCGATGGAATATCACCAAGCGCATACAATGCCAACGCCGCAGCGCCTAGCGCCGACGCCTCATGCGTTTCCGGCACTAACAGCTCTTTTCCCATCATATCGGCAAGCATTTGCCGCCAAAACGGAGATTTCGCAAAACCGCCTGATACGCGGATTTCCGACAGCGGCCCCGTGACATCGCGAATCGCCAAAGCGACGGAAAAGACACTCATACACACCCCTTCCATCACCGCTCGAATAAAATGTTCCCTCTTATGATGGAGGCTGATGCCGAAAAATGTCCCTCTTGCGTTCGCGTTCCAGTACGGCGCACGCTCTCCTGACAAAAACGGAAGAAACAGCAATCCTTCTGAACCTGCCGGAACTCTTTCAGCGTACTTTGTCAGCAACTCATACGGATCAATGCCGAGCCTTTTCGCCACTTCGCGCTCCTGGCTGCCAAATTCGTCACGAAGCCACCGCAACAAAATACCGCCATTGTTCGTCGGCCCGCCAACGACCCAATGATTTGGCGAAAGCGCATAACAAAACGTCCGCCCTTTTTCATCTGTTTTTTGTACGGGGGAAATCGTCCGCACCGCGCCGCTTGTTCCAATCGTAACCGCCGCCTCCCCAGGCAAAACCGCCCCGACGCCGACATTGGCGAGCACCCCGTCACTAGCTCCGACCACGACAGGAACGTCCGGATCTAAGCCCATTTGCTCCGCCCATTCTTTCTTCATCCCCCGCAATATGTGCGTCGTTGGCACCAAACTCGATAGCTGCGCTCTTGTTATTCCGAGAAGTTCAAGAACGTCCGCGTCCCAATCAAGCGTATCTAAGCGAAACAGTCCCGTTGCCGAAGCGATCGAATAGTCGACAACATATTGGCCATATAATTGATGCAGCACATATTCTTTCATCGATACAAATTTATGCGCCTGACGGAATAAATCAGGCTGTTCCTCTTTCAGCCAAAGCAATTTCGGAAGCGGGGACATCGGATGAATCGGGGTCCCAGTCCGTTTGTAAATGCCCATGCCATCCCATTCATCCAACAGCCGCTCCGCTTGTCCGACGCTGCGGTTATCGGCCCAAATGATGCAGCGGGTTAGCGGGCGCCCTGATGCATCAAGCGCCATTAAAGAATGCATCGCCGCGCTGAAGCCGATCGCCTTCACTTGGCTAGCAGCAATATTCAACTTAGAGATGACAGCGTCTACAGTTTTAACAACAGCTGCGAAAATCTCCTCCGGATCTTGCTCCGCCCAGCCTGGATGTTGTTGTATCATTGGATAATCAATCGCGTGGGAGGCAAGCGGCCTTCCCTGTTCGCCAAACGCCACCGCTTTTGTGCTCGTCGTTCCGATATCGACACCAATCACAATTAGCTGTTTTGCTTTCATGTCTGCTCCCTCTTTCTATGATGTTTTTTCTTTTGCCGACCCTCGTTCGATAAACGTAGGCGAAAAGCGAAAAACTTGCGGTTGATGCTCGCTTTTTTTTGCGATTTGCAGAAACAGCCGTTCTGCCGCTTTTTTTCCCATGGCAAATGTCGGCTGCGCGATCGTCGTCAACGTCGGAGTATAAACATGGGCAAACGGCACATCGTCAATGCTGATGATTGCCAGTTCGTCCGGAATTTTTATATGATTTCCTTTAACAAAATACAAAACTTCCATCAATGTTAAGTCATTGATCGCAAACAACGCTTCCGGCAAGCGGCCAGAGGCAAACAACCTCGTCAATTCTTTTTGGATACGCGGGATCTCCGTTGTAATAAAATAATCGTCAACGACTGGAAGCCCCTTTTTCGCCAACGCTTGCCGAAATCCTTCAATACGCTCCATCCTCGGAATGATATGGGAAACAGGAGGTGGAGCGACAACTCCGATGCGTTCGTAACCACGCTCAGCGAAATATTCGACCGCCAAAGCAGCCGCCTTTTGATTATCAAGCAGAACCGCATCCGCTTTGACCCCCGGAACCATCCGATCGACGAACACAAGCGGAAACCGTTCTTCGGTCATTTTTTGATATACATCAGCATTTTTTCCTGTTGGAAAAATAATCAAACCATCGACCTGTTTTGCCCGCAGCATTTCAATATATTTCTTTTCTTTCTCCGGGTCGTCATCGGAATTAGAGACGATGACATGGAAACCGCGCTCTTGGCATGCTTCCTCAATCGCATGCAACACTTGCGTTGTCAGCATGTGCAAAAGGTTGAAGACAATCACTCCGATTGTCATCGTTGTTTTCTGTTTTAAGCTGCGGGCGATAATATTCGGTTGATACCCTAACTCTTCAATCGCCCGGGCAATTCGTTTTCTCGTTTCCTCGCTCATATATTCATAACGTTTATTTAAATATTGCGACACCGTGCTTTTCGAAACATTCGCCAACTTCGCGACGTCAGCCATCGTAACTTTTTTCAAAGGGATCCCTCTTTCATCACTAAATCGATTTAGTATTTACAAACGTTTTCATAAACCGGTTTAGTAAAATTATAAAACAAAATGAAAGCGTTTAACAATCATTTTTATTAAAAAATTCATTCTTTCAAAAAATCAACATATTTCACAAAATATTTATCTTGCCGCAAAACGTTGTTAATAAATCGATTTTATGATCATGATATAAATAAATCTAATTAACGGATGAAGGAGGATGCAAAATTGAAAAATATTGGCCGAAAAATTATCAGTTTTGCATTAATCGGCTCTCTCACCGCTGGATCTTTTGCTTTCGCGGCACGCGAAGAAGCAAAGGAAAAGCAAAAATCCAAACCAATCAAAAACGTCATCATGATGGTAATGGATGGAACAAGCGCGGGAGCGACGACATTGGCAAGATGGTATAAAGGAGCGCCGCTCGCTTTAGATGAAATGGCAAGCGGCGCTGTCCGGACGTACTCTGCCGAATCAGCAATCACAGACTCTGCCCCGGCCGCCACCGCGATGGCAACAGGATTTAAATCCAACGACAAGTATATCGGCATTCTCCCAAGTGTTGTGAATTCTCCGGGCGTATCCCCCATTTCGAAGGAACACGCGATGAAACCGGTCGCAAATGTGCTCGAAGGCGCCGAATTGATGGGAAAAGCAACGGGAATTATCGCAACATCGGCTATTCAGCATGCCACACCGGCAGGCTTCTCCGCCCATGTCAAGCACCGCAACTTGTTTCCTGATATCGCTGAACAACAAGTGTATCAAGATATCGAAGTCGTCTTAGGCGGCGGAAAAGAAGCGCTACTTCCAGGCAGCGGAACAAACAACCGAAAAGATAACGAAAATATGCTTGAAGTCATTAAGAAAAAAGGATACGATGTCGTGGAAACGCGAGACGATCTGCTCCGTTCCACATCTGATAAAATTTGGGGCGTGTTTGCCGATGACGCACTTGCCCAAGACATGAACCGCCCGTATACAAGACCTAATGAACCAACGCTGGCGGAAATGACAAAAAAAGCGATCGAAACACTTTCAAAAGATAAAGACGGATTTTTCTTATTTGTGGAAGGCAGCCAGCCGGATTGGGCAGCCCATGCCAATGATCCTGTCGGGATTATCAGTGAAGTGCTGGCCTTTGACAAAGCGGTGGCAGAAGCGCTTTCCTTTGCGAAAAAACGCAACGACACGCTCGTCATTGCCGTATCCGACCATGGCAACAGCGGCATTACGATCGGCAACCGCAACACCGATCAGTCGTACCCTGAAACCCCTGTTTCCGCATATGTTGATCCGCTGAAAAAAGCAAGAATGACGCTAGAAGGGGCTATGAGCCAATTAAAAGCGGATAAATCCAATTTAGAAGAAGTGGCCCGTTTATACGGATTAGACTCATTAACCGCCGATGAGAAGAAAAAATTAAACGAATCCAATAATCTCCGCAAAACATTGACAGAATTGCTGGCCGCGCGCGCGAATCTTGGGTTTACCACCGGCGGACATACGGGGGAAGATGTCTTTCTCTACACTTATGGCCCGAACCGGCCAATCGGCACATTTGAAAATACGGATTTAGCCCACATCATGGCAAAAGCGATGGGTTTTCAATTAAGCGATTTAAATAAACGGTTATTTGTCAACGCGAAAGAAAACTTTGCGGCGATAGGAGCGACCGTAACGATCGATGACACAGATGCACAAAATCCTAAGTTGATCGTGAAAAAAGGAAAGACGGTGGCTGAGTTCCCTGCGAACAAAAACATTATGATCGCCGGAAACAAAACGTATGAATTAGAAGGGCTTGTTGTTAACAGCGCAGAACAATTTTGGGTTCCAAAACAAGCGGTTAAACTTTTTAAACAAATTCAATAGAACAAACGGCGCGAACTCTCTAGTTCGCGCCGTTTGTTGCATTCACAAAAATGGTTAGAATAAAATTTTCGAGAGATAGACAATCATCGTCACGGTCACTGAGCTAAACAGCGTCGACATCAATACCGCTTGAGCGGCATAATCCGGATGGTGGCCATACTCCCATGCGTAAAGCGCCGTGTTTCTCGAGCAAGGATACGAGCTTGCGATGAACAGCGCTTGCGCGATCACCCCATCAAGATGCAATCCAAAAATAATCATCGCAGCAACTGCCGGCGCAAGAAGAAGGCGCCCGAAAACACTAAGAAACAATAGCGGCGGGAACCGCTTGAAATCGATATAGGCCACTTGCGCTCCCAGCGTCAGCAAGGCAACTGCCAAAAACGCATTGGCGACATTTTGCACAGGATTCCAAATAAACGGCGGAATCGGAATGTGCAGCGCCCGAAAAAGCAATCCAAACAAAAGCGCATAAATAATTGGGTTTTTCCAAAATTCCGCCGTCACTTTTCCTTTCTTTCCACCCGCAGATAAAAAATTCCACAGACCATATGTATTAGTAAGGAAATTTTGGAAAATCGTTACGATGATTTGAATCGACAGCCCAAGCGGCTGTTGATGAAATACAAGCTGGCTTACCGGAATGCCAAAATTGCCGGAATTGTTGAGAACAATCGTATTTTGAAACGTAGCAGATAGGCTCCTATCAAGCTTTAGCAGTTTTGCCATCACCGCACTGATGACGATTAACGTCCCATTTTGCGCCAGCAAAAACCCCAGCACTTTCACCAATACATTCGCATCAATGTTACTTTCGTAAATATTGACAAATCCAACGGCAGGCAATAGCGCATATACGTTTAATTTGGATAATGTGTTCATATCGAAACGAAAAATGTGATGCAACAGCGCGCCAAGACCAACAAGCAAAAATACCGGCAACATGACATGAAGCAGAATGAGGATAAAAACATCCAAGCTGTCTTCCTCCTTATCGTTTTAGCTTGTACATTCTCTCCGGCCTTCCAACAGAGCCGTACAAAATGTCCGCCGTCACTTGAGAAATGGAAACGAGATACTCTAAATATCTCCTTGATGTCGTCCGGCTCGCGCCAATGGGTTTTCCTACTTCTTCCGCGGTAATGCCATCTCGATATTGCTTCATCACTGCTGCCAGCACTTTTCCCCAATGTCAATCGGCAAATTCCTTTTGGCTACTCCCCTTCGTGTCGCTAAAGCTACGTTGCCGATCGCTTTCCCCTTGTCCAATCAATTCTTTCATCCATTCATGCATTTTAAACAATATTCATTATATTCTACCAATATTTCATGAAAACGGGCAAGCATAATCGGCATGGATATGTAATCAAACACTCCGCCACACATTGCTTTGTTTTAATGTATCCATTTTACAGCCATAATCGTAAAAATGATCGCGAATCCGTTAAAAAATTGCATTCCATTCATAAGCAGCATCCAATCAGGTTGCAGCACTTTCATCGGTTCTTTTTCCTTCCTGTTGCAATTTTAATTCTTTTTAAGGTACTCGGATTATCTGGTGGAATACAATTTAGCTTTAGCACCTTCAACTATTGTTTTATTCCACTGTTTCTTCGTGTTCATTTTATTAAGAGGCGCGTATACAAAATACGGAAAAACACGAGGTGTTAGCTGTGCCTTAATGACTTGCCGAAGAACAACACGAGTTAACTAGTAAAACACCATCCCGCTCTGTTTCAAAGCCAGAAACCGGCGGGTTAGCTCGGATCCCGGCGATCCAATGCAGAGTGAGAAAAGATTGGATGGCAAACGATTGTTATTGTCGAACAAAGACAAATCGACAAATCGCGTCCAGCAAAGCTGGATGTTGCTGCTCAGTGAAAGTCCTGTAACATAGTAACATAATATTCACTTGACCGTTTTTGCTAAGCCGTGATACGCTCGATTTAAGAATTTATTTTTTATTTTGGAAGCGGATTCTAAAGATACTATTACAAGGGGTGAAACATGATGCACATGGCTGATGCCCTGATTTCACCAGCTGTTGGCGGAACCATGCTGGCAACCACTGCTGGAGTCGCGGCTTATTCCATCAAAAAACTCCAGAATGAGATGGATGAAAAGAAAATTCCTTTAATGGGAGTGATGGGAGCGTTTGTTTTTGCGGCACAGATGATTAATTTTTCAATACCAGGCACTGGTTCAAGCGGGCACCTCGGAGGCGGAATGCTGCTTGCAATATTATTGGGTCCTTATGCGGGATTTTTAACGATGGCTTCGATTTTGTTGATACAGGCATTGTTCTTTGGTGACGGCGGATTGCTTGCTTACGGTTGCAACGTATTTAATCTTGGTTTTTATACGTGTTTTATAGCATATCCTTTCATATATAAGTGGTTTACACGTAAAGGGGTTACTTCCAAAAGGATTTTTGCCGGTTCAATGGTTTCAGCGCTTGTTGCTCTCCAACTGGGTGCTTTTAGCGTTGTCCTTGAAACTCTTTTATCAGGAAAAACCGAATTGCCTTTTGGAAAATTCGTATTGTTGATGCAACCGATACATCTTGCGATCGGGATAGTGGAAGGGCTGGTCACCGCAGCAATCATTACTTTCGTATGGAGAACAAGACCTGAAATTTTGAAAAAAGCAGCGAACGGAGAAGCCCTTGGCAATATATCCATGAAGAAAGTATTGACAGGCCTTTCCATCGCCGTAGTTGTGGTTGGCGGTCTATTTTCTTGGTGTGCATCCGCCAATCCTGACGGACTGGAATGGTCTATCGAAAAAACAACAGGTTCGGCAGAATTGAAAGCTCCTGACGGCATTCATAAAACACTCTCTGAAATTCAAAGCAAAACAGCATTATTACCTGATTATGATTTTAAAACAAGCGGACATGAAAATAAAGAAAAAACAGCTGCACAAGCTGAAAATGCATGGCCCGCTGTCAGTGCCGGGACAAGCGTTTCGGGTATAGTAGGCGGAGCATTGACTCTTGCATTGGCCGTATTTACAGGGTGGATCATCATGTTGATTAAACGGAAAAAAATAAAAACTACCGCTTGATTATTTTTATGGTGGGGTCCTTATTAATTATTAAAATATATAAATAGGAATGGATTTAAATGTCGAACATGATAAATTCATTGTCCAATATGAGGCTTCTGGATGACCTGGCGCGAAAAAAGACTTTTATACACAGAATCCATCCGCTAATAAAGCTGTTAACCACAGTCGCTTATTTGACTGTGGTTGTATCATTTGAAAGACATGAAATAAGCGGCCTTTTGCCTTTTATTTTTTATCCCATACTGATTTTTGCTTTGGCAGAGATACCAGTTGCGCCAATTCTAAAAATGATATTGTTTATTGAACCTTTAATTATCGGAATTGGAATATTAAATCCATTGTTTGATCATTCTAAAATATTGCTTGGTGGAATTGCCATTTCAAAAGGATGGGTCACTTTTTTATCCATTTTTATAAAATGCAGTTTAACAGTGACAGCCAGCATTCTACTCATTGCAACCACAGGTATGGACCGGTTGGCCGCAGCTTTGCGGATGCTCAAAATCCCTAAAATTTTTGTCCTACAGCTTCTTTTAACATACCGATATATATCGGTGCTGATCGAAGAGGTTTCCAGGATGATGAGGGCGTATTCCCTGAGGGCGCCAGGACAAAAGGGAATAAAATGGAGCGTCTGGGGTTCTTTTGCCGGACAATTATTGCTCAGGACTTTTGAAAGAGCAGAACGGGTATATCAAGCAATGAGCTTAAGAGGCTTTACAGGAGAGTATCATACTGGGGAGATTGCAAAACTAAGTTTTAAAGATCTTGCCTATTTTGCCGCATGGAGCCTGTTTTTTGTGATTGCAAGAATTTACGACATACCTGTATTGCTAGGGTCATTGTTTACAGGAGTGATGCGATAGATGAGCCATCATAAAATTGAAGTGAGGAACCTGCATTTTTCGTATCCGGATGGACATGAAGCAATTAAAAATATGTCTTTTTCCATTTATCATGGTGAATCTGTAGGAATCATTGGAGCAAATGGTGCTGGGAAGTCTACGCTGCTGATGCTGTTGATGGGAGTTCTTTTTCCGGATAGCGGAGAAGTGCTGGTAGGAGATGTTCGTGTAACCAAAAAGACATTACCGTTGATACGCCAAAGATTGGGAATGGTTTTTCAGGACCCTGACGATCAATTGTTCATGACTACTGTTTATGATGACGTTGCCTTTGGACCACGGAATTACAAGCTGGAAGAGGAAGACGTGGAGAGACGGGTGATGCAGGCATTGGAGATGGTTGGAATACCTCATTTGAAAGACCGGGCTCCTTATAAACTATCAGGCGGAGAAAAGCGGTCTGCCGCAATTGCCTCCGTTTTGTCAATGCAACCTGATGTATTGATAATGGATGAGCCAACTTCAGGCCTGGACCCAAAATCAAGACGGAGAGTAATTGAGTTGTTAAAAAGTTTTGAACATACAAAGATAATTACCAGCCACGATTTGGACATGGTATTTGAAACCTGTGAAAGGATTATTGTGATAAAAAAAGGGGAAATAGCTGTAGATGGAAGTACAGAGGAAATTTTATCGAATGCAGAATTGCTGAATAGCTGTGGTTTGGAATTACCTCTTTCCCTTCAAAATTGCCCTGTTTGCGGAACTGCAAAAGGATGATTCGGCTAGGCAAAGAAGCCTATTGAATTTTACCAGTTTTTAAAAAAAGAGGCTGTCGCAAACTAGTATTATCCCCTTATAGTAGACAGAAAAAAGCAAAAGCTGATACTGTTTACTATAGAGGGGATTTTTTTCACGGGAAAAAGAAAAAATATCATGGATTCAAGAGCCGCTCTTCTCAGCGGAGTGGCAAGTATGCCGAGAAGCGGGTATTACAAATGGTGAAAGACGCAGAAAAATCCAAGTGTGAGAAAAAGCATATTTTCCTTTCGATCAATATAAGCTGCTCCCGAAATCCGCCGCTCATCCACCGAAGACAGTGGATCAGCTTGCGATACGACAGCTTGGTGAGCGTTTGGATTAATCGTTCCTATTTTTCGATGGCTTCCGCCTCTAATAAGCGGTATCGGGTGGACATTCCCCGCTTTGCTTGCGAATCGCCAAGACTGCTGCGAAGTGCCGTGCTGCCGAAGCATGATTGGAGCATCCGCTGCTCCATTGGAAATCATGATCGTGTCCACCCCTTGGAAGTTTTTTGGCCGCTGTATGGATTTCCAAGGTGGTGGACCTTTTTATGTGCATTGATGCATTCATGATGCGTTTGGCAATACGTTTTGTTTTGCCGTGCTACATATTAACGTTTTCCCTGCTTAATCCGGAGAACTGATTTTTGATAGCAATTACAAGAGGATGCTCTTTTTCTAATTGTGCATATTGGAATAGCGCCTCTTCTACCCCGGATTTTTGAATAGTTTGTTGTAAGGCGACGGCTTCCTTGTCATTCTCATAATCAAACAGCAATAACGCAGCAATTCCTTTGACCAAACCGCGCGGTATTTGTCCAAATAAATCATAATATTGCACGGCTGGTCCGATCAGGCGATCATTCGCCCCAAGTTTGCGGATTGGAGAACGGGCAACCCGGACTACTTCATCGGAAATGGAAGGATTCATAAAGCGTTGAATGATTTTTTGAATATAGGATTCATGTTCGCTCTCATTCCATCCATATTTCTTTACCAGCACCGCGCCAGATTCATGAAGCGCTTTTTCCACATCTGAGCGTATCTCTTCATCCTTCATTGCTTCTTGTATCGTTTGTATTTTTTTGTAGTATCCTAAATAGCTGGCTATTGCATGCCCTGTATTTACGGTAAAAAGCTTACGCTCAATATAAGGCTGTAAATCATCGACAAAATGAGCTCCTTGAATGGACGGAATACTGCCGATGATATTCCGTTTCTCGATCACCCACTCAAAAAACGGCTCAACTACCACAGTGAGAGGATCGGCGTGTTTTTGATTCGGAACGATACGGTCTACCGCACAATTCAAAAAACCGTAGTACTTTTCAAACAACGGTTTATCTGCTTCAGAAATCATGGCAAAGACATGGCTCTTTAACACATCACTTCCACCAATCATATTTTCACAAGCAATAATATGAAGCGGTGCTTGATTTACCGTCAACCTTTTTTGCAGCCCCTCAGCAAGAATTGCGGCAATTGCCGGCAAAACATGCGGTCCAACCGCCGTTGTCACAAGATGAGCTTTTGTGATATAATCGATGACTTTTTCGCGTTCCGTTTGGCTATTGAGAGCGGAAACGTTGCGGATCGGCTGTTCTTGTTCAGTTTCATCGGCCACGATCACACGATATGCTTGTTTTTCTTTTAATAACCGGACTACTTCATCATTAATATCTACAAACACCACTTCATAGCCCGACTGAGAAAGCAAACTTCCGATAAATCCTCTTCCAATATTCCCTGCTCCGAAATGAACCGCTAACATCATTAATTCACCTCGCTGAGAAGGCGCAGAATTTCTTCTTCTGTCGCCGCTTTAATCATTGTCTCTACATGTTCCTCTTCCGAACAAACAATGGCGATTTTCGAAAGAATCTCCAAATGCTCATTATTTTTTCCTGCGATTCCAATCAATAGTTTTGCGATATTGCCATCCCCGAAATCCACCCCATCAGGAATTTGGACAATTGAAATACCAGAATGTTTAACAAATTGTTTCGCATCCTCAGTGCCGTGCGGAATAGCGACAAAATTCCCCATATATGTGGATGTTAACGCTTCCCGTTCAAACATTTTGTCAATATAAGCATCTTCCACATAACCATGATCGACCAAAATTTGTCCCGCTAAACGAATAGCTTCCGTTTTATTTTCCACTTGTGCGCGCAATACAATATTTTCTTTCTGTAAAATTGGCATTGACATATCATTCACTCCTTACGTTGTTAAAGATAGTTATGAAAAAACTTTTCTAAATGATAACTCAAAAACGAATGCACCTGTTCGCGATCCCCTTTGGAGAACAATGCTACACTATCTTCATCCTTAATGACTAACGAGCTGATATGGCTTAATACAGAAAGCATTTCTTGACTAGCGGAATCAGGCGCCAACAGCAGCAAAACAGTATTCGCCTCCACCGGCTGATCGTGCATTCCTTTGACCGTTTGGCATTCCGCTAACCTATAAATGGTGAAAGATGGAAAAAGCACCGCAGGGCTTCGCGTATGGTACAAAACAAACGGCGTTTCCGGTATTCCCAATCCTCCTAATTTTTCTCTCCGCAACAATTCTGCAAGCACTTTCTCAGAATCGCAAATGACTCCTTTTTGCCATAGCTGATGGCACGCTTCCGCTAAAACTTCTTTCATGGAACGGCTATTTACTTGTTGTAACATAAACCCATCTAAAATCCGGAAAATCGTTTCGCTCGCTTTTTGGATAGAAGCCATTTTCTTGATCACATCATAAGATTTTTCGGATGTGCCATCTACGTCCTCCTTGCTGGAAACCGCGTTTCTGTTTTTTAAAAACTGTTTAATCGACATTACCTCTTCTTCCTGCAACATCGGGCTGACAACAAAATATGGTTGTGCCAAGCCATCGATTGGGACGGTCGAAACAATCAAATCGTATCGCGTTGCATCCTTGTTTCTCAATTCAAAAACAGAAATCTGTTCCATGTGTGCAATATCCGGAATTTCTTTTTTTAATCTTGTTGCCAATATTTTTGCCGTCCCGATCCCGCTTGAGCAGATCACTAATGCCCGCAATCCTTTCTTTTTCCTTAATAGCGCCGCCGCAAAATGGAGAACTAAATAACCAATTTCTTCCTGTGGAACGCTTACATCCGGAAAAACTTGTTTCGCACCTTTTTCTAATACCGCAAAAAGCTCCGGATAATCTTGCATAATTTTTCCTAAAAGCGGATTGGCGATCCCCATGTTATGCTGGATGCGATAAAGCGCTGGTTTTAAATGGATAACTAAATCTTCATATAACGTATAATCGTTTGTGATATCTACATGCAGTTCAGCGCTGACAAACCGAATTAGCTCTTGCGCTTTAATACCTACTTCAAAACTTGCTTCCTCCAGCATATAACCTTGGCGGTCGCGAAGTTTCGCACCCATTAAATGCATCGTAATATAACCGATTTCCTCTTTTGGAATCGTGATGCGGAAAGCCCGTTCTAACGACCGCGCAATTTTTTCTGCGGTTTTGTACTCTTTTGTTGGCTGAATGGTTTCTAAATACCGCTGTTCAAAATTAATCGATTCCCCTTGGCTAATCCGCTCTATTGCTAAAGCAAGGTGGACCACCAGCGCAATATACGAACTGTCGGCAAACGTAAAAGGAAGCTCTTCCTTGATCTGTTCAATTTGTTGTTCAATGATGGCTAATTTTTTCTTATCAACTAGCCCGAGAAGTTTTTCTGTAACCGTATTCAATGTATCGCTCGATTTTTTCTGGATGGATTCTTTCATTAACGAAAGAAACTCATGCTCATCCACATGACGAAATAATAGTTCACTCATCATTCTCCGCTTTGCAGATTCAGAGCCGGTAATTTCTACCCCATATCCTCTTCTTCGGATTAAGGAAAGTTCATATTTTTCGATCATTTGATCGATTTTATCTAAATCATGACTAATGGTTGCGACAGTAACATTGAGGTCGTTTGCCAGTGATAAAAGCTTGACGGGTTCCGTTGCTTCCAGCAAAGCAATGAGAATGATCACTTGGCGTTCCTCTGGTGTATATTCCTTATGGGATAAATGAAATAGATGGAGCGCCAGCTCTTTTTTCTTTTCTGCTTCCCCAATAACGCGAATGCCGACCCCCGCTTTTTTGACAAGCCGCAGATGATAATCATTTAAAATCTGCTCAAGCCCTTTCAAATCCCGGTGAATGGTACGGTTGCTGACGTCAAGTTGCTGGGCAAGTTCTCCCACCGTCGTTCCTTCGTCATTAGACAACAGAATATCTAGTATTTTTCGCTCTCGCGCGGATATATACATCGCCCCTTCACTCCCCCGTCTTGCGCAACCATTGGTGACATGATTTAAATAATAAATAGCTTGTTCAATAAACATTTTAGGCCCTTATCCTTTTTGTTACAACAAATAGATATTGCTTTTTCGTCACCTTTATTGTTGCCATCTTTTAATAAAAATACATGTTAAAAAAGGTAAGCAAACGCTTACCTTTTATTCTTTAACATTTCAATGAGCTCGTCATATTTCGGGCTGTTCAAGAAATTTTCCACTGATATATGGAAAGCATTTGGCAACTTTTCTTTGGCGCGATCCGTTAAATTTTGATGGGTGACGACGATATCTGCATCTGGCGGAAGCTGGTTAATTGCTGTATTTGTTACTTCAATGTCTAATCCAGCCTTTTGCACTTTATTCCGCAAAATAGATGCTCCCATCGCACTCGAACCCATTCCTGCATCACAAGCAAATACAATCTTTTTGACCTTCGCTGGGATTGCTTCTTCTTCTTTTTTCAACACAGTAACAACATCGCTCTTTTTGCCTTTTAATTGTTGCATCTTTTCAGCTGCTTTTGTTATATCTTCTTCATTATTCTTCGCCGACTTTAAGAAAATCGATGCAACAAAGAATGACACTGCTGCAGCGACAAATACCCCTGACAATACTCCAAGATAGTTTCCTTTTGGCGTCATTGCCAATAAGGCAAAAATACTTCCCGGAGAAGGAACCGCGACAAGCCCGGCATGGAAAATGGTAAATGTGAGTACACCACTCACTCCGCCAGCCATTGCAGCTAAAATTAAAATCGGTTTCATTAAAATATATGGGAAGTAAATTTCGTGAATCCCGCCTAAAAAATGAATGATTGCCGCTCCCGGTGCGGATTGTTTTGCCGTTCCTTTGCCAAACAGCCAATATGCTAACAAGATGCCAAGGCCCGGACCAGGATTTGTTTCAAGCAGGAATAAAATCGATTTTCCTGTTTTCGCCGCTTGTTCAATGCCAAGCGGGCTTAAAATTCCATGGTTAATTGCGTTATTGAGGAATAACACTTTTGCCGGCTCAATAAAAATATTTGCCAATGGCAATAAGTGCCAATCAATAATTTTTCCAACACCTGCTGCTAACGTTTTGCTAATTGCCGAAACAACTGGTCCAATTCCTTTGAAGGCAACTAATGTCAACAGTCCGCCGATGATCCCAGCGGAAAAGTTATTGACTAGCATTTCAAAGCCTTGTTTTACTTTTCCTTCCATCAGCTTGTCAAACTTCTTGATGAGGTAACCACCGAGTGGTCCTACAATCATTGCTCCAAGAAACATCGGAATATCCGAACCGACAATGACCCCCATTGTCGCTGTGGCACCGACAACGCCGCCGCGAACATCGTAAACCATTTTGCCGCCCGTATAACCAATTAACAGTGGCAATAAATACGTAATCATCGGACTGACAAGTTTCGCAAACGCTTCATTTGGCAGCCAGCCTTTCGGGATAAATAGCGCCGTAATAATTCCCCAAGCAATAAATGCCCCTATATTCGGCATAATCATTCCGCTTAAATAGCCACCAAAACGCTGAATCTTCACGCGAAAGCCAGACTGGTTTTCTGCTGTAGAAGTCATATTGCACTTCCTCCTTTTCTTAAGATTCACCTTTATATTAAAACGCTTACATCATGCATTCAATGAAAAGTAAATATCATTTTGTCCGTGATATTATTGTCATTTTTTAATAATTGTCGTTCTAATCCGACATTTTTAAACAACTAACTCCATTTGTCTATTCGGCAAATATCTAATAAAAAAGGCAATGTACATGCACCGATGGAATTGCGAAAACAGTCCAAGAAGCGTCAAGAGTATTCAAGCAAGTTGACATAGATTTGCAATATTCCCCCGCTTGCATGCTGCTGCGCAACAAAAAAGAGGATGTCCCAAAAGTGTTCGCATAGCGTTCGCTTTTGGGGCACTTTTTTGGGCAAAAAAAGAAGAAAACCGTTCCTTTTTTGGTATAATAGAGTCACCACAACCCTACCAAGAAAGGACGGTTTTCTTATGTACATTTATTATAACCGAGATCAACTCATTTTGCCAATGGATCTTGAAATTCTCATTCCCAAACATCATCTTTGCCGGATCGTGGATCTAGCCGTGGAAAAAATGGATCCAGCTCTGCTCGTTTCCCTCTATCCCGGCGGAGGCCGCCCAGCCTATCATCCGAAAATGATGTTGAAAGTCATCCTGTATGCCTACGCCAATCGGATCTATTCCTCTCGCCAAATCGCCAAGCAATTGAAAGAAAACATTTATTTTATGTGGCTATCCGGCCATCAAACACCGGATTTCCGCACCATCAACCGATTTCGGTCGGAACGGATGAAGGACATCATTTACGAAACGTTTTTCTCCATTGTCGATCTTCTGCGTCAAGAAGGGTTGGTCAAACTAGAGGATTACTTTCTGGATGGAACGAAAATCGAGGCCAGCGCCAACAAGTACACGTTCGTTTGGCGCAAATCAACGGAAAAGTACGATCAGAAGTTGGAGGAGAAATTCCGGAAAATCGTAGCCTCGATCGAACAGGTGGTAAAAGAGGATGAAGAGTCGGAACAAGAAGGAGATTTTCAAGAAAAGCTGGAAGCTTCACCGATCACGTCTGAAAAGATCGAAGCCGTGATCGAACAAGTGGAAGAACATCTAAAGAAAGAGCCGAAGAATCGCACGTTAAAGAAAGCAAAACAGCAATTGGAACAAGACATTCTCCCCCGTAAGAAAAAATATGAAGAATACAAAAAAGTGTTAGGCGAACGAAACAGTTTTTCGAAAACGGACCCCGATGCGACGTTTATGCGGATGAAAGACGACCATATGAAAAACGGCCAGCTCAAACCGGGATATAATGTGCAGATAGGGACAGAGAACCAATTCATCACTGGATTTAGCGTGCATCAACGGGCGGGGGATGCCGGATGCTTCATTCCACATTTGGAGCAATTGGCCGCCTATGGGCGTCCCATGCCTAAACGAGCGATTGCGGATTCCGCCTATGGGAGTGAGGAGAACTACACGTACTGCGAGAAAAAGCAGATCGTCGCGCTGATCAAGTACAACACATTGGACCGGGAACAAACGAAAGCGTGGGCGAAAGAGATCGGCCGAATCGAGAACATGACGTACGATGAGGAATTGGATGAGTGGATTTGCGCGAAAGGGGAACGGCTGGTGTTTGTGTATAAACGGAAGGAAACGACCGACAACGGGTACGTCATCGTCAAACGGACGTATCGTTGTACAGCATGTGCCGGATGCCCGTTTCAAGCAGCATGTGCCAAAGGCAAAGACACGAAAACCATCCGCGTTTCCTTGAAAAATCAACAACAACGGCAAGAAATCCGGAAACGGCTGTCCACGGAAGAAGGGGCGACGACATATCGAAGACGGCAAATCGAAAACGAGCCGGTGTTTGGGCAAATCAAGCATAATCAGCAATTTCATCGGTTTTCATTGAGAGGCCTCCCAAAAATTACCTTGGAGTGGGGTCTAGTTTGTGCTGCCCACAATTTGAGAAAGTGGGCCACAACGACCGACCCAACAAGGAAAAAATAGGATAAAATTCGGAAATAAGGAGAAATTCCTGCCTCAAAAAAGGAATAAATAACCAAATGGTAAGAAAAAGAAACAGAGGCTACTCTCAAAAGGTCGTCTAAACCGACCTTTTGAGACAGCCTCTTTCTGCCTAACTATTATCATTACGGCTTCAGTATCTTGCTGTCACCATTTTTTTGCGCGTGTAAAATTCAACGCCGTCACGGCCATTTGCATGAAGGTCTCCATAGAAAGAATTTTTATAACCAGAGAATGGGAAAAACGCCATTGGCGCCGGGACTGCCACATTGACACCGAGCATGCCGGCATCGATTTCTTCACGGAATTGACGGATCGCTTTCGCGCTGTCCGTGTAAATGCATGCGCCGTTGGCAAATTCAGACTTGTTGGCAATTTGAATGGCTTCATCTAAATCTCGAGCCCGAACAACCGACAAGACAGGAGCGAAAATTTCATCTGTCCAAATCGTCATGCCCGGCTTCACATGGTCAAAAATCGTTGGCCCGATAAAGTAGCCTTCTCCGCTTGTAGCAGAATCGCGGCGGCCGTCGCGAACAAGCAGCGCTCCTTCTTTTTCGCCGATTTCGATATATTTAATCGTCCGTTCTTTATGCGACTGGCGAATGACAGGACCTAAAAAGACGTCCTTCTGTAAACCGTTGCCGATTTGTATCTCATCGGCTGCTTTCTTTAAACGTTCCACAAGTTCATCCGCAATATCGCCGACGGCCACTACTACTGCGCATGCCATGCAGCGTTCCCCTGCCGAGCCAAACGCGGCATTAATAATGTTGGTAACGGCATAATCCAAATCAGCATCTGGCATAACAATGGAATGGTTTTTTGCACCTGCCAAAGCTTGCACCCGTTTTCCATGTGCGGCCGCCGTTTTATATACATACTCGGCGACCGGCTGTGAACCGACGAAAGAAACCGCTTTAATATCTTTATGCTCTAAAATTCCATTAACGACATCATGCGCTCCATGAACAATATTTAGGACGCCTGCAGGAAGACCGGCTTCCGTAAATAGTTCAGCTAAACGGTTGGCTAACATCGGCGTGCGTTCAGACGGTTTCAGCACAAACGTATTTCCGCAGGCAATCGCCAAAGGAAACATCCAGCATGGGACCATCATCGGGAAATTAAAAGGCGTAATTCCGGCAACGACGCCAAGCGGATAGCGGTACATGCCTGATTCGATCCCCGTCGCAATGTCTGGAAGCTGCTGCCCCATCATTAAAGTAGGAACTCCCGCAGCAAACTCTACGCATTCGATCCCACGCTGAACTTCACCATATGCTTCATCATAGCTTTTGCCGTTTTCTAATGTAACAAGGCGAGCTAACTCTTCCCAATGCTCAACAAGAAGCTGCTGGTAGCGGAACAAAATGCGGGCGCGGCGCGGTACAGGCACTTTGCTCCATGTTTTAAATGCTTCTTTTGCTGCTGCAACCGCTTGATCTAATTCTTCCCGTGAAGAAATTGGAACATAAGCCAACGCTTCTCCAGTAGCCGGATTAGGAACGAGTTCTACCTTTCCTGAAGAAGATTCTACCCATTGTCCACCTATAAAGTTTTTCAATGTTTGTACAGTAGTCGCTGAAGACATTATTCATTCCTCCTTCAATTTTGTTTGTTAAACAAGTCCGGTTAAACTGTACACAACAATCACAAAGAAACAAGCAATGGTCTTAATGATAGTGATCGCAAAAATATCTCGATAAGACTGCCGGTGAGTCAATCCTGTGACAGCAAGAAGCGTAATTACTGCTCCATTATGCGGAAGGGAATCCATGCCCCCGGAAGCCATCGCCACAACGCGATGCATCACTTCTAGCGGAATATCATAATTGGTTGCCATTTCCACATACTTCTCCCCCATAGCACTAAGAGCAATCCCCATTCCACCAGAAGCAGAACCGGTAATCCCCGCTAAAACGTTCGTCGTTACCGCCCCATTTACCAATGGGTTTGTAAAAGTATGAGAAATCCCTTCACGAACTATACTAAATCCTGGCAACGCTGCAATGACACCGCCAAATCCATACTCTGAACCTGTATTCATGGCAGCCAATAAAGCGCCGCCAATGCTGGCATTTACGCCGTTTTTAAACCCTTGCACGATGCCTTTCCAATTATAAGCAATCGTAGCGACAATACCGATCACCAGCGCCAATTCGACAGACCAGATTCCAACCACTTTAGGAAGTTCCACCGTTCCAAATTCTTTTAAGCCAATCTTGGTAAAATCAAAACCATTAGGATACCATTTTGGAATATTTACCGTAAAAAACTTATTCATCACACCTACTAAAATAAGAGGCAAAAAGGCTAACCATTGACGCGCTTTACTTGTTGTCCCTTCTGATAAATGGTCGGGAAGCGCCTCTGCTTCTGCTGCGGTAGCCATTTCTGAACGTGGATCGTCAAACCCGTAATACCCTTCGCCAGCTGCTTCCGCTTTTTTGCGCCGAGATTCCAAATACAGTATTCCAAGAACGAAGATGAAAATGGAACCGATGATTCCCAACGTTGGGGCAGCATAGATATCCGTTTTAAAAAAAGATGTAGGAATCACGTTTTGAATTTGTGGTGTCCCTGGCAGAGCGTCCATCGTAAACGATAAAGACCCTAAAGCAATCGTTCCTGGAATTAACCGTTTAGGAATATTCGCTTCACGAAAAAGGTTGGCAGCAAAAGGATAAACAGCAAATGCGACAACAAACAGGCTGACCCCACTGTAAGTTAAGATGGCGCACATTAAAACAATAGCTAAAATGGATCGTTTGGCTCCAACTAATTGAATAATAATTTTGGCAATCGATGATGCTACTCCCGACATTTCGACCAATTTTCCAAAAATAGCCCCTAATAAGAAAACAGGAAAATAAAGCTTGATAAAACCAACCATTTTTTCCATAAAAATATTCGAGAAAAACGGCAGCGCGTAGCCGGGCTCCGTAAGAATGACCGCCAGCAATGCACACAGCGGTGCAAAAAGAATAACAGAAAATCCCCTGTAAGCAATTAACATTAACAATGCTAAAGCAAGAATGATAACAAGAAGATCCATCACCTTTTCTCCCCTTCCCCTATTAACCCCTTTCTTTGACTAGATCGATATTGAATGCGTGGAACGAAAATCATAATCATAGCAAAAATGATAGAGTTGCACAATTTCTTCATGGGTTGGAACTCTTGGGTTATTTTCCGGGCTGCCGCTCGCTAGCGCATCAGCTGCCATTTTATCAACAGCCTTGTCAAATTGTTCTTTTTCAATTCCCCATGTTTTCATATTTGGAATATGGAGATCCCGGCAGAGCTGCTTCACTTCCAAAATAAGCGCATCGGCCGCTTCTTCATCGGAGGCGTTCTTTGCTTCCGGCTTGATCAGACGGGCGATCGCCGCCAGTCTTTCTTTCGCGCTCTCTTTTGTAAATTCCAGCACTCCCGGCAGCAGCATCGCGTTCGACACGCCGTGCGGAACATGAAAGAGTGCACCGATCGGCCGTGACATCCCGTGGACAAGCGTCACTGAGGCATTGGAAAATGCAGCACCTGCCACCATCGCGCCGATTGCCATCTTCTCACGCGCAGCAATATCGTTGCCGTTTTCATACGCTTGGCGCAAATTTCCCATGATCGCTTCGATCGCCGATAGCGCCAACACGTCAGTCACTGGATGGGCGCGCCGCGAAATATAGGCTTCGATCGCATGGCATAACGCATCTATCCCTGTTGCTGCGGTAACCGGCGGCGGGCATGAGACGGTTAACAGCGGATCGACAATCGCCACAGCCGGCAATAATTCCGGCTGGGAAATCATCATTTTGACGTCCGTTTTCGTGTCAATAATAACTGTAACTTTCGTGATCTCGGAACCGGTGCCTGCAGTCGTCGGAACGGCAATGAGCGGAAGCGGTTTGTTCGCAAACGGCTTGGCGTTGCCCACATAGTCGCTAATCGTTCCTTCATTCACCATCATGACTGCTACCGCTTTTGCCGTATCAATACTGCTTCCTCCGCCAATGGCAATGATGACATCACACTGCTCTTGGCGGCAAACTTCGAGCGCTTCCTTAACATGAATATCGGTCGGCTCCGTATCTACCCCTGTATACTTGGCAAATGGAAGCGCTTTTTTTCGTAAATGATCTTCACAACATGCGACATTGCCGAGCTTCTCCATGACTGGATCGCTGATAATCAGCACTTTGTTCCCGAGTAGACGCGCCTGATTCCCGATTTCGTTAAAAGCACCGCGTCCATATAAAATCCGGTTCGGCATGAGAAGTTGATACACTTGTGACATTGTTTCTCCTCCTTTTTTTGATAACGCTTTCAACAGGATAATCATGCAAAAATCATGCCAAACCGGAATCTTCATTGTTTTTCTTATAGTTTAAATATTCAGTTTTTTATCGCTGCAATGATGCCCCGACAACTCCCCGACATATTCCATACATATTTGTACATTATTCCAACGTATTTATAGATTATATTTTTTTAGTTTTTCATAAAGTGTAGACCGATGCATGCCAAGTTTTCTCGCTGCCGCAGCTTTATTTCCCTTTTCCTCAATTAATGCTTGCTTGATTTTTTCACGTTCATAATAATCAACAATGTCCTGCCAATGAGCATCTGTTTGCTCAATGCTGTTTTTTCTTTCTTCCCTTTCATGACTGTTTTTTATAAACAAAGCAGAAGAAAGAATATGGGAAGGTAAGTGCTCCTTTTCGATTTTTTGCCCGTCCACCATTCCAACCAACCATTCCACTACATTGACAAGCTCGCGAATATTTCCCGGCCACGAATAATCCATAAGCGCTTGCATTGCCTCTTTTGTGAATTCTTTTTGTTTTAAACCGAACTGTTCACAAATCCTTTCCATATGATAGGCAAGCAAATAAGGGATGTCCATTTTTCGCTCCCGCAAAGCAGGAATATGAATGCGAATAATATTGAGTCGGTAGAAAAGGTCTTCGCGAAACTGGCCTTTTTGTACCATTTCCTCTAAATTTTTATTCGTAGCGGCGATGATGCGAACATCTAGCTCCATTTCCGCCACGCCACCGACTCGTTCCACTTTTTTCTCTTCTAACACTCGCAGGATTTTTGCTTGCATATATAGCGGCATGTCACCTATTTCGTCTAAAAATAACGTCCCTTTATGGGCAAGCTGGAACTTTCCCGGCTTTCCACCTTTTTTCGCTCCGGTAAACGCTCCCTCTTCGTAGCCAAACAATTCCGCTTCGAGAAGCGATTCAGGAATTGCTGCACAGTTGACGCTGACAAAATTGCCGTCAACGTACGGACTCGATTGGTGAATCGCTTTCGCTAGCACTTCTTTTCCCGTTCCGCTTTCTCCGGTAATTAACACAGTAGATGGCACACGTGCTGCTCTTCTCACCATTTGTTTTATTTCCGCTATCGCTGGGCTGCGACCGACAATGCTATCCAAACCTGAAATTTGTTTTTTTGGAGAAGCCGCACGTTTTATCTGCCTTTCTTTTTGACTCGCTTGACGCGATAGCTCTTGTACTCGCTGAAAAATTTGATACACTTCCGAAACTCCTTGAAAAATAAGCATCCCAATTGCCCCGACCACTTTTCCTTCTCGCCAAATTGGAATGCGATGCACAACCATTGGCTGATCAAAAATTTTTTGAATAAATCCTCTTTCTGGGATACCCGATTCAATACAAATATGCAATCTCGTATTTTCAATGACTTCTGTTACATGTTTTCCGATTGCGTCTTCCCTGCGAATGCCGAGAAACTGACAATATGCCTTATTTATTTCCCGAATAATGCCTTGCGCGTCCACGACAGCGATTCCTTCATATGCCGAATCAAGAACAGTTTTCATCATCTCCACCATGCTATGTGCCTCTTGCAATTCCAGTTTCAGCTGCTGGATCTCGGTGATCAACTCCGAAACGGACGTATCGCTTTTGGACAGAACATCGGCCGGCTGTTCTTCTATATGTTCCACTGCCGTTTCCTGTGCGTTCCATAGAGCCTTTATTGTTGTATCATCATCCCATTTGTCCGCCAACGCTTTTAGTAGCATCTTCCATGTCAACCGACCTATCTCCCGGCGCTGATGGTCGATTACCGGAATTTCGTTTATCTCATAGCAGATAAACAGCTGCACCGCTTCTTTTAACGTCTGATCGGCACGCAACACGATTTCTTCACAGCCATACACGCTGCCGCCCATGCTAAATTCCCTCCTTCATCTTTCTTTTTCATATTTTTCGCTGCGGGCAAGAGAAATCCTTTACATCGGCCTGCCGGCCACAAAAAAAGAAGCAAGCCTCCCGCTTGCCTCTTTTTTAGCCTATGCAAGAATTTGTTCAATTTTCGCAAGCACATCTTCTGTTAATTGGACATCTACGGCTTTGACGTTTTCTTCCACTTGTTCCGGCCGGCTTGCGCCAATTAACGCGCTTGCGACGTTCGGCTGGCGCAATACCCATGCAAGCGCCAGCTGGGACAGGGTGATGCCGAGCTCGGCGGCCACTTTTTCCAGTTGTTCTACTTTAGCAAGAATTTCTTCTTTTAGTAAGTCGTTTATAAACTGATTTGACTTCGGATCGCTCGCCCGGCTTCCTTCCGGCGCTTTTTGCCCGCGTTTATATTTCCCGGTCAGCACCCCTTGCGCCAGCGGCGAGAAAACGATTTGGCTAATGCCGTTTTGTTCGCAGACAGGAATAATTTCTTTTTCAATGTAACGGTGGAACATGTTGTATTGCGGCTGGTTGACGACGATGCGGTCCAATAAATATTTATCGGCCGTGCCAAGCGCTTCTTGAATTTGCTGGGCCGTCCATTCACTGACACCGACATACAATACTTTTCCTTGACGGACAAGGTCATCAATCGTGCGCAATGTTTCATCGATCGGTGTTTCACTATCATAGCGATGACAATAATAAATATCAACGTAATCTAACTGCAGGCGCTTCAAGCTGGCGTGAAGCTGCTCAAACACATGTTTCCGCGACAAGCCGCGGTCGTTTGGGCCGTCCCCCATCGGCCAATACACTTTCGTCGCCAATACGTATGATTCGCGCGGATACTTGCGCAACGCTTCGCCGACGATTTTTTCCGCTTCCCCTTTCGCGTACACATTTGCCGTGTCAAACGAGTTGATTCCCAACTCATACGCTTTATCAATGACGCGGATCGCCGTTTCTTTTTCAACCGAATTGCCATATGTAAGCCAGCTGCCTAAACTAATTTCACTTACTTTTAACCCCGTTCTTCCAAGCTTCCGGTATTTCATCTTTTTCGCTCCCCTTTCAAAAAGAGTTGACAATCAATAACGTACACAATCATTATAATACTTTTTCTATTTATAATAAAAGGAAATTTTGTAAATATCCCGCTGCTTCATATGGATATGCAGAAGATTTTCGTCGATTTTAGTAGATTTCAGTAGGCGGCATTTACAATAAATTAAGAAAAAATAAACTATTTATTCACAAAAAAGGAGGGGGGTTTATTGATTTATTTTCATCAAGTGAACAAATATTACGGCGATTTTCACGTGCTGAAAGATATTAACTTAACCATTCACCAAGGGGAAGTCGTCGTAATTATCGGCCCGTCCGGTTCCGGAAAAAGCACATTAGTCCGTTGCATCAACCGTTTGGAAACGATTACAAGCGGGGAATTAATCGTCGATAACGTCAAAGTCAATGACAAAAACATTGACATTAACCAGCTGCGGCGCAATATCGGCATGGTGTTTCAACATTTCAATTTATATCCTCATATGACCGTATTGCAAAACATTACGCTGGCGCCGATGAAAGTGCTCCGCATCCCAGAGAAAGAAGCGAAAGAAACTGCAATGTACTACTTAGAAAAAGTCGGAATCCCGGACAAAGCCAACGCCTATCCGTCCGAATTGTCAGGCGGTCAGCAGCAGCGCGTCGCGATCGCCAGAGGATTGGCGATGAAGCCGAAAATTATGTTATTTGACGAGCCGACATCCGCGCTTGACCCGGAAACGATCGGCGAAGTGCTTGACGTCATGAAACAATTGGCAAAAGAGGGCATGACGATGGTCGTCGTCACGCACGAAATGGGATTTGCCCGTGAAGTCGCGGACCGCATCGTCTTTATGGATCAAGGGCGCATTTTGGAAGAAGCTCCGCCGGAAGAATTTTTCTCTAATCCGAAAGAAGAGCGTGCCAAAGTATTTTTGCGCCGCATTCTTAACCATTAATAAAAACATTGGAATCAAACAAAGGGGGTTTTTTAATGAAAAGAAAAACGATCTGGAAAATGTGGATGGCATTGGCGCTTACCGCTCTGTTAAGCATTACTGTATTAGCCGGATGTGGCAGCGAATCATCAACGACTAACAAAGGGGATGGCTCGACGAAAACATCATCTGAAACAAACACGTTAGAGAAAATCAAAAAACGCGGCAAACTGGTTGTCGGCGTCAAATATGACTTGAACTTGTTCGGTTTGAAAAATCCGGAAACTGGAGAAGTAGAAGGGTTTGATATCGATATCGCCAAAGGATTGGCGAAAAAAATTCTCGGTGACGAAAATAAAATTGAACTTAAAGAAGTAACATCCAAAACGCGGATTCCAATGCTGAATAATGGCGAAATTGACGCGATTATCGCGACGATGACCATCACCGAAGAACGGAAAAAAGAAGTCGATTTCTCCGATGTGTATTTCATGGCCGGCCAATCGTTGCTTGTCAAAAAAGACAGCAAGATCAACAGCGTGAAAGATTTGAAAAAAGGAATGACCGTGCTGACGGCAAAAGGCTCTACTTCCGCGCAAAACATCCGCAAAGCAGCGCCGCAAGTAAATGTATTAGAATTTGAAAACTACGCCGAAGCGTTCACGGCGCTAAAAGCAGGGCAAGGCGACGCCCTCACGACAGATAACGCTTTGCTTTTAGGGATGGCAAAACAAGATCCAAACTACCGCGTTCTTGACGAAACGTTTACCGAAGAACCGTATGGCATCGCCGTCCGCAAAGGGGACACAGAATTTTTGCAAGTCATTAACGAGTACTTAAAGGAAATTAAAGAAAACGGCGAGTACGACAAAATTTACGAAAAATGGATTGGAAAAAAACCGCAACAATAATCATGAACGAACAGATGAGCGTTTCCTGTTTCGCTCATCTGTTTCATCTTCAGACAGGAAAGAGGTGGGAGCATCATGTTAAGATATTCGATTTTGTTCGAGCATTGGGATATGTATATGCAAGGGTTTGCCAATACGTTAAAAGCAAGCGTCCTCGCTCTTATCGGAAGCTTAATTATTGGCATCATTATCGCGATTTTCCGGATTGCGCCGATCCGCCCGCTAAATTGGTTTGGAGCGGCCTATGTCGAATTTATCCGCAACATTCCGCTTGTTTTAATCGTCTTTGTTTTTTTTGTCGGTCTGCCCGCCATCGGTATCCGCTTTGCCCCATTTACTGCGGGCACGTTAGGCTTGACGGTGTACACTGCCGCATTTATCGCCGAAGTCATCCGTTCAGGAATCCTCGCTGTTCCAAAAGGGCAAACGGAGGCAGCGCGCTCATCCGGATTGACTTATTTGCAGACGATGCGCTATATCATCTTGCCGCAGGCGATCAAAATAGTCATTCCGCCGCTTGGCAACCAATTTATTAATCTTGTGAAAAACTCGTCCGTTTTGGGTGTCATCGCCGGACTTGACCTCATGTATTTTGGTGACTTAATCTCATCGGAAACATTTGTGACATTTGATGTTTACATTTTCGTCGCATTGTTTTACCTTGTACTGACAATACCGCTAAGCCTTGGCGTTGGATATTTGGAACGCCGCTTGGCAAAAAGCCGATAATTCAAGGAGGTAAGGACAGATGGACTTTGTCGGCGCATACTCCCCAGCGCATCTCGCCTTTTTGCTGCAAGGATTTTTAGTGACATTGGAAGTTGCGTTTATCTCCATTATTTTTAGCTTTATTTTCGGGATTATCATCGGTGTTATACGCTATACAAAAATCCCTGGCATTTCGCAAATATTCGCTGTCATCGTTGAAACGATTCGCAATCTTCCGCTTCTCTTAATTATTTTCTTTACATATTTCGCGCTGCCAGAAGTAGGATTAAAGCTGGATAAATTTTACGCGGCCATTGTCGCCCTCGTTGTTTTTGAATCAGCGATGCTGTCGGAAATCGTCCGCGGCGGCTTAAATTCGATTGACAAAGGGCAAATCGAAGCGGCGCGCTCATCAGGGCTCACTTATATCCAAACGTTATGGTATATCATCTTGCCGCAAGCATTGCGCCGCATGGTGCCGCCGATTGTCAGCCAATTTATTTCGCTGCTGAAAGACACGTCGTTAGCAATCGTGATCGCTCTTCCAGAATTGATGAACCATGCGCAAATCATTAATGGAAGAAATGTCAATTATGTGATACCGATTTTTATTCTCGTCGCGCTCATGTATTTTGTCGTCAATTATTCATTATCCCTTGTTTCCAGAAGGCTCGAATATAAACAGCGTTAAACGGATTCATATGTTCATGGAAAAATAAACGACAAATAAAATTCCATCCCAATCTGTTGTATAATAGAAAAAAGGGGATGGTGAGAAATGTGTGAAAAATGGGAAAACCATGCGTGAACAGCTTTTGATCGTAGCGTTTCTTATATTGGCTACCGCTTTCTTGGGAGAAATGAAAGTTAAGCCGTTTGATAGTTCGTTCCGCTTTTCATTAGGCAGCGCCGTATTTTTTTTCGGCCTTATTTCATTTGCAACGGTTTCGCCGATCTTCATCGGTATTTGTGCAGGATTGTTCGTAGCCGGATTTCGCGTCGCTCTTGACATGCTGACAGGGCAAGCGACATTGTCTGATAGCCTTCTCGTCCATATACCGGCTGCGTTTTATTACATTAGTTTCGCGTTGATGGCCAGAATCATTAACTTCCGCCGTTTTATGGAGTTTCCGATTCGCGCCGGATTGCTTGGCGCCGTTCTTGATTTTACTTCCAATGCCGTCGAACTTTTCTTTCGCGATTTCTTTGGCGAGCCGTTCACATTGACATACCAAACCATTGCGATGATGTTGTTGTTTGGCATTTTGCGGAGCTTCTGCGTCATCGGCCTATACAACATTTTAATGATAAGGCATCTTCGCGCCATAGGAGAAGCGCGGCAGCAGGAACTGGAACGCCTTATGATGATTAATACGGGACTATATGAGGAAACATTCTACTTGCAAAAATCAATTGCATACATCGAAGAAATTACCCGGAAAAGTTATGATCTGTACTCGCTTCTCGTGGAAGGAAAAAAAGTCGAGCCACATTCCGCGCTCTATATCGCCGAGCATATTCATGAAGTAAAAAAGGATGTGCAGCGCATTTTTTCAGGTTTATCGAAATTAATTGGACAAGAACCGTTGCGGCGCCGCCTTCCAATCAGCGAACTTTGCGGAATGGTCATGCGCGCTAACCAAAAATATGCTGAGCTATTAGGAAAAAACATTCAGTTCACTCAGGAGTGCCAAGTGGATTTATCGACCGACCACGTTTACGCCTTGCTCTCTGTATTAAACAACTTAGTTGCTAATGCCGTGGAAGCCATTCCGTCGTCCGGATCAATTCATCTGCAGGCAAAATTGGAGCAAAGCGACCTCGTTTTTGAGGTGACGGACTCTGGAATAGGCATTACAAAGGAAGATGTTGACTGGATTTTTCATCCTGGCTTTACAACAAAATACGATCCACATGGAAACCCGTCAACGGGCATCGGCCTCACCCATGCGCGGGACATTGTGCAAAGCCTTCATGGACATATACAGCTT
This sequence comes from Parageobacillus thermoglucosidasius, assembly GCF_001295365.1. GTDB lineage: Bacteria > Bacillota > Bacilli > Bacillales > Anoxybacillaceae > Parageobacillus > Parageobacillus thermoglucosidasius. The sequence goes on along the minus strand of NZ_CP012712.1, from coordinate 2,249,931 downwards.
GTCAGCAGCAAACCCGGACAAACCATATTTCGTCTGGCCATTCCTACCGGTCAGCTGCTGCGAAAGGAGGAATGCAAGTAATGCCTCTTCGTTTTTTTCTGATTGAGGACGACGCCGCCGTGCGCAAAATGCTTGAAAAAATTATTACGGAAAACCAGCTCGGGGAAGTTGTTGGCCAAGCGGAAGACGGCTTGGACGTATCAGCAGACCAATTGTATTCCGTCGACGTAGTGCTTATTGATTTGCTAATGCCGGGACGCGATGGCATTCAAACGATGAAAAAATTAAAAGAAGAAGGGTTTACTGGACAGTTTGTCATGATTTCTCAAGTAGAAAATAAGGAAATGGTTGGACAAGCATATCTTCACGGCGTCGATACGTACATTCAAAAGCCGATTAACCGCCACGAAGTGGTGGCGGTATTGAAGCGGGTAGCGGAACATATCTCCATCTCTCACTCTCTTCATTCGATTCGGCAGCTGTTGCAGACGTTAGATCAAGCGAATACCCCTCCTTCCCCTTTGCAGCAAAACAAACAAACACAATTGGAACAACAAGCGCAGCATCTCCTTCTTCTGTTGGGCATTGCCGGGGAATCGGGAGCGTCAGATTTATTGCTTATCATGCGCTGGCTGGCGGAAAAAGAAAAACAAGGGCAGACGATTCACGAACTTCCGCCTTTAAAAGAATTATATACAGAACTTGTGCGGCAAACGCACGCCCCTTATGATGATGAATCAGCAATACAAAAAGAAGTTCGCGCTATGGAACAACGCATTCGCCGCATTGTGCTGCAAGCTTTTACCCATTTATCTTCCCTCGGGCTCACGGATTATACGAATCCTACTTTTGAGCATTTCGCTCCCCGGCTTTTTGATTTTGCAGAGATCCGTAGGCGTATGAAGGAACTTGAAGCGGGAGAAAAAACAACGAAGTGCCGAATTAACGTGCGGAAATTTTTAACTGCTTTTTATATGGAAATCAAAAAATAGCTGGGCCTTTGAAGGCAAGTTTTGGAGGGACCATTATCCCCCCCTGTTAGAGGCACTCCAGCAATAATTCTGCGGTAGACAGTCTCCCCTCTCATCTTGTTTCCTTCCATCCCCATCCTTTTTTTCTAATAAAAAAAGAGGATAATCAGAACTTGATCGACAAGCTAGTTGATATTCTATTTGTTATATTCCCAAAAAAATCCTTTTTCTAATAATAGTTTTAATCATTCATTTCTTTTAACAATTTTTCGATTTCCTGTTTTAGTGTTGGGATTTTATTGATTACCACATCCCATACAATGCGATAATTAATAGAAAAATAACCATGAATCATCATATCGCGCATTCCAGACATTTTTCTCCATTCGATATGCGGATTTGCCTGTCTGATTTGTTCTGGAATGTTTTTTGTCGCTTCACCAATCACCAATATATTCTTAATAACTGCATCACACACAAGTTCATTATCTAGAAATGCTTCATAGTCCATGTTTTTCGTATATTTCTGTATTTTATTGGCTGCTGAAAGAATATCCTCTAAAAAGACTTTAGGATTCCTCTGCATACTTAGCACTCCTTAAAATACTCGATTTTAATGCTGGTTTAATGTCATCTAAAATGACTAAATCCACCGGCTTTTGAAAACGATCTTCGAGATGAAATTTTAAATCCATATAGTTGTCGAATGTCATAGCATTATCCACAAATTCCACTAACACATCAATGTCACTAAAATCCTTTTGTTCCCCCCGGCTATACGAGCCGAACAAACCAATACGCTTTACACCGTATTTTTCTTTCCATACTCCTAAGTTTTTGGACAATTCATCAAGTATTTCTTGTTGTGATAACATATTTATCACCGCCATTTTCTTGATATCTCCTATTTTCATTATAGCATCGTTCTTTTTCATTATTCTTCATTAAGATTTGCCAATACGGTAGAGATTCTCTTTCTTCTATCAGCTATTTTTTTACGTTTGTTTGATGAATTCCTCCGTTTAGAGGGAAGAGAGACTTCGACTTCTATGAAAAAAAGTGAAAAACCACCGATATCGGTGGTCATGCGCTTTATATGACTTGTACAAGGCGAAACCGTTGCCCTCCTCCGACGTACGCAAGGAGAGGAAGGTCTTCTTCGATAATTCGTCCAATCACATTGACTTTATCATCTGCCGGAAGATCCGTTAATGTGATTTGCAGTTCGCCAGCATATCTTCCATATCGAATATTATCCATTGTAACACTGCCTTTTTGTCTTTCGATCGTACATGCTGGCTCCATCAAATGCTTTGGCCACAAGAAAGATAAACGGGATTCGCGCGAGCGGATGACATCCCTTGCCGCATCGCGTCGGTTCGTATGAACCGTTTCGATCATGGAAAGCAGCTCATGTTGTCGGATGAGCGGCCGATAACGAAGCGGAATGACGCCATCACAAAACTCCTTCATTCGCGCCAGCGCCTCCTCTGTCATCGAACCATCACCGACAAATACTTTATTTACGCCGCAATCCCGCACTAATTCCGCGTACGCACAAAGCGGTTCGATGTTCCGGTGCGCTTCCAGCGTCGGGAGACCTTGATAAAGCGGCCCCCGTTTTTCTTTATTTCCCGGAATAAATGCGGCGATCGTTCGTATTCCTTTCCGGCGCAGCATCTTGTTTTTGCGAATCACCGTTTCTTTCGCCAGCCCCGTTTCCGGACGCGGATAAAAATTATGCCACGCTTCGAGATGATTCCAATTGGCATTACAAGCAATAAGCTTGTCACATTCTTCCTCCGTCATTGTGCTTGCATTAAAAACGACTTTGATTTGATGGGAAAGCTGCGCTGCCTCTTCAACGGAAAACCCGTCATCCAATCGGAGTCCGCTGATTCCTGAACTGACAAGCCCATCAAGATGGCCGCCATCTTTCCCGATTTTGGCCAAAGAAGCCGGAGTAACATCAGCGACGATCCCGACTTCATACTGTTTCGCTAACTGTCCGATTTCTTGCAACCGCTTGCGATAAATGGCAAGGTCATCTTCAGGAATGTGAAGCGATGTAAACATCTCCCTGCATCCGAAGTAATTTGCCTGTTGAAACCGTTTTTCAATTTGCTCCATCGGTTCCGTGAAGTAAAAAGACAGATAAAACATAAACGCCTCCTACAACTAAATGTTTTCCGCCATTTCTTCTTTAAAGCCGAAGAAATACGTAAAAATGAAGCCAAACACATACGAAATAAACAACCCTGCGAAATACAGCATATATTTATTATCCGCAATTAACGGAATAAGCGATAACCCCGATACACCTATTCCAAGCGCGGCCGTTTTCATTACCGCCTGAAACGCGCCGCCGACCGCTGCGCCGAGGCACGCGGTTAAAAATGGTCTTCCCAATGGCAGTGTGACTCCGTACAACAACGGCTCACCAATTCCTAAAAATCCAACTGGCAGCGCCCCTTTTATAATATTGCGAAGCCGCTTGTTTTTCGTTTTGACGAAAATCGCGATCGCTGCGCCTACCTGGCCTGCCCCTGCCATCGCCAAAATCGGAAGAATAGGTGTAGAACCGATTTTATTAATAAATTCCATATGAATTGGCGTCAAACCGTGATGCAACCCAACCATCACGAGCGGCAAAAACGTTCCCGCCAATACAGCGCCGGCAACCGCACCGCCAATATCCAACACCGCTTTGATTCCGCTCGTAATCCCTAAAGACAACCATCCGGCAAACGGCTGAACGGCAACGAGCGTAAACAAACATACGACTAACACGGTGACAAGCGGCGTTACAATAATATCGACCGCATTTGGAACAAATTTGCGGACGCGCTTTTCAATGACCGCCATCAGCCACGCCGCCAACATCACCGCAAACAATCCACCCCGTCCCGGCGTAAGCGCTTCCCCAAATAGTTTCACATCGGCAAGCGCCGGGTTAAACACTAAAATTCCGGCAATCGCTCCTAATACAGGGGTGCCGCCAAACTCTTTGGCCGTATTATATCCGACTAAAATGCCAAGCGAAGCGAAAATGCCGCCGCCAATAATCAATAACAGCTGCAGCCATGTTTCCGTTGGATCAGCACCAGCGTTTTTGGCAAAATTAGCGATTCCGTTTATGATTCCCGATGCAACAAGTCCAGGTATAAGCGGGATAAAAATGCTGCCGATTTTGCGCAACAACCGTTTAAACGGCGTTTGGTTGCGCTTTTGTATCTCGGCTTTTGTCTGGGCTGCAATATCTTCTTTGCTCACTTCCCCAAGTTCCAACCCCGTCAATTCGCAAAGCGCGGCCGCTACTTTGTTAACGACTCCAGGGCCAACAACGATTTGCAGCGTTTCATCTTCAATGACTCCCATCACCCCATCAATATTTTTAAGTCCTGCGATATCCGCCTTTTGATGATCATATAGCGACACTCTCACTCTCGTCATGCAATGAGCGATGCGCGCAATATTTTCTTTTCCTCCAAGCCGTTCTAATATTTCCATAGCCATTTGCCGTTCCCGTTTCATTTCAACCTCTCCCTTTCCTCTTTTACTGAAGCGCCCGGCGGACAAATCCATTCGCTTTTTGCAGGCGCTTTTCCGCTTCTTCATAGCTGCATTGCAATAAAATCATGACAATCGCCGTTTTCACATGTCCTCGTGCCGCTTCGTAATATCGCTCCGCCGTTTTGGCATCCACATCGGCAGCCTGCATAATAATTCGTTTGGCTCGTTCTTTTAATTTAACATTAGTCGCTTGCACGTCAACCATTAAGTTTTTATACACTTTTCCGATTCCAATCATGGAAGCGGTGGAAATCATATTTAATACCATCTTTTGTGCCGTACCTGCTTTAAGACGGGTGGACCCTGTTAAAATTTCCGGGCCTGTTTCCACTTCCACGCTGATATCGGCATATTTGCTCATTTCCGCCTCCTTATTGCAGGCAATGCTTCCTGTGGCAGCGCCGATTTGTTTGGCATATCGAAGCCCGCTGATCACATACGGCGTTCGTCCGCTTGCCGCGATGCCAATAACGATGTCTTTCTCCGTCAATCCGATCGACTGTAAATCTCTTACCGCCAGTTCCTCATTATCTTCCGCCCCTTCCACCGCATTTGTGAACGCCTCCAAACCTCCCGCGATCAACCCTTGTACCATCTCTTTTTCCGTCCCGAATGTCGGCGGGCACTCCACCGCATCTAAAATGCCAAGGCGCCCGCTCGTGCCAGCACCCATATAAATGAGCCGGCCCCCCTGCCGGAAAGATGCAATCACTTTTTGCACAAGTTTTTCGATTTGGGTTAATTCTTTCGAAACGGCAATCGCCACTGTTTTATCTTCTTCGTTCATCACTTGCAAAATTTCTTTCGTCGTCATTTCATCTAAGTTCTGCGTTTTGTTATTTCGTTGTTCGGTTGTTAAGCGTTCTAGCAATCTTGTCACCTTCTTCATCTTTTTGAAATTTTATTTCTTAAATTAATTATATAATTATGAAATAAAATATCAATCTATTCTTCCATTTTCAAAAAAATTTTATATAAAAAAGGAGAAAAGCGGGCATCGACTGCCCGCTTCCATCAACGTGATTTATCTCCGCAACCGGACTACTTCTTCTCTTGTTTCATGAAATTTATCTAAAACAAGGCTTCCCATTCGGTGGAATGTAATTAAATAAAGCGCGTCAATAATATTCAATTGTGTCATTCGTGATGCCATACTTCCGATGCGATGGTCTTGCTCGACATCCGGAAGGCATAGCTTGATATCCGCCTCCTTATACAACGGTGACGACGTATCGAGTTTGGTAATGGCAATCACCGTGGCAGCATGTTTTTTGGCAAACCTCACAATTTCCAGCACATCTTTTGTTCTTCCCGATGTGGAAATCGCGACAAACACATCCCCTTCCTCTAAATTGGCAACAAGCGGAAGCATCGTATGAAAATCGGGAGACATCACCGACACATAACCAAGCTTCGTAAATTTGTAACACGCATCCATCGCGGAAGCAGCTGAACCTCCGACTCCATAAAATAAAATTTTTCTCGCCTTCACCATTGCTTCTGCCGCTTTTTCCAACTCACGTTTATCAATCGTTGTGGTCGTCGCTTCGACCGCCGCTTTATTGACATAGGTCACTTTATTGAATAAATCGTACGGAGTATCTTTTTTGTCGATGATCGAAAAATCGTTAATGTTCATATCCGCGATCGTTAATTCACGAACAAGCGCCAGTTTTAACGCGGTAAAGCTGCCAATGCCGATCGCTTTGCAAAACCGCACGACACTCGCCTCACTGGCTCCCGCGTTTCTTGACAGTTCCTTCGTTGTCATATTCGGCACAAGTTCCGCATGTTCCATAATATATGTTGCAATCTTTTTTTCCGCCCGTGAAAATCGTTCCATTTGATTTTCAATTTTTGCTAAAATGCTCAACTGCTTCATCATGATTATTCTTCCTCTCTATTATCCGGCATCACGCTTAATTTAATGTTACCATGCATCCGCTACCAAAAAAAGCGATACATATTAGCAGCACCGCCAAAATAAAAATGGAGAAGGGCCACAATACTGTGCCATGATTCTTTTCGAAACTAACTAAAAAACTTTTTATTTTAAATAAAAAATATTTGAATTCGAGATAATTTTCGGTTATGATGATATCAAAACAATAAGGAAGGGAGAAGAAATAATGGCAAATTTTCAATTAGACAAAGTTCATAGTTCCATAACTTTTCAGGTAAAGCATATGATGGTTGCTAAAGCAAGAGGAGAGTTCAGCGAATTTGACATTAAAGTGGAAGGGGACATCCACCAGCTCGAATCCGCAAAAGTAACGGCAACGATTCAAGCAGCTTCGGTTGATACAAAAAATGAAGACAGAGACAATCACCTTCGTTCAGCGGACTTTTTCGATGTGGAAAATTATCCGACGATTACGTTTATCAGCGATGCTGTTAAAAAAGTTTCCGATCATGAGTATGAAGTAACAGGCCGGTTAACGATCAAAGATGTGACCAAAACAGAAACATTCAAAGTCGAATTTAACGGACAGTCGAAAAATCCGATGACTGGAAACATCATCGCCGGCTTTGATGTCGAAGGAAAAATTAACCGCGAAGATTATGGCTTGACATGGAATGCGACCCTTGAAACAGGCGGATTCCTTGTTGGAAAAGAAGTAAAAATATTTGGGAGCTTTGAATTTATTATTAGCTAACCCTTTTATGCCAAGCGCCCTTAGCCTTTTTCGTCAAGCTAAGGGCGTTAATGGCTTGCCAGCTTGGCGCAGATTCTTTCTTACTATGCAACTGCTCGTCACATTTTGGAGCGAACACTTCCGCATCGCTGTCATCATAAGCTGCCAGCATAGCATTCTCGCAAAACCGTTTTTTACGGCAAAAAGCAGCGTTTATTTCCAAGAACGTGGACAAAACGCATAACGAATAAAAAATCCACCACCTTGGATAGCATATGCATCGGCTCAAACCAACTACCAAGGAGGTGGACACAATCGTGATTTCTCATTGACATATTATCGCCGCAGGTTTTCAACAATGGTGGTGATTCCCTGACCGCCTCCGATGCACAGGGTGACCAGTCCGTAACGCGAACCCCGCCGCTCCATTTCATGGATCAGTTTAGTCATCAAGATAGCGCCGGTCGCACCAACAGGATGCCCTAATGCGATAGCTCCGCCGTTTACGTTTACCTTTTCCAGTCTCAGGCCCAATTCTTTAATGACGGCGAGGGATTGAGCTGCAAACGCTTCGTTCAACTCAATCAGGTCAATGTCTTCTAACTGCAATCCGGCCATTTTCAAAGCCTTACGAGTCGCTGGCACCGGCCCGATTCCCATAATTTCCGGCGACACTCCAGACACAGCCTGTGCGAGGATCCGTGCTTTCGGCTTAAGACCTCGTTTCTCCGCCTCTATCTCCGACATGACTAAAACCGCTGCGGCACCGTCATTCCGACCACTGGAGTTCCCGGCAGTTACCGTCCCATCTTTTTTAAAGACTGGAGGCAAGGTGAGTAATTTCTCAACCGGAGTCAGACGCGGATGCTCATCAATCTTAAAATGGATCATTTCTTTTTTTAGCTTGACCTCAAAAGGCACAATTTCATTTTCAAATTTACCAGACGAAATCGCATAGGCAGCCCGGCTTTGACTGAGGAAAGCAAATTCATCCTGCTCTTGCCGGCTGATTTGATATTTTTCAGCTAAAATTTCCGCCGTGAGTCCCATCGTCAAATCCTTTCCATAGATTTCGGGCGGTTGAGAACGAGGTTGGCTTTCTGTATTCGGATCCAGCAAGAGGCCGTTGCCTGCTTCAAGGCCGTACCGTGCGCCTCGAATATAATACGGTGCTGTGCTCATGCTTTCCGCTCCACCTGCTACAATGATGCTTGCAAGCCCGCACTGAATTTGCTGTGCCGCATTATTGATCGCCTGTAGCCCTGATCCGCATTGGCGGTGAACCGTATACCCGGGAACTTCCACCGGCAGCCCCGCACGAAGCAATGCAACACGAGCCATATTTGGCGCATCGGTACTTTGCTTAGCTTGCCCCATGATCACTTCGTCAACTTCGGAGCCTTCTATTCCGTTTCTCTTGAGAACTTCGTCAATCACCTTGGCAGCTAGATAATCCACTTCTACATTTTTTAACGTGCCGCCCATTTTTCCGATCGCTGTACGTACAGCGTCTACAATCACAACTCCAGTCATTATTCTTATTCTCCCTCCCTTTACCACATCGTTACGCCTTTGAGAAATCGCTAATTCCATTCACAATCCGCCCGTTATCTAGGGACATAGCCGCAACAATCTCCCTTGCTTCTTCATATTCTGTTCGACTGGTAAAATCATGACACCCGATCTGCCGAACGAAATCATACGCTCATTTCACCAAAACTACGTGTTATTGTTTCTCACAACTGATGAACCAGAACCTCTATCACTTTCTACCTTCTCACAGGTGAATACTTAAGGCGGTATTCCTTAATTAACTGAGCTCCGATAATATTGCGTTGTATTTCGGAAGTCCCCTCGTAAATTCTTGTGATTCTTGCATCTCGATAAAAACGCTCGATCGGATATTCCGCGATATATCCAAGCCCGCCATGCACTTGCACAGCCCTGTCCGCAACCCGGTTGTATACTTCAGAACCATACAGCTTCACCATTGCTGCTTCTTTAATCACATTCATGCCCTGATCAGTCATCCAGGCCACCCGGTATGTCATCCAGCGCAGCGTCTCAATTTCCATCGCCATGTCGGCCAACATATGGAGGATTGCCTGTTGTTCGATGATCGGCTTGCCGAATTGTTCTCTTTCCATTGCGTATTGCACTGATTTATCCAGCAGATACTGGCAGGAACCAAGGTTTCTTGCGGCAAGCCCGGCACGCCCGTTGGCCAAGATTTTCAAAGCGTTAACATACCCCTCTCCTTCTTCGCCCAAGCGGTTTTCCACAGGAACTTCAAGGTCTTCAAAGAACAGTTCACAAGAATGGGAGCCCCGGAGTCCCATCTTTTTTTCTGTTTTCCCAATAATAAATCCAGGAAAGTCTTTTTCAACAATAAAGGACGTGATTCCTTTCGGTCCCTTGTTCGGATCAGTGACCGCCATAACCGTAAACACGTGGGCGTCCCTAGCATTGGTGATGTAATGTTTCGAGCCGTTTATGATGTAACGATCCCCTTTTCGAACAGCGGTTGTTTTAAGATTAGTCGCATTCGAACCCGCGCTTGGTTCTGTCAGGGCAAATGCTCCGATCCATTCCCCAGTTGCCATTTTCGGCAAATAACGCCGTTTCTGCTCCTCGTTTCCCATTTCCACAATGCCGACCGTGCCGATGCCGGTGTGCGCCCCGATCAGAGTGGTGAAACCATTATGTGTCTTTCCTAATTCTTCGTATATCGCGCACTTTCCGACCATGCCAAGCCCAAGCCCCCCGTACTCTTCAGGAATACTGAGGCCGAACAGCCCCATTTTTTTTGCTTTCTCAACCACTTTCGGAGGGATTTCATCATTCTCCTCAATCAGATGAGCTATAGGCTCCACTTCTTTCTCAACGAATTCTCTGACAATTTGGCGCAGCGATTCAATCTCTTCCGGAAGCATGAAATCCATATTTTTCTCTCCTTTCTTGCGTAGTTAGTTACCTTCTGGACGGCCGCTTCTGACCATTCTTATCATATTCAAAAATTCCCCGCCCACTTTTCTTTCCCAGCCGGCCGGCTTTGACATACTTGAGCAAAAGCGGGCACGGACGGTATTTCTCCCCAAGCGTTTTATACAGGTACTCAAGGTTTCTCAACCGGGTGTCCAATCCAACCAGATCGGCAAGCTCGAGCGGTCCCATCGGATAACCAAGTCCGAGTTTGATTGCCTTGTCAATATCTTCGGCGCTGGCGACGCCCTCCATCAACATATACATTGCTTCGTTTCCAACAAGAGCACTGATTCGTCCTGCCACAAATCCCGGGAACTCATTAACCTCGACTGTTTCCTTTCCCATTTGTTCAGCGACAGCCCGCACAATTTCAACTGTCTGATCCGAAGTATCCATGCCGCGAATAATCTCGGCGAGCTTCATTTTCGGAACAGGATTAAAGAAATGCATTGCCACACAACGGTCTGCCCTGCGAGTGCCAGCGGCAATTTCCGTCGGACTCATGGTCGATGTATTGGTAGCAAGAATCGTATGTGATGGACAGATCTCATCCAATTGACGAAAAATATCAATCTTGAGATCCATCAGTTCCAATACGGCTTCGATAACCAAATCGGCATCCTTTACCGCATCGGTGAGGCTTTCGGACAATCGGATCCTTCTCAGCGCTGCATCCGCTTCCTCTTGCACAAGCTTTCCTCTCCGCACACCTTCTTCTAAATCCCGCTGGATGCTCTGAAGGGCGCGAGCCATAGCCTCCCGTTTTATGTCATGCAATGTCACTTGGAATCCTCCAACTGCGGCGACATATGCAATTCCTTGCCCCATCACTCCCGATCCAATTACGGCAATCTTTCCAACTTTCATTTTCCTCCCTCCCATTGATCTGAATGTTGTTGATCCTTTTAGCCGTTTTATAATTCGCAATATTATAAAACAGAATATTCTGTTAATTAATATTCATATATTATTTCAGAAAAATTTATCTTCTTCTTAATTAAGTTGAGATACATTCATTCAACTTACCCACTGCCACCATAGGACTCCTTTTGCAACAATTCATTGAAATATAAGGAATTCCAAGCAATCCTGCATCCGCGCCCCATCTGTCCGGAGCCGCCGTCAACCGCTGATTGCCGCTTAAGATAATGTCAATGTCTTGCTGTATTCCATCAGCAATTCCTTCGTTTTCGATATTGTTTCCAAGCGAGATAGCATCCTAACCAATCTGGAAGCAGATCCGATCGATCTTTATATAAGTTTCGCATCCATTTGGAAGCTACCAACACCCACCGCTTTTATCCAGCATATCAACATAAACCAATATCCAACCAATCTATGAAAAAAAGTCGCTCAATTAGGAGCGGCTAAATAATGATAGAAACAGTCTGTATCTTTCATCGTATGGTTTTAGTTGTTGGGGATGACGCCCCCGATTTCCTGAGTAATGAGAATTCCCATATCTCGTAAAAATTCTCCATACATAGCCATTTTGGAATAAGGAAGTTGCTCCGAAATACCGATACAAGCAACGGCAAGAAATACTTGACTGTTCGGTCCGAATATAGGGGCAGCAACCCCACTAATTCCTTCCACTTGTTCTCCTATACTGGTCGCGTATCCTAATCGGCGAATCTCCGCCAATTCTGCTAAAAATTCTTGATTGTATCGGGCGGAAGCTACCTTTTTCAATTCGTCATCATCTAGATACGCACAAAACACTTTGCCAAAGGACCCACGGTCAATAGGAAATTGCTGTCCTAAAGATACCGTAACATGTATTTGGCTCCTGCTTTCTTCTTTTAATAAGTAGGTTAACCGATCTTGCTGGATACGCTGTGCTACTACCGTAGTTAGTCCAGTCTTTTGCTCTATTTGAGTCAAATACTTCTTCACAACTCCGAGATAATCAAGAAATTCTGCCGCTCTGGAACCAAGAATAACTAGGTAAGGCCCAAGACTATATGTTTGTGTTCGTTCGTTGTAATGAACCATGCCAAGTGAAATCAGTGTTTTCAACAAGCGCATTGTCGTTGTTCGCGGAATTTTCAACAATTCCATGATTTCACCAAATTTTTTATTCCGATGCTGTGTACGGCTCAACAAATGTAGTATTTCTCCGGCCTGTTTTACAGATTGAATAATGTACTTATCATCCTTCGCAATCATGTTTTCTCTCTTCTTTTTGATGTTCCCTCTCTCCTTTTGCTCATATCTTTTACCCATTTTGTGTTTTAGTCGAATTTTGTATCATCTCAATGATGTCTGGATTCTCCAGAGCAGAAAGATCTCCTGGGTTTTGGCCTTGATACACGGCCCGGATAACGCGGCGCATTACCTTTCCATTACGCGTGCGCGGCAGATCATTCACAAAGTAAATGCGGCTTGGTCTTAATGATTTTCCTAGTGCGCTTGTTACCAGCTCTTTAATGTCTTCAGCGAGTCCCTCATTTGGAGCGAAATTAGGGTGCAGAATTATAAATAGCACAACCTCTTCCCCTTTGACTGGATGAGAAACACCTACTGCAGCAGCTTGTAAGACAGCTGGATGTTGACTAGCGGCAGCCTCAATTTCCGCTGGTCCAACTCTTTTACCGGCTACCTTTATCACATCATCAGAGCGACCAAAGAGAAACCAATGATTCTCTGAGTCCTGAACGGCCCAATCTCCGTGGACCCACACATTTTCAAACTTCGACCAATACGAATCCAAATATCGTTCTTTGTCATTCCAAAAACCATTTGTCATTCCAACAAAAGGACGTAAAACAGCCAATTCGCCTACTTGGCCAATCACAGATTGTCCTTGGTCATCGAGAACAGCAGCTTGTATTCCTGGAACAGTCGTGTTAAATCCTGCCGGCTTAATCGGACGGTGAGTGACACATCCAAGAATGCCTCCAGATACTTCCGTTCCCCCCGAATAGTTTGAAATCGGCAATTTTCCTTTGCCAACTTCATGAAAATACCAGAGATAAGATTCCAGATCCCAAGCTTCACCTGTGGAAATCAGCACTCTCAACGTGTCGAGATTTCGTTTCCGGATTGGTCCTTCACCAAATGAACGCAATGAACGAATGAGGGTCGGAGCAAGTCCCAAATGTGTTACTTTATTTCTTTCCACAATACTCCAAATTCGTCCAGGGTCAGGGTAGTCCGGGGCACCCGTGTATAATACTAGGGTTGCTCCAAGCGTTAGCGCACCAATGATCACCGCTGGCCCAACCATCCATCCTAAATCCGTCAACCAAAATAGCACCTCACCGGCTCTTAGATCGAAAACATGAGCCATATCTTGCACGGTCTTTAGCGGGAAACCGCCTTGGGTATGCACGGCTCCCTTAGGTTTGCCAGTAGTTCCGGATGTATAAATAATCATAAAAGGATCGTTGGCATCCATGGCTTCTATAGGCGCTGTGGTTGCTTTTCCTTCAGTAAGATCTTTCCAAATAATATCTTTCTCCATAAGATCTGCTTTGGAAACATTATTGAGATGTTCAACCATAATGACACGTTCGACAGTTGGACATTTTTCCACAGCTTCGTCAGCTGTACGCTTCAACGGCACTACCTTACCCCGCCTTGTAAATCCATCTGCTGTCAACAAAAAGCGAGCCTTCGCATCATTTAAACGAGTAGCGACAGCATCCGCTCCGTATCCAGAAAAAATAGGTACTACAATCCCCCCCAAACGAATTGCTGCAAGGAAAAAGATGGCTGCTTCAGGAATCATCGGAACGAATAGACCTATTGTGTCTCCCCGGCGAAACCCAAGTTCCAGCAACCCGTTTGCGACACGGCATGTCTGTTCATCAAGTTCTTTATAAGTGAAAGACTCGCGAATCCCTGATTCGTCTTCCCATATTATCGCTGTTTGCTCCCCGCGTCCCAGTTTCAAAGGACGCGTTAAAGCATTGTGAACAAGGTTAATTTTTCCGCCAACAAACCACTTTGGCCACTGCGGTCCTGCCGATAGATCGACAAACTTTTCATACGGCGCAAACCATTCAATGCCTAGATCATCCAACGTTGCTTTCCAAAATTTATCGGTATGCAATACGCTATATTCATATAATTCATCATAGTTGTTTAACCCAAGCCGATGAATCAATCGTTGCAAATGAGAACCAGCAATATAATTTTCGGAAGGAAACCAAATTGGATCTTCCTTTATGATGTTCAAGAGCTCTCACCTCTGACACGGAACTCCGAAAAGTTAGGAGTTCTCTTCTCTATAAAAGCCCGATGTCCTTCTATTGACTCAGGTGTTCCATAGAAGAAATTCAAGGCGCCAAAAGCCAGCTGCGTAAGACCATGAATGTGGTCGGTATCCGCATTAAAAGAAGCCTTAATCATCTTTAAAGCACTTGGACTCAATCTAAGAATTTCATTTGCCCATTTTCGAGCTTCCTCCATTAATCCGGAAGGCTCAACAACCTTGTTAATCAGCCCCATATTTAGTGCTTCATCTGCCGAATACTGCCGGCACAACATCCAAATTTCCCTAGCCTTACGCTCTCCTACGAGTCGGGCAAGATACGCTGTGCCAAAACCTGCGTCAAAACTTCCTACTCTTGGGCCGGCCTGACCAAAAACGGCATTTTGGGAAGCAATGGCCAGATCACAAACAACCTGAAGCACATGACCGCCGCCTATCGCATACCCATTGACGACGGCAATGACTGGTTTAGGGACACTACGAATCACCTCATGAAGCCGGACAACAGGAAGCCCGATATCGATCCAAGAGGAGCTATCATATCCTGATGGCCCCCATTCTTTCACATCTCCCCCTACACAAAAAGCCCTATCACCAGCGCCCGTCAATAAGATAACCCCAATCTCTGGATCTTGGCCGGCATCTTCGAACGCCTTAATCATTTCTTCCAAAGTTTGACGTCTAAATGCATTCAAAACTTTCGGTCTATTAATCGTAATAGTAGCAATACCACTTTCCTTTTCAAATAAAATGTCGCCAAACTCCATCATTCTCTCCCCCTTCACTCAGCACATTGTCAAGCCACCGGAAGCACTTACCACTTGGCCCGTTATCACCGTGTTTGCATCTGACGAAAGAAATAAAGCAACCGCAGCAACTTCTTCAGGGCGAGGAAGCCTGCGAAGCGGAATAGCCCGTTCCATCGCTGTAGCAATTTTAGACGCCCATTCGCTTTGGGTTTTAAAATGCTTCCATAACTCATCATCTGTCGGCCCCGGAGCAACAACGTTCACTAATACTCCATCCCGCGCGTATTCTCGAGCCAGTGATTTCGCAAAAGCGTTGATCGCTCCCCGGCATCCAGCAGACACGGCCATGCCAGTGTTGCCCACCTTTCCGGAGTCAGAACCTACAAATACGATTTTGCCATGTCTCTGAAGCAAAGAAGGCAAAGCGGCTCGCACAAGATAAATTACACCTCGAAATTCAACGTCAATCACCGCCTCAATATTTTCGGAAGTTTCTTCCAGAAACGGGCACATCGTGTGCCAACCTGCGGTATTAATGAGGATATCAATTCCTCCAAATTCTTGCACTGTCGCTTGAACCAATTTTCGTGTTGATGAAATGTCCCGAATGTCACCTTGCAAGGCAATACAATTTTTCTCTTGCTTTGCGAGTTCGGAAACCAGTTGTTCCGCGACAGCAGCATTGGAGCGGTAGCTGAACGCTACCTTCGCTCCACCTGCTACCAACCCACGGACAATATGCTGCCCAATCCCGCCTGTACCTCCTACAACAAGTGCCACTTTGTTATTAAACTGAAACATGCTCTTCACTCACTTTCCTCCATTTTACTAGTTATCTAGCGTCTCGATAGTGCAGGAAACGAAATTGATCCAAGGCTACCTCTTTACCAGGTGGGATCACCACAGTCGTCATAGGATCTTGGATAATAGCCGGCCCCTTCACGACATTTCCTGCGCGCAACTCACTCATTTCCCATACAGTGAACAATTCCCATTTACCCTTATGGTAAACTTCACGAGTAGAAATATAGGCGGAATCAGCAGGCTTAACGCCTTCCAGATCGTACTCGCGAATCACCGGAACCGGTTTTGGGGCTACCGCTTGAACGTAAACCTCCGTAATGGCATATCCAGCTTCTGGGAATCGAGCTCCCTCAGGGTAAATTTTCGTATAAACATTTTCAAAAGCTTCCGTTAACCGATCAATATCATCTGCGGTATGGACATGACCAAATGTTAAAGGAGTGTCAAAGCTTTCAAGCTGGCCGATATATCTGGCATAAATCCCATATCTAAACGTAATGTGCGAAGGGTTGATCCCTTCATTCGCCATTTCACGAACAGCGATTTCCTCAAGATTGCGCCAAGCAGAGTTAATCGTTTCAGCAGCCCGTTGTTTTTCTTCCGCGCTAAGCGAATGAGGAAGGAGAACCACCAAGCTCTTGTCATAACGATGGGTGTATTCAGAGCAAGCTGCTCCAAAGGCCGAGAATGCAGCTGCAAACGGCAAGGTCATGACATTGCCAACACCCGTCCCTTCGCTATACCCCCACATATGAACCGGACCAGCGCCGCCATAACAGAGAAGCGTAAACTCAGATGGGTTGTAACCGCGCGACTGCAGTGTAACGCGAATCAAATCTTTCATCTGGGTGTGGAATACATCAAGAACCCCTTCACCTGCTGCGAAGACATCCAATCCGAGAGGTTTGGCTACACGCTCTTCCAGGCCGGCAAGCGCTTTTTCCCGATCCAATTTGACCTTGCCGCCCAAGAAATAATTAGGATCAACATAACCAAGCGCGACGTTGATATCAGTAATGGTTAACTCAGGATACTGATAGCAAAGTCCAACGCGATACCCAGCGCTTTTCGGTCCAATATGCATCCGGCGATATTCGTCAACACGAACGACCGATCCCGCTCCGGAACCGACAGAATCTAATGCAACCATTGGCAATGCTAAGCGATGCCGCGCAAAATCAGCATCTTTGCGGATACCGATCAGGCCGTCCACAACCAATCCTACGTCAAAACTAGTGCCGCCAAGATCCGCAGTTACGATATTTTTCCGGCCTGTAATCTTTGCAACCTGCTGTGCACCAGTAAGACCCCCGATTGGACCGGAAAGTACAGTTTCGTACAGACGCGAATAGTGAATGGTTACGGCACCACCGTAAGAGAGAAGCGTTTGCAAGGATGCCTTATACCCTTCTTTTTGGGCGGATTGCTCTACTTGTCTTAGTTGGTCTCGGGTTTTCTCCGCTGCGTATGCCTGGAACAGCAAGCTTTTGACGCGATTGTTTTCTTTCATGACAGGGGCCACTTCCGCAGAGCAAACGACCGGCACGTCAGCACCGTGCTCTTGAATCACTCGTTCGGCAATTTCCTTAGCTTTGAGTTCATGTCTAGGATCAACATAAGAATTCAAAAACATAATCCCAATAACTTCGACTTTGTTTTTAAGGAGCGTTTTGACAGCCTCTTCTACTTCCTTCTCATTAAGAGGAATCAATACTTCCCCTGACTTGGCTTCTGCTGTGAGATAGGTAGGACCAGCGATCCGCTCACTTACCCCAATGACATTTCGGCTGTCAACCAATGGAGCCGTATGACGGCGCAATTGTGAGTGCAAAATCTCCGCTTGACTCTCCCCAAGCCAAGTCAGGCCGCCTTCTATCACTGTGATATGTTCGAACCCTCTGGTTACAAGCAGGCCAACATTAGCTCCTGTGCCTGTTATAATAGTATTCAGCATGCCAGTACCTGCATAAATGGACACAGAAGTCCGGCTATGAACATCGGAAGAAGTTAACCCAAGATAGCTTGCCGCGTCCCCAACAGACTCTAAATAGCTCGATTTCTCATCTTCCCGATTCGTTAGGGATTTCCCGACTGTAAAGGATCCATCCGGTGTTACTAAGATGGTGTCGGTCATTGTCCCTCCCGCATCGAGGGCTAAAATGTAACCTTGATCAATCTCTTCAACCTTCACGATCGTCTACCTCCTCTTTATCTACTTAACTTTTTGTCCCCATTCTTCTAAAAGTTCTTGAGATCGATCCTCAAACCAATTCGGAGACTCATCTTCGAGCGGTTTGCCTAAAAATTCTCTGTAGAATCTGTCTAAATCCGGAAGCATTTCGAACACAACCGGGTATCCTGGAGGTACGACTTCCACGGCTAATTGAGCCACACAATTAGGACAGAAAAATTCTCGAATTTCTTGCCAACCAGGCTCCGGGCAAGCCGGTTCAGGGAAATATACCTGCTTGAATTCATCAAGGGTCTTACGCACCCGAACAAGGCTTTTCAGTTTCCAGTTGATACGATAATCGCCAAATTCATGCCCGCAGTCACACTTTACAATCCGGTTTCCCGATTTGTCTCTTACAATATAGAGATGATCGTTTAACCGCATGAGAATCTTGTCATCCCAAGGAACACGCTCTTGCAAAACTTCCAAATAGGTCCAAAACCGGTCGGCATCCTTGTTTGGCATTCTTTGCAGCCGTTGTACGTCTTCGTCGCTGATCGTGCCGTCCAACAGTTGACGAATTAGGTCCTTATCAATGGACGCAGACATTCGAAGATCACTCCTCACCAAGAAAAGTCATTTGGCAATTGCCAGAAATTAATCATTTCATCCCGGAAACTTTGGAAACTTATTGAACTTTCGTACATATTACGAACAGCATCAATAAAGTCTCCGTTCGCGACCCGCTTTCGTTCTTCTTGCCACCATTCAAAGGCCGGTTTTGCAAATTGCCGTCTTTCTTCACGCATTTTCCGGCGGAGGTTTTGCGTTGCTTCTTCATCCACTTCAAGTGAATCCGAGGCATTTTCTTTCAAGACAACGCCGTACAATCCCTGAGCGAATTCCCGATCGACCCAGCCATATACTACATCTTCTAATACGGAACGAGGATCGCGCTCGATTGGATCTCCCCATCCCCCGGATGCCCCAGCGGCATCAGCTAACAGATCCCCATCTTGGAAACTTTGTTCCGGCATATCAAATTTCCATACATCCAAATTTTCGGCCTTCAATACGCCTTTTGCCGCATATTCAAGCACTTCTGACGCGTCTCTCGGAAGAGCAATCCCCTGTTTGATTAAATCGTTTGTATTTGTCCCGCGGGCCGAGACATGAAAAGCACTTGGAGCCGGATAACCGCCATTCATGCCAAGTGCGACAAACGTCGTGGCTGCGACCTGTGACCCTCCTCGGCTGATGCCGAGTTGCTTTCCAGGATTCTTTATCCAATGCACCGAAGAATCGCCAATGCCTCCCCTGTATTTGCCGTGTCCGCAAAAGCCCGGCAACAATTTTCGTCCAATGTAATAAAAAGGCGGAATTAAATATTCAAATTCTTCTGCATTTCCGATGTTTGGCAGCTGCGTCCATTCCGCCCAAGCAACCGGCTGGCCGTCCCGGAAGCAGAAAGCACCCATCGCTGCGCCTCCGACGGATTCAAAGTTTGTAAATCCGTAAGGGGTGCCATCTTCAAGGACACCAGCCCCCTGAATGCCTTCCCAGTTGCCGTCGGCTGTAAACGCCTCTTCCAGATAGCCGCGTGCGAACAAGGCACGGTTAACCGCGTTAAATCCTAATGCGTTCATCGCCATGGCCTGTGCCCAAATATTTGAAAAGCTGACAAATGAATTTTCCGGATTATAAATTGATCCTTCAGGATAATGTGCTTTAGCTACGTAAGCAATGGCTCCGGTAGGTTTAGTATTATGGGCGAATTGATTAATCATTGCCAGATAAAATGCAACATCTGCGCCACCCGGATAACCATTGAATGCATGGTAATCCCATCTCGATGAGCCTGCAAAGTCTGCCATTACGCCGCCTTTTTCGTCCACTTCCAGCCGCTGCCGGATATGAATAAGCGTATCTTTATCCGCATGAGCCCAAATCTTTTGGAGGCCCTTGTATTTTACTGCGCGGAACGCAACGCTTGTGTACCGGCCTGGAACCATCAGTGTGCGGATGTTTTGCAAAATCTGCAAACGACTCTCCTCGATGATTTCACGGATCGCCTGTTTGTAATAATCAAGCCCAAATTCTTCAATAATTTCATGAACAGCTTTATGAATCATGGCACAACCGGCCAATCGCATCTTATCATCTAAGTTATTTAAAGTTCCTGCTCGAGTTCGTTGTTTCCAGAGTTGTTCCCACCACGTGAACTGCCGTAAGTTTTCGCCAGTTTTCATTGGCGGAACGACAAAACCATCCATAAATGTATCTACTGCAAAACCTGGCCAGCTTCCCGCAACTGGAGCCCCGGCCTCCATGATATGGTTGACTGACATGGCCCAGCCTACGATTTCACCCTCGACTACAATTGGAACATAGGTATACGTATCCCCCGGGTGCGGAGCACCGCCTGTTTTTCCGTCGTCTGTAACAAAAACATCGCCATCGTTAATCCCAGGGTTTTCATCATAGTCATTTTCCGCCATAAACCGTATTGCGACCCTGCTTGAGTTAAGATGACTGAAAAAACCAAGTGAAATCGCCAATGTGTCACCCTCAGGGGTTGTAAGTGTCCATAGCGATTCTCCCATTTCTCGCGACCCCGGCGACGCCGTGACGTATCTGGCTACTTCCCGGGCCGCCAAAACAGCTGCGTGTATTCTCGAATAAAACCGCTCATATTTTACCGGATCGCTATTTTTAAGTTTAAGCTGCTTGATTCCGTAGTAATGCCCAGTTTCCTCGGTTAGCCTATCTCTGAGCTCTACAAGCTCCCTTAATTTGAGCGCTTTCCTTTGCGCCCCTTTTTGCAGGGTAACAGCCATTGTTCTCCCTCCTAAAAATGGTTTGCAAAATCCGTTGTCATTTCAACACTTTTACTGATAAAACTCATCATTCATGTTGAAATCTAAGCACCCATACCTGCAAACGTTTTCATTTTTCATAAAAAAAAATATTGCAACCGGTATATTCGGGCCACCTCCCCTTTATTTGTTCATATTAGAAACTCCAGTTTCTATATAGAACTATACAAAATTTTCTGAATTAAGTCAATATAAAAAATATTTAAAAATATAAAAACATTAGTATTGCCATTGCATGATTTTTTAAAAGGATCTATAAGTGGTTCTTACACAATCTTGGTGATCAGAAGGAGCTAATGAGAAAATAGTGTGCTAATGAGAATTTTTTAGCCCCAAGAAATCCTTCCCGCTTCTCATCGATGGAATAGGAATCGTCCGCTTCATACTTAAACGATGGTAAAAGGCTGCAGCAAATAATGAAGGGGCTGCTCCCGAACGTTTTGGAACAGCCCCTCTTTCCTTTTAACAAAAGAGAAATGATACGCGCTCCTTTTGGAAAAAGACAAATTGGCACCCCCGTTTTCTGGGGAAAGCAAATAAAAACCATACTAATTTAAATTGCCCGGAACAGATTTAGAAAGTCTGCCTGAGTTAGACGCTGTGACTGGAGAAACAGCAGGACGCAAAATCCGCATATCATTCACCTCCTCCCATTGTTGGGAAATGTTTTTGTTAGTTGCTCTCGCCAATCATTAAAACGTTTGGCCCCAATCAGCGCGTCACTGTTGCTTTGTTTTTGATTGTTGGGCATGAATTAAGCGCAACACTTGTTTAATTTTTCGCTTTTCATAAGGGCAAGGACGCTGACTTTTACGTATGCGGTACATTGGGCAATGATTCCCTTGACATGCCGGACGGAAAAAGCAAGCTTGGCAATGTCCATCTTGTTCTTCTCCTGACGTGACCCATAAGGCTAATTTATCGAAATCCACTTCCATTGTCCCATCGTCATGAAGCCGTCCAACATGGTTATATTCCTCATGAAGGAAACAAGTACATTTATACAGTTGGCCATTGGCGCCAATGACAAACGAATGCGGCTTAGCTGCATAACAAACTGCCCCAGTTGGCATTAACATTGATTCAATGATCGAACTCATATTTAACCCACGATGAATGCCAAATTCCGTAAACTCCCATATTTTTGTCTCTGCGGTGCGATGGTCGCATATCGGCAAATTTTCATCGTTCGCGCCGCCCCATTTGCCAACAGGGCGACAAAAAATTTGAAAGCGCGAGTCTCCTGCAAAATAACCGGCCAGCTCTTCTAAAAAGCGCGGAATGTGGGCAAGATTGTCTTCATCAAAATTAATGCGAATGTAAATTTCAAAAGAATCATCTAATGTCTGTATATCAAGCAAATGATGGATGATCGTCTCATACGTTGATCCTTGATTCGCAAGAGCCCGGCGCGCATCATGCACGTCTTTGCTTCCGTCCAGTGTCACCATGAAGCGGTTCACTTTATATTTCAATAAATTTTGCAATGTTTGTTTCGATAAAAAATAGCCGTTCGTCGACATTTCCGCTTGATAGGTTACGCCATGACGGTCGGTCCATTCAACGATCGCCTCGCTTAATTCTTCGATAACGTCATACGCTAATAACGGTTCTCCACCAAACCAGCTGACAGTAAGATGCTCCAGTCTTGGAATTTTATTTTTCAAAAAATGTTTTAACCCATTCACAACATTGCGGCTCATCTTTCCACGCGAAAAGTCTTGATAACAATATGTACAGCGAAAATTACATGCTTCTGTCGGAAGCACAATCAGGTGCATCGCATCCGTTCGATGTAAAGTTTGATGCAAAAATTGGGCGCGCTTTTCCTCGTTTGCATGCTCTGGAACAAGAAACCCGCATTCGGCAAGCGTTTTTTCGACAGGCGATAATTCTCGATCGATGCCGCTCCGCTTTAATGCTTGCAACACATCTTTTTTCTCTTCCGCCGTTACGACAACGATCGCGCCTGTGTAACTATTGTAAAGAATGAGTTCCCCGCTTTCTGTTTGTGAAATTGCATTAAACCGAGATGGAAACCATTTCATATTGCTCATCGTTCTACACCCTTTTTGTAAAATTATATAAAGAAATAAATATTTTGTTTGTTACATATATCACAATGATAATTTTGAGCCTGATGACCGTATGCAACGCCGACAAATTTTAGTGTAAGAAAATAAAAGGGCATAGACTCATTCTGTTTTTGAACGTTATATGAATATTTTTCTAAAAAAGTTTGACAGTAAGCCACCACATGCGCCATTTCGTGCCAAAGAGAGTTAGCCGCCCCCTTCGCACCGAAAGAGCTCACGAAGATGTTTTCCAAACAAATAAGGGGCTGCTCCCAAACGTTTGGGATTCAGCCCCTTCATTCATCGCCAGAAAAGAATCATATATGCATTTTTCGAAAAAAATCAGCATGGTTATGGAACCCAGTTTCCAATCCATCCAGTGCGGTGTGCTTCAAAATGCCGCGGCACGGAATGCTTTGCAAGAAGCGGCGCAGCTTCCTGTAAGCGTCGCTTTCTTCTCCTCAACCTTGAAATTCAAACCGATCTTTTTCAGCTGCCCAAACAGGGCGGAACCATTGACAAATTGCCTTCGCCCGGACGGTTCCTTCGCCGCAACGTTTTCAATTCCGGCAGCTGCCGGAGATGTTCCCCTTCCTCAAATCGAGCCGGAAAGTTTCGTCCCATCGACAGCGCCAGCGGAAGCCACAAACAAAACGTGATTCTCTAAAGATTTTCAACAGTAACATTCAGTGTTCACCGATCATTTCCGCCTTCCACATGTTTAGCTGAATTACGTGGCGCTATGGACTTTTCCAGCCTTCAGCCTCTCATGCCGTATGCTCCCTGTCTGCTTTAAAAGAAGGGGGATTGTCATTCTTTTTTTTACCATCTTGCGCAACTTGCTTTATCTCTTTTAATTTGGTTGACAGTTCCATAAACCAGCTTTCATCTTTAGTTTGCAAAGCAAGATCAATTAACGCTTTAATCTGTTCCTCATCCTCAAAGGTCGATATAGGGAGTCTTTTCACCCAATGCTTTAGCGTTTCAACAGTCTTGCCAATGATTTCTTTATTATCAGAGTCCATCACTTTTATTTTGACCGTTTCTTGCAGCGGATTTGCTGTTTCAATATAACCGTATATCAATTCACCGTTTCTGGTTTTTCCTTTTACCCAATCCCCAACTTCTACTCTATCCATCGAATTCACCACCACTTAAAGTGTTTAATAAAAAATTACAAAAAAGATGGGCAACGATAGATAGCTCATCTTCTGTAACAAAAATTATTACATTTTATTTAAAGAAAATCAAACAATATCTACCCATTATGTTAAAATGACTTAATTCGCTTGAGTAAAGCCATTCGCAAAACCGGATGCCGGCTTTCTCCACTCATTTCTGCGCATATATTCCCGGACTTCAGATGGGTGCGCAGCCGATAATTCTTTCATTTTTTCTTCTTCCTTCATACGGGAAACATTCTCGGCGGATCGAAAATTGTAACTCTATTTAAAACAAAAATTATTTTCTTAATATTTTATACACAATTTAAAAAAGTGGCCATCTCTGAATCTCTCCGCTACTTTTGCTGAAATTCCCAAAATGCCGAATTGCATTTTCTCGCAAATACATCAACAAAATACTTTCTTACCGGCAATCCTTTCCATGCTATTTTCCAAATTTAGCGAGGGCCGCCTTTATGCATGAACCGCCACTTCTGAAGGCACCAAAGCGCAAGCGCAGCCACGACAGAAACAGGCGCACAATTTCATGTTAGCGGCCGCTTCTCCAACCCTCTCTTATCATTATTGTATTGCATAAGTTTAACCTTTGCTATGTACAGCCGGTGATTTTTTTCAATACAATCTTTCGATACATGCCGCGCATCATTACATCGGAATCTTCAATGACGCAGCATTCATGTTTGACTGCTTTATAAACCTTTGCAAATGAAATGCCTATGTCCGTCCCCAACAGCTTTATGACAGGGCGAATGATTTTTTTTACGACGGAAAGTTTTTGGTGTCTAGGCGCAAATTTGTCGAATATAATGATGGTTCCTCCTTTTTTTACTACCCTTGCCATCTCTAATATCGCTTTTTCCGGATTTGGCACAACACTGACAATTAAACTCGCAACAATCAGATCAAACGAACAAGCCGGAAAAGATAAAGATTGGGCATCCATTTGCATCAATTCAATATGGGGATATTTTCCTTTTGCTTTTTTCAGCATGTCGATAGAGTAATCCACCGCAACAACCTTGAGCCGATCTAACGGAAAAAACGCTAAATCTGCCCCAGTGCCCACACCGACAAAAAGCACCCTGCTTCCCTCTGCCACATTCACTTGCGCAAATACCCTTTTTCTTGCTGAATAAAATAAACCTCGATTGAAAAAGAAATCATAAACAGGCGCCCAGCATTTGTAAATAAAAGCATTCCAACTGTTATTCAGCACCATCACCCTCTTTGGCCTAAGAAGATCGCCGCTTTTTTTCTTCCACTCTGAATGATCTTCCGCTACCTTACAATGTTAATTCCTTCCTTACACCATA
Organism: Parageobacillus thermoglucosidasius; assembly: GCF_001295365.1. Taxonomy (GTDB): domain Bacteria; phylum Bacillota; class Bacilli; order Bacillales; family Anoxybacillaceae; genus Parageobacillus; species Parageobacillus thermoglucosidasius. The sequence goes on along the minus strand of NZ_CP012712.1, from coordinate 2,224,373 downwards.
TTATTTTCTATACGATCATGCACGCGAAAACCCTTCTGTTTTATGACGAAGAAACACTGCCCCGGTAAATAAAGAACAGGGCAACCAACATAAACACCAAGCCCAGCAAACGGTTGACATTCATTGGGATTTTTTGTGCGCCAAACAAACCAAAATGATCAATGATAATACTTATGGCGATTTGGCCAATAATTGCCGCGAAAATCGTTAAAGCCGCCCCTACGTTCGGCACAGAAAGAATGACAAACGTCACAAAAAAAGCCCCTAACAAGCCGCCAAGCAAATTCCATTTCGGCACTTGAAACACATGGGTGATTTGCCCCTTTCCAAAAAACAGGACCAAAAAGGCTAAAAAAAGCGTTCCGACAAAAAAGGAAGTAAATGCTCCTTCAACGCTGCCGATTTTTTTCCCTAAGCTTCCGTTGATAGGCGCCTGAATTCCCGCCATCATTCCGCCCAACAAGGCTAAAAGAATGTACAAAAACTTCATTTTACCGCCTCCTAATAAAGTGATTATTACAATCCTATCATATTCCTGTTGTTAACATTATAAAAATAAATTGTTTGTCACGCATTTGCTAAGCATCATCAAGGACATTTAGAAAAACGGCTTCCTCCTAATGTGTTAACATCCCTCTTTATCCAATTAACTTTGATGAAAGGAATAAAAACTTTTTCATACCATTCCCAATAATACAATCCAAAGAAGACTTGACTATTGCAGGATTCAAAAATAGGTGAAACAATGGTCGTTTATCCGACACATTCTTCTTATATTTATCATTTACTACAATAGATGCGAAAGCATAAATTATTCGGAAAGGAAGCGATATACAATGGCTTGCTTATGTAATGGTGGCTTATTTCCACAATTGTTTTTTACCCAATCAACAACCGATTTGCCCGTTCCCATCGTAGCAGGAACCGTTACCACTACTCCCGTGCTTACTCTTGAACCAATCACTACGCTTAGCGGAGATCAAGTAAAATTAGATTCCGTAGTTGAACTATCACTCGCAGTGGCCGTACTTGGTGCTGGCATTGGTGTAACAGGGATTACTTATCGTTTAGAACGTTCGACAAACGGAGGAGCGTTTACACCACTTGCATCGCTTGACATTGAACCATTAATCCCTATTTTAGGTGCTGCTTCCACCACCTCTTTATTCCCGAATCTTACTTGGGTAGACACACCAGGTGTTGGAACACACGTGTACCGTATCGTGATCGAAACGAATGGAGGAATTTTAGCTGGTGTAACGACGATCACGGCAGAAACCCGCGCATTAAATGCCCTTGTCATCCGAGAAACATAAATAAACAAAGGCTGACTCAAGCAGGGGAGAATAGATATTGAGTCAGCCTAATTACGAAACATCGATATATCATTTTAGTCACACATGAATCACAATATTGTTCAAGGCCCGGATCCCGTTTTGCAGCTGTTTACAATAAAAAAACCCCTCCATTTTATAAGATGTTTGCACTCTGCTAATATCAAATTTAAGCTGGAAATTGGAAAAAGCCAATTTCTGTCCAGGTTCAATTTGTGAAACGCGGACAGGCTTTATCCAAAATTCTCCTCTCTCCTCTACCATTTTCTTCATATTTTCATCAATATATTGCCACGGTTCCATCACCAATGGATTCAGGCGGCGGTCATATTGGACATCCTCTCCAAGCTTGGCGGATAACACCGCACATTCTTTTGGCGTCACTTTCAAGCATATAACGGGAGTTTCAAGAGCAGCCGAACCAATATTGTGAATCACAAAGCTGCCGATGACAACCCCCTTTTGCTCGTCGCCTTTCGGCAATAAAAACGAATACGTAAAATAGGCAATGGCGCTGATATTCGCATGATCGACTCCCTTTCTTTCTTGTTCTTTGACACTTTTTATTTCCTTCCATCTTTCTTTTATTTCTTGTATTTCCCGTTCTAACGCGCGAATTTTATGTTCTATTTCGAAAATGGAATCCGTCATTTTTTCTCTCGGTTACTAAAATCGATAAAGCGCAAAGCAAACACATTGCTGCAAAAGACAACCGGCGGTTCGCTGTTCAGCCAAGCGTCTGCCCGGCGGAGGTTTTCCGTCTCGATCCTGGCAAGCAACGATTTTAGTAACCAGTTTTGCACCTCCTTGTAAAAATAAATGCTCCTTTTCTTTATATGTATGGAAAAAAGAGGAGTGAATCCCCTCTTTTTTGAAATGGGCAGGAAGCTAAATAACTTATGTTTAAACCGGAAATATCGACGGACATTGGGGCGGAAATACATCCACCGGGCATTCTTCCTCGCAAATAATTTCTGGGCGAGGTTGGCAAAAGCGCGCTGCAACTTCTAGAATGACTTCAAATGTGACGACAATACTTTGACAAATTCTTAGTAAAATGGTTGCAGTAATGGTATCTCCATTTTGTGTAAACGCCCCTACTCGGCAAACGTTAAAATCATTTTGTGTAGAATTGCAACATACTGTTGTGCCTTCTGGTGCGCAAAGAATCACTTCTTCACTTGTGGTAATCATCACTGGGGTACTTAATACAGTCACTTGTGCGCCCTCTGTATTGGTTCCAATTACCTCTAAAATAACTTGAATGGTTTTGCTTAATGTCACAGCTTGCAACGTAACGGGTTGATCTCCTACCATACATTCGATATCACGGCGCGGACCATCTTCCACACATTCTAAAAGACTTACTGAACAATTGACTTGGGAAATGGTGACACCAGTAAGAGAACCAGTGGGGAAAGTAAATGTAAGATCTTGTGTGAGCGACACAACGTTTGTTGTCCAGTCGTATACTTTGCAAACTTGAATGCACTCAGGACTATATTTTTGGTCAAAATGCTCTAAGTTAATTGCCATTGAGTAACCTTCCTTTCATTCATTTTTCAGGCTACTCTATAGTATGTAATTTGCTAACAAGGGTGATAGTACCAGCGCCCAATTTTCCCAGCATGCGCAAATGGTCTTCTCTGTCAATCTTTATGAGGATCTTGCATATAATTGTTAAGGAATGGGCATTTTCTTTATTAAAAATCACCAAAAAGGTGGTGAGGTCGTGAGCGAAGATCATAAAAACATCCAGCTGGAGCAAAAAATTATCCATCTCAAATCGGAATTGGAAAAATATAAAACAATGATTGCTTCATTTCAATCTGATCAACAATTCAACCATTTCAAAGAACAAATGGAACAATTAACATCCGAAAACACCCAGCTGAAAGAGAAATGCCATCATTATGAAGAAATGATTTCAACGCAAAATCGTGAGATTCATCGCCTTTCAGCCGAATTAGAGGAGACAAAAAACAAAAATCGCTTATTGCGTGAGGAAATCCAAAAGTTACGAAGTGAAAATTTTGTTTTTCAGAAAAAAGTAGAAGCAACTGAAGAAAAAATCAAATATTTAGTAAACAATGCTACAGTTTCAAAACAAAGGCAAGTGGAATTGGAAAAAGAAAAAGAGATGATGGAAGAAAAAACACGGTCGTTAGAAAGAGAACTTTCTTCGCAACGATCTCTTATGGAGGAGTATCTTTCATTTCAATCAGAATTACAATCATTCACATCTTGGATAGAAAGGATCAAGACGATGGAAAAAGAATATGTGTTTTTAAAAGAAAACAGTGATAAAATTTTCAAAGAGCTTGAAGAGCTGAAAAAAGTTTTTTTAACACAAAAACAGGAAACAGAAGATTTGAAAAAAGAAGTCCGCACGTTAACAAAAAAATTCCATGCCATCGAAGAACTCGTATCAGATTTTGACAGCGATAAACAAAAGGATCTGGCGGTTTTGCAAAAACGTGTCTTGCATCAACAAGTTGAAATGGAATCTATTCTTGAAAAAAGCATCCTGTTTGCGAAAGAAATAGAAAAAATATCGAAGCAACTTTCCGATTTAACGGAAAAAATGGAGCAAAAACGAGAGGATTCATCGGCAAATGCAGAAATCAACGAAATCAAAGAAATGTTGTCACAATTAGTACAACGATTAATAGCGCAACATGAAACTGCTCATGTTGAAGAAAGCCAAATTGAAATTCTGCAAACCAATCCAGTGATAAAGAAAAATACGGAAACCGAAACATTGCCTGCAAACAGTTTTCTCAAATTGCATGAACTCATTGATGAAACCCAGCAATCGATCATCGTATCCCCGGTCAGAAAGAAAGGGCAAAATTATCCGCAAATGTTCAACGTATATCCCCAAAAATTCAACCAGATAAAAAATGTACGGATTGAAACTATGCCTCTCCAAAACATCCAACAACCATTCCTCCATAAACAGCCGGGAGAGGATGATGATAAATCCCCCAATCTAGTAACATTAACGCCACTATCCACAACCGCGAATGATCTTTCGGACACGCAGATCCCCGTCCCTCCTCTGCCTGAACCAACGGCCGAGCTGGACACTAAAGTAACAGAGACAGCGGAACAATCGGAACATGCGAAAGAAAAACCATCCGGACAATTGAAAGCACATGAGAACACGTCCGAACAAACGGAAACAGAAATTCATGAAAATATAATTCCTATCGTCCATGGAGATCATGCTGATATGCACCAAGAAGAAAAACTTGGCTATGAAAGTCTTAAAATGACAAAATCTGAAAATCATAAATCAGAAGAAAACAGCAAAACAAACATGCTATCTCTTGGCAAAGACGCTGATGCTTCCATTATGATAAAAAATGTGCAGACAAAAAAGAACCCTCCTAGCCCAAAAATTCAAGCAGCCGCCCTTCAGTCGGCAGAACTAATCTTTCATGAAGAACCGGCAAGCCGATCCTTCCAAATCCACGACAAGCCTCCAGAAAACGAAACATCCCAATCTGCCGCAGAAAATTTAACGACCAACAAGTTAGGATTTTTCTCATTATTTAAAAAAAAATATTCAAATAATGTGAAGATGCGGGACTAATCTTTGTCCTCTTGCGCATCTTTTTCTTCATTTCCAAAATTCAGTCCATTTAACAGAAGAGAAGCATATCCCTTTATTTTTTAAGAAGAAAATAGCAAAAACGATGGAAACCATATTCGCTTTCTTATCCAACATCCAAAAGAAGGTTTCGGAGTGCATATCTGATCCTGGATTCGCCGCTTGGACGCACTCCGAAAATCCATCTATGTTTATTCCTTACGTGATTTCTATCATTTTTCTAATTTTTACTTTTATTCCCATAAATTTGTTTAGTTGCGTTCTATTTCAGCGGTGTCCCGGCACGAAAACGTCTTTCCTGTCGGATGGCACGGCTACACATAAAAAACGCACAGACATAGCGGTGACAGGCCGCGCCAAATTATTGTTTCTGCTGGTTAGTGGAAGCGTTTTTTGCCGTTTCTGTTATTTCGTTGGAGAATTCCATCGTCGCTAAGCTTGGCATTCTCGTTTGCCGGTTCATCAATTGGTTGATGCTGCGCATCGCACGCTGAATCGGTTTTGTCATCATATACCGAGCGCCGCTTCTTCTCATGCCGAAAATGGCCGTTGCGGCAATTCCCAATCCTAAACTTAATATGGTCCATATGGCGTTGTTGTTTCGGCGGCGTCCTGCTAAGCGTGACAGCTGGCCCCACATTCCTCTATTACGTCCAAAAGAAAACAGACGCAAACGATTCATGATCTCTACACTCCTCTTCTCCAAATTCCCGTTCGTCCGAAAAAAAGTTCTTTTTCCGAACATTTATAATGTGTGTCAGAGAAGCAAGATCATGCATGGAAAACATTTTACTTAATGACAACGCAGATGAAATCCCGAAAAATTGTGCAAAAAAAACCAGCAAAAAACGATTGGTTTTCTGCTGGTTCTTCCATTTCACCGGACGGAAAGAAATTTTTCTGCAATCATCAAGATTTGCCGCAATGCATATTCCTTTTTTCAACGGGAAATATTAATAACTGTTTCATAACAGATCTTGCCAGGAAATAAAAGGGCTAAATCCCGGGCATGCGTTCCATCATTTATTCAGCATTTTCTTTTTATTATGAAACAAATAGCCAACAGATTGTTTTTCGGAAAATTGGGCATCGTTTCGCGATGCCAAATACGTATACAACGCTCCCATAAATAAAGCACCGCCGACAATATTGCCCAATGTCACAGGAACAATGTTATGCACCACGCCGGCTAAATTAATCGTCTCTGGATGCGGAACCGCTAATGCAATCGAAAAGAGGACGAAATTGGCAATAGAGTGTTCATATCCAGAGGCAAAAAAGATAAAAACAATAAGAATCATCGAAAATATTTTTGCCATATCCTCTTTCATCTGCATTGGAATAAAAATCGCTAAACAAACAAGCCAGTTACAGAGAATCCCTTTAAAAAAAAGCTGCATCATTGTTGCATGCATTTTTTTCTCCGTCACAGCAAATAATAAATGTTCTTTTGGAATATGATCAAAAACGCCGGATTGCGAAATAAGAAAAGCAAAAAACACAGCGCCTAATAAGTTGCCGCTGTAGCACGCAAGCCAATTTTGCAACATATCTTTGAGCGACGTTTCTTTTTGCAAGGTGCTAATTGTAAAATACATCGTATTGCCGGTAAACAGTTCAGCCTCACCATACATAATTAATACTAAGGCGATTCCAAAAAAAATACCGCTAACCAAATAAGTCGCCGGAGAATTCGCTTCACGGAAAAATTCCCCTACGCGGAAGCACAGAACAAGCGCAAATCCGATATACACCCCTGCCAAAGCAGCCCGCACCATATATTGAATAAGAGAACGCTCAAGAATAGAACGCTTTTTTAAAGCTAACTCTTTGCATTTTTGAACTGCTTCCATTTCTTCATCCCTTCTCTTCCATCCATTTTTGTGATGATTTTCACATTCTCCGCGATATATAACATACGTCTTTTTCATTTATTTTTCAACATATCGCTGAAAAAATTAAAATAAATGTCAACAATTTTATTTGTAACCGTTTACTAAAAAAATAACTATTGCAATTCCCAAATAAGTTGTTCTAATATAATCAAATAACCGGCAATCACATTGTTTAACGCCTTTCTGTCATAGGCTTACGTTTAGCGATTATTCTAATGCTTCACCAGGCGAAAAACAAAAAGAGGGTGTTCCAACATTGATGGAACACCCTTTTTCAGCAAAACCATCTTCCCAACAGCGGTGTTTATATGACAAATAACAAATCCGGTTCGCTTAAATATTTTTTCAATTCATTTAACGCTTTTTGCGCTAAAACGCCGTCGATCAAGCGGTGATCATAGCTGAGCGATAAAGCCATCATCGGGGCGATTTCGAGCGAATCATCGACGACAACAGGTTTTTTCTCCACTCTGCCGATCCCTAAAATACATGATTCTGGATAGTGGATGATCGGCGTAAACCAAGAACCATTCGCTGATCCGATGTTTGATATCGTACACGTGGATCCCGTCATTTCATCCGCTTTGATGGAACCATTTCTTGCTTTGTCCGCAAGCTCTTGAATTTCTTTAGCGATTTGAAATAACGATTTTTGATCCGCATGTTTGATCACCGGAACAACAAGGCCGCGATCCGTATCAGCGGCAAAGCCGATATGGTATTCATCCTTTAAAATAATTTCCTCTCGTTCCTCATCCAACGAGGCATTTAACATCGGGTATTTTTTCAGCACCGCCGTTAACGCTTTGACCGCATATGCTAAATACGTGAGTTTAATTCCCTCTTCATCCGCAAACGGTTTCACACTTTGGCGATGGGAGACAAGCTTTGTTACATTCGCCTCATCAAAATGAGTTACATGCGGGATTGCCGATTTCGAATGAACCATGGCGTTTGCTATCGCTTTTCGAATGCCGGTAAGCGGGATTCTTCGTTGGCTTTGCGTGATATCCCGTGTTGTTTCTTTGGCAGCTGCCGCTTTTTGTTCCGCTTCTGTTTGCGCTAATTTCCGTTTGGCGATGACTGCTTCGACATCGCTTTTTAGTATTCTTCCGTTCGGCCCGGTCGGGGTCACTTCATCAAGGTTCACATGGTGTTCGCGGGCAAATTTGCGCACGGATGGCGCCGCTTTGACAAACCGGCTCGGCTGTTTTTCGTGTTCACTTTGTTTTGCCGCATTTCGGACATCTTCTTCCGTGACTTTGCCATCCGGCCCGGTTGGGGTGACAAGGCGCCAGTCCACACCAAGTTCTTTGGCCAATTTTTTTACACGCGGCGTCGCCTTTTTCTCAACCGGAATTTCCTGAGCCTGAACTGCTGTTTCCTCAGGAATCTCCTGCTCTGTTTTCTCCTGCTCCTCTGGGGAATCTGCCGTTTCCGCGGCTGTTTCAATAACAGCTAATACTTCCCCGACCGCGGCGGTTTCGCCTCTTTTTTTCCGGATTTCTTTGACAATGCCTGACTCCGGCGCCTCAATTTCTGAAACGGCTTTTTCCGTCTGCACTTCCACAAGCGTATCGCCTTTTTCCACGGCATCCCCTTCTGAAACATGCCAGAAGGTGATTAAACTTTCATCATACGTATCGGATAGTCGGGGCAATTTCACTTCCATTAACATGGCTACCTCCTGTGTCGGAAATGGATTTTATTCGTTGACGAGTTTCATTGCTTCGTGAAAAATTTTGTCGGCATTTGGCAAGACAAATTGTTCAAGCGGGCGGCTGTACGGAATTGGCACATCCGGAACGGCCAATCTTCTGACAGGCGCATCCAAATCATATAAGCCTTCTTCAGCGGCAATCGCAGCGATTTCTGCCGTCATGCCGTATGATAAGTAATCTTCATCGACAACAAGCAAACGGTGCGTCTTTTTAATTGATTGAAGAATCGTTTCGCGGTCTAAAGGAACGAGGGAACGCAAATCGATGACTTCTGCTTGCACGCCGTGCTGTTCCAGCTTTTTCGCCGCTTCTAAAGCGTGATGGGTCGTCATTTGGATGCCAACAATCGTAATATCCGTCCCTTCTCTCACCACTTTCGCCTTGCCGATTGGCACAGTATATGCTTCTTCCGGAACATGTCCGACGGACGCGTCCAGTTGGTCCATCCAGCCTAATCCTTGCAATGTTTTATGAAACATAAAGACGACTGGATTGTCATCGCGGATGGCGGAAATCATCATTCCTTTCAAATCATACGGAGTGGATGGCGCTACCACTTTCATTCCCGGAAGATGGGCAAAAGTGGCATATAATGTTTGCGAATGCTGGGCGGCATCGCTGTATCCCCCGCCAACAGCGGTCATTAACACGATCGGCAGCTTCACCCGTCCTCCCGACATATATGGAATTTTGGCCATATGGTTATAAATTTGGTCCATGCAAACGCCGAAGAAATCAACGAACATTAATTCAACAATCGGCCGCATCCCTTCTGCAGCGGCGCCAATCGCCGCCCCAATAAATGCCGTTTCGGAAATCGGTGTATCCATCACCCTTTCAGGACCGAATTGTTGAAATAATCCTTCCGTCGCCCCGAATATGCCTCCGTATACACCGACATCCTCTCCCATGACAAACACGCTCGGATCTCGTTCCATTTCTTGGCGGATCGCTTCGGCAATCGCTTTATTTCCTGTTAATAAACGACGCTTTGTTTTTTGCATTTCGATGACCCCTTTCTCTCGTGTTTTAAACAAAAAGATCTTTTAACGCATCAGCCGGTTCCGGATAATCGCTTTCGCGCGCAAACTGATAAGCGGCGTCGACTTCCTGCTTCGCTTTATTTTCCAATGCAATCAGCCGCTGTTCTTCTATTCCATGTTCTTTTATTAAAATTTGGCGCATACGGACAATTGGGTCTTTTTCCCTCAACAACGTCACTTCGTTTTTATCGCGGTACACTTCCGGATCTCCTTGGAAATGCCCTAAATAACGGTAAGTTTCGATTTCAATGATGGATGGCCCTTCTCCCCTTCTCGCCCGTTCCACCGCTTCTTTGGAAACATTGTACATTTCGATCGGGTCATTATCTTTCACATAATATCCTTTTATTCCATATGCGACTGCTCTTATGTCATTGGACGGAACGGACGTGGATGCCGATTTAGGGACAGAAATTCCGTATTGATTGTTCTCAATCACGACAATCAAAGGTAAGTTCCAAAGTGCCGCCATATTTAAAGATTCATGGAAAGCACCTTGGTTGGCCGCTCCTTCCCCGATAAAAGCGACAGCCACCCAATCGGTTCCTTTTTTCTTTGCTGCGAGCGCTGCGCCAAGCGCATGGGGTATGCCGGCTCCGACAATTCCGCCGCAAGAAAATTTGACATCTGGATCAAATAAGTGCATATGCCCGCCTTTTCCTTTTCCAAGTCCAGTCACTTTTCCAAAGATTTCGGCGGTCATTCTGTTCAGGTCAACCCCTTTTGCGATCGCATGATGGTGCGGGCGATGCGGAGATGTTACCGTGTCTTCTTTCTTGAGATGAACGCATATGCCGACGGCAGCCGGTTCCTGCCCTGTTGCCAAGTGCATTTCACCCGGCACAGGTCCTGCGCCAATATTAAAGACAGGGTTTTTTCCTTCGGCATAAGCTTCTGCCATTTTATCCTCGTAATAACGGATTTTGTACATTGTTTCATACATCCAAATAAGATGGTCAATCGAAATCACCAACTTGCTCTCCTCCTTTATTTTAAAATAAAGCGTTTTCATTTATATTTAAAAAGCAAAAAACGTGCCAATGCAGCAGGGCGCATGGTGGAATTTACCGCAAACCATTCTCATTCCGCTAAAAATTTTCTTTATGAGATCATCCGCTTTATAGAAAAAAAGCAACAAAATGTCCCATTTTGGAACACTTTGTTGCTACATATTGATACAATTTGATACAAAATGAAACAATATTACTCCAAGCTAATAAGCGATGTTAAATTTTCGCATTTGCCGATAAAAAGTGCTTCTGGAAATCCCTAAATGCTTAGCCGCTTTCGAAATATTCCCGTTGCATAAACGTAATGCCTGAATGATGGACTGTTTTTTAATATCGTCTCTATGCACCGGCACTTCTTTCTTCTTCAAACTTGGAAACATTTGAAACATTTCTTCCGGCAAATCGTTTGCGGTTAAAATCGAGTTCGTATGTTGGTTTAACGTTCTTTCTAATATGTTTTGCAATTCCCGGATATTCCCCGGCCAGTCGTACTGCATGAGTGCTTGGAAAAAGTCTGGCCGGATTTCCGGAAACGGCTTATTTAATTTTTGGCAAAGCTTGCTGATAAAATGATGGACAAGAAGCGGTATATCTTCTTTTCTTTCCCGCAAAGGAGGCAAGGTGATCGGCATCACATGAAGGCGAAAGAACAGATCTTCCCTGAAACTTCCTTTTTGCACTTCTTCGCGGAGGTTTTTATTCGTCGCCGCAATAATGCGGACATCCACCGGTATCACTTTATGGCCGCCAATCCGCATCACTTCTTTTTCCTGAATGACACGCAAAAGCAGGACCTGCATTTCTAAAGACATTTCGCCAATTTCATCCAAAAAGAGAGTGCCGCCATCAGCAAGCTCAAATTTTCCCGCACTTCCGCCTTTTTTCGCTCCAGTAAAGGCGCCTTCCACATAGCCAAACAGCTCGCTGCCGAGAAGATCGCGAGGGATTCCGCCGCAATTGATGGCAATAAACGGCTTGTTTCTTCGCTTGCTTGCATTATGAATGGCTTGCGCGAGCATTTCTTTTCCCGTTCCGCTTTCTCCCATGATCAAAACGTTGGAGTCGGTCGCTGCCGCGAGTTTTGCTTCATTCAGTTTTTGCAGAAAATAAGGATGTTTTCCGATAATGTCATCAAATGTTATTTTTGCCTGGTTTCCGGATAGCCGGTTGACAAATTGGCGCACTTGTTCAATTTCTTTCAGCATAATCATCGAACCGATCCAATGGTTGTCTTTATAGATGGGAATTTTATCAACCATAACATGACGGATGTTTCTTGATGGTTTCACTTTTAAATGGAGTTCCTTGTTTTGCAGGTAGACAGGCCGATTGGAAGCAATCGATGGATTGGCCAAAATTTCGTTGATTCTTTTTCCTTCGAGATGCGGCTGATCAAGGCAAAGCAGTTTCTTCAGCTGATCGTTCGCCTTTATAATGTTCCCTTCTGTGTCAATAATGAGGATGCCTTCTTTCATATTATTGGTTGTCGCTTCCAGAAACCTTTGCATCATCATATTTTTTTCCACATTCTCATTTAATTTCAATTGATACTCAATAGCTTTGACCGCGGAAACCACCATCCCCAGCGTGTGAGGATGCACTTTTTCATATGGTCCGGATACATTTAACACCCCGATGATGCTGCCATTGGAATCGTGAATCGGGGCCGCGGAACAAGTCCATGATTGGCATATTTGCGAATAATGTTCTTCCGCAAATATTTGTACAGGCTGATCGATCACAATGGACGTGCCAATCGCATTGGTCCCCATCGTTTGTTCACTCCAATCGGCTCCCTCGACAAAGCCGATTTGCGCTGCCATCTCCAGTGTTTCGGGATCGCCGAGTGATTTTAGTAACTGCCCTTTTTCATTGCAAAGAATGACTAAAAATCCCGATCCCTTTACGATGGAATAAAGCCCTTCCATTAACGGTATTGATAAATCAATCAAGTATTGGTATTGCGCCATGTCTATTGTTTTTATACAACCATACGGCCGGAAAGGATCTACCTTCCATTTTTTAGAGCGAATCCATGAGTCTTTGACAATCGGGGAAAGCTTTTCATCCAGCTCATCGCCAAAAATAAAGCGCTTCCACATTTCTTTGACATCCTCCCGCCGGCTATTCACGTTAAAACACCTCCTCAGCATTTTAAGAGCCGGTGGTGCATCCGTGATAGTTTACCATTTTTTCACCATAACAATGAAGTGACTATTAGGCTTGAAATATTGCCGGTGTTTAAAGCAGGCAACCTGTCCATTCCGGTTGTTTGTCTATATTGTAGCATTGAATATTGGCATATGCTAAAAAAATGGATTGCGTTAGGTGATCTGCTGCAAACGGCATCACTGCCAGAAATGGCGGGCTTCCCGCTTCATCTGGCACGGCTGCCTTCATCCATCTGTGAAGGCACGTCCCATGCCTGATAAATTTTTAAGCATTACGTCCCGATCAACAGCAAGCATCCTTATTAACGGGATGGCGAGCAATGCTTTCTTTCGTCGGTCTAAGGAAAAAAGAGCTGGTGCAACATCTCTGACAAGTCTGTTTGTTGGCAAACGCGGGGGGATTTCTTTATGGTTTGGTGATCTTTCCATTCATTTTAAATCGTTTTCCACGAACAAAGTCAAAAAGAAAAGGTCAGACCCTATTTTTGTCAATTAAAATTTGCGTAGCTTAAGGTTGAAATCAAAAAAAATCAGGTACAAAATTGAAAAAATCCCTTGCTAAGACTAATATTATTAGTTAATATATTAATATCCTTAGTTTTTTCGGGGAGGAGTTTTTGTGCGCATTCGCCAACATGGATTTATATATCAATTAACATTTTTACCGTCTCTTTTTCCGGTGAACTGTTATCTTGTTGAAGAAGAAAATGAATTAACCCTTATTGATGCCGCACTTCCTTACAGCCACAAGAAAATATTACAAACAGCAAATAAAATAGGTAAGCCTATCACTCGCATTGTATTAACACATGCTCATCAAGATCATGTGGGGGCACTGGATTATTTAAAAAAGGCGCTGCCTAAAGCAGAGGTAATGATATCAAAACGGGACGCCAAAATTTTGCGGGGTGATCGAACACTTGAAGCCTCTGAACCGCAAACGCCCATTCGCGGCAGCATACCTAAATCTCTTCAAACAAGGCCTGATCATTTACTTAACGATGGCGACAGAATTGGGTCGCTTAAAGCAATATTCGCCCCAGGACATACTCCTGGCCTAATGGCGTTCTTAGACATGCGGAGCCACGCCTTAATTGTTGGAGATGCCTTCCAAACACATGGAGGCATTGCAGTTGCTGGCAAAGTAAAGCCGTTATTTCCATTTCCGGCATTCGGAACTTGGAATAAAGAAATAGCGTTAGAAAGCGCACGAAAATTGAGAGATTTAAATCCTTCCTTGTTAGCCTCAGGGCATGGTCCTATGTTAATGAATCCTGTTGCGGCAATGAGCAAGGCCATCAACGATGCAGAAAAATCATTAGAAAGAAGGGGAAACCAATGAGGCAAGGCCTTGATAAAATGTCTGTTCTCAAGGCGGCAGCGGAACTTGCTGATCAAGAAGGGTTTGAACAGTTATCCCTCGCTTCCTTAGCTAAAAAATTACAGATCCGCACTCCGTCGTTGTATAACCATGTGCACGGATTGCCAGGTTTGAAAAAGGAACTAGCTTGTTATGCGCTGCGCAAATTAAAGGAAACACTGGCGGAAGCGGTTATTGGCAAATCCGGTGATGAGGCTTTGCATTCTATAGGAGTTGCCTATGTTTCATTTGTTCGGCAACACCCCGGACTTTATGAAGCAACCATGGGAGCCCCCGATCCTCTAGATTCAGACATTCAAGCAGCCGGAAACGAAATTGTTGCTCTCTTGCTGCGTGTTTTGGAACCATACAGGCTTGACCGCGAAAATGCCCTCCATACTGTGCGCGGCCTTCGCAGTATTGTGCATGGATTCGCCACTCTAGAGTTAAAGAAAGGATTCAATATGAATCTAGACACAGATGAAACTTTGAAACACATTTTGAGCACATACTTAGCTGGGCTGCGCACAAAATTTCACTAACAGGCAGTTTTATAAAAGATATGTAAATGAAGGTAAGCAGCATATTAAGATATCTAATATGTGCTTACCTTCTTGCTTTCATACTGAAGAATGGCTATTTTTCTATGTTATGATACAAACAGCTATCAGCCTCCGCTGTTTATTAATTAGGCCGGTTGTTTTATATACCAGCAAGGACGCATCATTGCCACCCGGCACAGCATAAAGTTGCAGTTCTTGACCGGCATTCTCCAATAACTACTTGTTGCCTATTTTCTCGGTATTATGGCCGGATGAACACTTCTGTTCCGTTTGGCACAAGCGAAGCTAATTCTAAGACATCTTTGTTGTGCATTCGGATGCATCCTTTTGATACATATTTTCCAATGGAGGATGGATTATTTGTGCCGTGAATGCCATAATGGATTTTCGATAAACTTAACCATATAGCGCCAAACGGCCCGCCAGGATTCGGTTGGCGATTGACGATGACAAAGTCGCCAACCGGTGTTGCCGTCACCATTTTTCCAACAGCAATCGGATATATACGAACAATGCTTCCGTTCTTTTTTAATGTTAACTGCCGGCGGCTGACAGAAATATGGATGGTATATGGAATAGAACCTTTTGCGGGAAGATGAGGAATCACAATCTCCTGACCGGGAACGAGGACAGAAGACATAGTCAAATGATTGGCATTTAACAACGCTTGCGCTGAAGTGCGATAATCCGTCGCAATGGAAAAGATGGTTTCCCCTTGTTTTACAATATGTTTGTACATAGGAATTCCCTCCTCTTTTCGGCTTTTGGAAGAACATTGGTTCAGGAAAGCATATGATATAATAAAGCAACATTTACAATATTTTTAAAATAAAATAAAGGATGGAATGAAATGAAGGAGAAGTGCGGCATTATTGACATCGGTTCAACTACGATGAAACTAGTGATGTATGAACGCAATCAAAGCGGTCGTTTGAAAGAAATCGAGAACGTGAAGGCTGTTGCGCGGCTCCGCATTATTTAACAGAAGATTGTGTCTTAACAGAAGAAGGAATTCGCGTGCTGCTGGAGACACTGTTAAGTTTTCAAGACATTACTCGCCATCATCAAATTCAACATGTGAAATGTGTTGCAACAGCGACGATTCGCCAGGCAAAAAACAAAGAAGAGATAAAAAAACTAGTAGAAGAAACCACTGATTTCCAAATCCGTGTTTTATCGGAATACGAGGAAGCTTACTACGGCTTTCTTTCAGTAGTTAATTCCACTCCCATTACGGAAGGAATTACGATCGATATTGGCGGAGGGAGCACAGAACTAACCTATTACAAAGACCGCCAGCTCATTGAATATTACAGCTTCCCATTTGGCACATTATCATTAAAACAAACATTCATTGCAGGCCATATCCTAACAAAAGAAGAATTAAGGCGACTTTCTTTCTATATCACAGAACAATTTCAATCACTGCCATGGCTGGGCAATAAGAAAATACCGATTATTGCCATCGGCGGGAACGCGCGAAATTTAGCGCAAATTCATCAGTTATTAAAAAATATCCTCTTGCTGGCATTCATCAGTATGAAATGAATTTACATGATATCATGGAAATACGCAGATTGCTGGCATCATTGATAAAACCTTTTTCAAACAATATATAAAGCCGTTTCAAAACTGGTTTACACGCGACGAACAAAAAATGGGGAGTATGTGATGGCAGAGCAGCGAGCTGAATTGGACAACCCACGCTATTATAACAACCGTGAACTAAGCTGGTTAGCGTTTAATGAACGTGTGCTTCAAGAAGCGTTTGATAAACGCAATCCATTGCTTGAACGATTAAAATTTCTGGCTATTTTCAGCTCTAATTTAGACGAATTTTTTATGGTTCGTGTTGCAGGTTTGAAAGATCAAGTAAAGGCGGGATTTAATAAACCAGAAAATAAGGCAGGCTTGACACCGAAACAACAGTTGTCGAAGATTTCACTGAAGGTACACGAACTCGTCGAGTCACAATATCAAATTTATAATGATGTGTTGATGCCAATGCTAAACGAAGAAAATATCTATCTGCTTTCCATGAATGAACTGACAGACGAGCAAACACAATATTTGCAGAACTACTTCGCTGAACAAGTGTTCCCAGTGCTGACCCCAATGGCAGTCGATGCATATCGCCCGTTTCCAATGTTGTTAAATAAAAGCTTAAATTTGGCGATCTTGCTTGAAGACAATAAGCGAAACAATGAAGAAATGCAAAAGAAGCTGGCGATCGTCCAAGTTCCTTCCGTCTTGAACTGCTTTATTTCATTGCCTTCTGACGATGGACGCTTATGTTATGTTTTACTGGAGGATGTTATTACTGCCCATATACATACGTGATTCAAAGGATACAAAGTGATTTCTGTTACGCAATTCCGCTAACGCGAAACGCGGATTTTAACCATCCATGAAGAAAGCGCCCGCGATTTATTGCAAGAAATTGAAAAGGAATTGAAGGAGCGGAAATGGGGGAGCCGCCGTTCGTTTGGAAATGAGCAAAAATAATCATGATAAGTTTATTTTAAATTATTAGATGAATTGGAAATTTGCGAAAAAGATGTTTATGAAATCGACGGGCCGCTTGATTTAACGTTTTTATTCCACTTTTATAAGGAGTTGGCCAAATTTAAAGAACATTTAGTATATGAAGCATTGATTCCACAGCCTCCAAAGAACCGGCCATCTTTAAAATAAAAAAGATGACTGGTTTTTAACGGTTTTCGCCTTAAAAAATATCAAACGCAAATCAGGAACAAACTTCAAACTAACTAAATTAAAACAATTGAAACATTCACCAAAAGAACGTAAAAAAACACCCTTAACAATGATAAGTACTGCCTTCGCTTTTGGTTTGCTCACGTTCTTGTATTTGTCTGACGATTGCGGTTACCGCCTTCCGCGGCAAAAATCGGACACTCGCTGCAAGCAAACGGTTTTTGAATCCCGGAATAATGATGGTCTTATTTTTTATCAGCCCGTTATAACCGGCTTCGACGACTTGTTTGACGTCCATGACACCGAGTTTGCGCAGTTTCGATTGCAACAAATTGGCACGCTCAAAAAATTCTGTTTCAGTTGGTCCAAGGCAAAGTGCAGCAACCGTCACGTTCGTTCCTTTTAATTCGTTCGCCAATGCTTCTGTAAAGGAAAGGACGTACGCCTTTGTCGCGTAATAAACTGCCATCAGCGGGCCCGGCTGGAAAGCAGCAGTGGAAGCGACATTCAAAATTTTCCCTTTGTTCCGCTTAACCATGTCGACTACTGCCCGTTTCGTAAGATGGGTCAATGTTTTTACATTCAAATCAATCATGTTTAATTCTTCTGCTAAGTTGGTTTCCGTAAATTCCCCGTATAAACCAAAGCCGGCATTATTGATGAGCACATCGATTTCAATGTGCTGCTGTTTTAATTCATGATACAAACTCTCAACTTCTTCTTGCTTCGTCAAATCTTTTACATAAAGAAAAACGCGAATGCCATATTTTGCTTCCAACATTTCCTTTAATTGGTGTAACTTTTTTTCACTGCGGGCAACAGCCACGACATCGTAGCCGTCTTTGGCAAACCGTTCCGCAAATGCATAACCAATTCCTCCCGAAGCCCCTGTTATGAGAACCGTTTCTCTTTTCATTTCCATTCCTCCTATATCTAATAGTTTAAACATTTAAACATTCAAAACAAATAAATCACCTTTAGCATTCGCTAAAGGCATTCATTTTCGACCGACTGAATGAGCTGTTTTAATTGATGAATGGCACTTTCTAATGAAAGCAAGTAATAACGTTGCGTTCCTTTTTGCTCGACAGTGACAAGCCCGGCATCGCGCAAAATTTTTAAATGATGGGAAATCGCTGGTCTCGATAAGTTAGAATGCTCCGTAATTTCGTTTACGGTTAATGCTTCATGTTCGGCGAGCAACAAAATAATATCTTGGCGATGCGGATCGCTTAGCGTCTGAAACAAAGGAATGCAAGCGCGAAACAATTCCATTGTCTTCTCACTCATCGTTTCATCTCTTTCTTCTTTATTTTTCGTTTAAATGTTTAAACATTTGATTATACAGCCACTATACCCTATTTTATACCATCTTGTCAACACCTCTCGCTGTTCTCATGTAGCCATCATACTTGAAATAGCGTGCAATACAACTAAATATTGCAAAGCAACAATTCACAATGATGCATCATTGTGCATGTAGTAAATAGCAGTGAAATCTGTAGCAACAAGGCTGCTTTGCCCCCATTGCTCTTTTACTGGCTGAATGCATTCATCGAATAGCAAAAACTAAACCGCCACATCCCCTGTCTTGTTTTCAACAAGACCATAGCAAATGGCTTCAGAAGCAGGTGCAAGAATTTTTGCGGCTTCTTATAGTATAATGAAAAAAGCGCTTGGCTAAAGATCAGCATGGAAGGAGGCGAAATGAACTTGAGTATTAAGAATGAATTATTTTCCATAGAGGAAATTGATCATTTTGTTAACCATCATCATTTAGCATTTTTATACATCTTAAAAACAAATTGCAGTGTTTGCCATGCATTACTGCCAAAAGTGAAAAAAGTCATGGCAGAATTTCCAAAGATTCAAATGGCCTTGGTCAACGCCGATAATGTCCCGGACATAGCAGGTCACCTTTCCATATTTACCGCCCCTGTTTTAATTTTATATGTCGATGGAAAAGAAGTTTTACGAGAGGCAAGGTTCGTTCATGTTGAACAGTTTAAAGAGAAAGTGAAGAAGATTTATTTTTTAGCGGAACAATCATAATTTGTTTGCGCGGTGAAATGATAAGCACCCTTTTCGCTGTGATTCTTCACAGAAGCGGAATGTTAACAAATGTATTCCATGAGAGGAGTCGTTGATATAGGAATATACGCATAAGCCGATCGAATGATTCGATCGGCTATAACGTTATGACAAAATGTTCTTGTCCTAAGAAGGGAATGAGCCGCAGTGGGTCTGCAAGCAACATCCTCCAATGATGAAAATGAGGTCTGGAATAAAAGAAATCTTAGTTATTTCCTTCATGGAAAAAATCTATATTGTTGTGCCGAACGTAAAATGATATCTTAGTGGTGGCCGAAATAACGCAATGCACGGTCGGAACATTCTTTTTTACGAAAGCTTTCAATCTCAAAATCTTGTATTCTGAGACACTGCGAAAAGATGAGAAGAGGCAAAGAACCAGAGCGGTTTAGACTCTGATTCCTACCGCAAGCAAGTCCGTTTCTTAGAAACAGGCTTTACACATACATAACCCTCCCAAACAAGGCAATTAAACGTTTAAAATTATTCCAGCAACAAAACCTCAAGTTTTTAGTACTTGTTCGTTATTTTGTTGCTTCTAACAATAGATCAGCGATATGAACAGCTTTTACATCCCTTAATCCTTCTCTTTCAATTCCAAGCTTCATTTGCATTAAACATCCTGGATTTGCTGTTACTACTGTCGTTGCTTTTGTTTTCTTCATTTTTTCCATTTTATGATCTAAAATTTTCATGGATGTTTGTGGTTCGACAATGTTATATATACCTGCAGACCCGCAGCAACTATCAGCATTTTCCATTTCTACAAATGTTACCCCTTTTATGGAACGAAGTAATTCTCTTGGGGCTTTCGAAGTTTTCATGATGTTTCTCAAATGACAAGAATCTTGATATGTTACGATTTGATCTGGGAGAGAAAGACGATATTTTTTGTGAAAATCAAGCTCTAATAAAATTGCAGTAATGTCTTTGATTTTTGCAACAAATTTTTTAGCGCGCTCTGCCCATTGCGGATCATCTTTTAATAAGTGGTCATATTCCATCAAGAAAGCGCCGCACCCACCAGCGTTTGTAATTATAAATTCGACATTGCTTTTTTCAAACGCTTCAATATTTTGTTTTGCTAGTTCTTTCGCTAGTTCTTTTTCTCCACTATGACCATGTAAAGCACCGCAACATGCTTGTGTTTGAGGAATAACTATTTCACACCCAGCTTTTTGCAATAATTGAATCGTGGCATTATTCGTTTCGAGAAACAACGTATCCATTAAACATCCGGTAAAGAAAGCAACAGTTGCTTTTTTCTCCCCTTTTGCCGGTATATATTCAGATCGCTGTTTCAATGCCTTTCTTTTAGGAACATCAGGCAATATTTTTTCCATCTCCCTGAGGTGATCGCGAAATAGTTTCATGAATCCTATTTTACGTGCCACTTTTTGAAGTCCAGATCTTTGATAAAATCCAACTAAGCTAGTGATGTTTATTAAATTACTTTTTTTAGGAAATAGTTGTTTAAAAACCACATTTCGAACTGCCCGCATAGGTAAAGAATGTTTTTTATTTTGGTTTATTATGTCTCTTGCTTCTTCTAATAAATGTCCATAATTCACTCCTGACGGACATACCGGCTCACACGCGCGACATCCTAAACATAAGTTTAAAGATTTCTCAAATTCATCATCTGGTTGAATGACCCCATCATATACTGCCTTCATTAAAGAAATTCTTCCTCTTGGTGATTGGCTTTCTTTATACCCAGATACAATGTATGTTGGGCAAGATGGCAAACAAAAACCGCATCTCATACAATTTAGCAGCTCATCTTCGTCCATGCGTTCCTTGAATGTTCTTTGGATATTTTGCTTTTCTGATTCCGTCATCATTTTGATATCACCACACGTTTTCGTGTATCTTTTGCAAATAATTTTCCAGGATTCATAATATTGTTGGGATCCAATGCATCTTTTATCGACTTCATCACACCGATGCCAGGTTTTCCTAGTTTCCATTCTAAATAAGGCGCTTTCATGGCTCCTACTCCATGTTCTCCAGTAATTGTTCCTCCAAGTTCAATGGCCTTTGCAAATATTTCGGCAAAAGCTTTTTCCACCCGTTCCATCTCATCTTTATTACGAATATCTGTCGTGCATGTAGGATGAAGGTTCCCGTCTCCCGCATGACCAAACGTGCATATTTTTACATTATATTTTTTGGCTATTTCATTAATGGCTTTGACCATTTTGGCAATTTCTGATCTTGGAACAGTAGCATCTTCTAAAATGGTAGTTGGTGCTAGTCTGGCTAAAGCGGACAAAGCGGTGCGTCTCGCTGTTCGCAAAGCTTCGGCTTCTTCTTCAGACTGGGCAATTTGTACAGATACAGCATTTTCACTTCTGCATATTTCTTCTATGATCTTCATATCTTTATTCACATTTTCAGGAGTTCCATCTTGTTCAATAAGTAATACGGCTTGCACATCTGTTGGCAGGCCGATTTGTGAATAGTCCTCCACTACTTGCAACGTAGGCTGATCTAAAAACTCTAAGGTTGCCGGGATAACTTTATTCGCAATAATTTTCGATACGGAACGCGCAGCAGCTTCTAAATCTTGAAATAAAGCAAGCATTGTCTTTTTTGACTCAGGCAGCGGGATAAGCTTCAATGTTGCTTCTGTAATCACTCCTAAAGTGCCTTCAGAACCTACAAATAATCGCGTTAAATCATACCCGGCCACATCTTTAGCTAGTTTCCCCCCTGTTCGAACAACTTCTCCATTAGGAAGAACTACCTCAAGGGCCAATACATAATCACGCGTTACTCCATATTTAAGTCCTCTTAACCCGCCAGAATTTTCGTTTATATTACCTCCAATGGTAGATATTTTCATTGAGCTTGGATCTGGAGGGTAAAACAAGCCTTTTTGTTCCACCGCTTTGATTAAATCAAGTGTAATAACTCCTGGTTGACAAGTAACGGTTAAGTTTTCCTCATCGATCTCTAAAATTTTGTTCATATGTTTAAATAGAAGAACAATCCCCCCTTCAACAGGACAAGTACCAGCACATAAGTTAGTACCCGATCCCCGCGGAACAATTGGTATTTTATATTCATTACACAATTGCAGTATTTTAGATACTTCTTCTGTATTTCTTGGTGAAATTACCGCGTCCGGAATCGCCTGAAAATTAGGAGTAGCATCATATGAATATACTAATCTTTCAACTTCAGAATCTTCAAAATTCTCTTCCCCTACAATATTTATTAATTGATGCTTCACATCAGGAGCAATCATGAAAACCCCTCGCTTTTATTATTTTCGTTTTATTATAAAGAATGGGAGTCATATTATCTATGTATGATGATATAATTAAAATACGAAAAATGCCTTTTTTATTGTTTTTTTAACCAAAAAAGGTGGGTAATACGAGATGCATTTATCCCCAAAGCTAGCTGCTAAAATTATTTCAGAGGTTCAGGAAGTAGTCAAAGAGGATATCATATTAGTCGATATTAATGGAATCATCACATCCTCCACTGACGAGAGTCGAATCGGCTCTTTTCATGAAGGTGCCACGATTGTTATTAAGTCCAAACAAAAGCTTTACATTGATCAAGTCAAAGCGCGAGTGCTTAAAGGCGTCAAAGCGGGAATCAATATGCCCATTATGTTTAATAAGAAAGTAATAGGAGTTATCGGAATAACTGGCGAACCGAAACAAGTGGAGCCTTATGCGGACTTAATTCGAAGAATGACAGAACTCATTATACAAGAAGCGTATTATACCGAAAGAAACGAATGGGAAATAAGGGGAATCGAATCGTATCTTTATGAATGGATCAACGCTTCATCGGTGGATAAAGATTTTTTAGAGCGCGGGTTTATGTTAGGAATTCCTGTGTATGACACTCATGTTTGCACACTCATGGAATTAGAGATACAAACATTAAATAATTACGACATTCATCGAATTCAAAAAGAAATCATAGAATTGTTTTATTCTATATTCGGGAAAGAAAAACATTTTATTGTTCGCTGGGGGCAAGAGCGCTTTTTAATATTAAAAAAGATGGATGCTTCTTATAACCAAAATTATTTTTACAGCCAGTTAAACGATTTTAAAAAAAGATTCGAAAACAGATACAAAAGCACTTTAGCTATTGGTGTTGGAAAAACAGCTTGCAAACACATGATCAATAAGTCTTTGAAAGAAGCACAAAAAGCATTAAAGGTAGCTCGAAAAAATAAAGGCATTGTCTTTTATGAGGATCTCATATTAGAAATCATCTTGGAAGATATCCCAACAGAGATGCAAAAGGATTTTTTGAAACGAACCATTCATATGATGGAAAAAGACCAAACTCTAATCGAAACTTTACAACACTATATCAACAATAATCAATCGATCAAAAGAACAGCAGAGAAAATGAATATCCATATTAATACACTGCACTACCGTTTAAATAAAATCGAAGAGCTAACAGGAATTAACCCTAAAACAACAGAAGGAATTGTTATATTTTATATATCGTTAATGTTATTGAATTCTTTAAACCGTTAAGTCCGGATAATTTGCTCGCCACGGGAGTGAATGAAAAAGGGCATCGGCAAATGTTGTTCGGGGAGACGACCGACAGGAAAATTTGGAACTTACCTGCCATGCACCAAGTCCTCAAGTCCATATTGTCTCTCCAAAGGCAATTGCACAACATATTTGGACTTGGCTTTTTAGACAAGTAATTGGGGACTGCCCTAAACTAAATCCTGAATGGTGAATGGCAAGTAATCGAACGCTTGGACATATGTTTGACATTCTTATGATTTCTCTAACTGTCTCATTTGAACTTCATTCAGAATAATCCTCATAGATCTCCCCCGCTTGCATCTTTGCTTCGATGATAAACGTATTTTTCATGATGAAACAAAAATCCCGAATATCGAACTTAAAGTATCCGATATTCGGGGTACATCAGATACACCAGCCCTTTTTATGATTTAAACAGAAGATTTTTCTCTTACATTCAACAATTTAAAGAATTCTCTCATAAATCCCGGTAAATCTGGCCAGGCATGACCTGATACAATGTTTCCATCCACATGAAGCATTTTTTCCACGTAAATAGCGCCCGCTGCTTCCACTTCTGGTCTACAAGCAGTGTAAGCTGTCATCTCTCTTCCTTTGATATATTCTCTTACAGTTGTTAAGACTAATTGCCCATGACAGATCACCCCAAGAGGTTTATTTTCTTTTAAAAAGTGAGCCGCAATTTCCTGAACTTTTGGATTCATACGAATATATTCAGGCGCACGCCCTCCTGGGATAATTAATCCATCATAGTCGGCAGGATTAATCTCATCTACTGATGCATGAGATTCGATTTGATATGCCCATTTTTCTGTAAAAGTCTCCATTTCAGGAAGAAAATCATGGACAACTGTCTGGAGCTTCTTTTTAACAGGTGAGGCAATTGTACAATTAATATTTTCTTCAATACAACGATAATAAGGATAAAACACTTCTAATGCTTCAGCAGCATCGCCAGTAATAATAAGAACATTTTTACTCATCTTACATCACCTTTCCTTTTATAATATTTATGAAATTATTTGGACGCTGTTAAAATATTGAATCATTTTGCCAAACTGCCTTCATGAGCAGCAGACAAATTATATCGTGCCTCTAACAATCCCCGGCAATAATGCGCATTAAACTCCATGCTCAACCGTGTCAGCTTGGCGCCTTGCAAGTAATCTGAAAACTCTTCTTCAGACAATGGTTTACCTTCTGGAGTTGTTATGGCAAATGTACTTGAGTGATTCAATACTTTTTTCTTCTCCAAATACTTTTCTCTTAACAACTTCCCTTCTTCGGGTAGGGGCAGTTCATTCAATTCTTGAAGAGATAAGGAATTGATCTCTTTCTTTGTCATACCCCTATTTAGAAGATATTTAATCAGTTTCTCTTGCCTTGCATAGTAAGCTTTTATATCAAATGTTTTGCGCAATTCTTCAAGATCTCCGTCAGATAAAGCGCCGAAGACTTCGCTAAATGATTTTCCTGCCGATGCCCCGCGACTAATTTCATCGGATGTACAATGATCCAGCAAATGAATTTGAACCGTTTTTACCCATTCTAACTCAGATACATATTTCTTTATATCTTCAGCCATGATGTATGCAAAGTTAGGAGAACACCAATAAGTTGGAAGACGAATGACTACTTCGACATGATTGTCTTTAATTACAATATGGTCGATAAATCCCAACTCTGTTAACGGCTGATCCAGTTCAGGATCATACACTTTTTCCAGCATGCTATACACTTGCTTTTCTTTATCCATTAATTTCAATGCACCTCCCCCTTCAATAGATTAGATAAGGCCTTTTAATGAGTTAGTCTCTCATTTCAGTCATGCTGTATATTTATATAATTTACAATTTTTCAACTTTTCTTTTTGTTTTTCGATATCAATGTTATACAATCTCGCTACATTTCCTGCTAAAATCTTTTTCTTCACTTCCAAATCCAATGTCACTCCAGTCTCTTCTTGTATATCTTCTGGAAGCTCAAATTCAAGAAACTTTTCAATGATCCACTTCGGTTCCCATATAGCATAATCACTTCCAAAAATGATTCGGTCTTCATCAAGCCAGTACAACAACTCACTAATAATCTGAGCAAAATAACGAGGCCGAGTATGAATTAAAGCAATGGCAACTGCCAAACCTGCATAGACATTTTTTTCTTGCGTAGCAATCCAGCAAAAATCTTCTAATCTTGGAAGCCCAACATGTTCTACAATAAAATTAAGTTCAGGGAAACAACTTGCTGCATCATCAACATCTGCTACGTCAAATGCATCCCGATTTAAAGGAGTGATCGTTGGCCCCTTATGAATGTGAATGTTTCTTATCCCCAGCTCTTGGCATTTTTCAAGATATCTTTTTGACCAATCATCAGATAGTTTATAGCCCTTTGAATTACCGTACCAATCAGCTGTATATAACTTGACCCCT
The DNA here is from genome assembly GCF_001295365.1 of Parageobacillus thermoglucosidasius. Taxonomy (GTDB): domain Bacteria; phylum Bacillota; class Bacilli; order Bacillales; family Anoxybacillaceae; genus Parageobacillus; species Parageobacillus thermoglucosidasius. The sequence goes on along the minus strand of NZ_CP012712.1, from coordinate 2,197,878 downwards.
TGCCAGTTGTATTTTTCTTTGTTTTCTTCTAATTGTTCTAAGCCCCGTTCGCCATGCCGGGGATCGAATGTTCCATTGCAAATAAAACGACTAGGGTATTTTTTTGCAAGTTCTTCATTTGCCTCAAAATTACCAAAACCATTTTTATAAAACTCTTTAAGAAGAACTGGCTGAAAAATCGCCATATCCACACATCCTTCAATAAACACGTCATTCACAAGTTTTTCTGGAGAATACTTTACGAACTCATTTTTAGGCCACCAATATTCTTTCGGACTTAGATTTTTGTGATAATCATAAAAGCAACTAATAAATTGTTCTCCGTGGATATTCAATTGATTCTCCTTGCTTCCATCCCATAAGGCAATGTGTGCATCAATAATAAAAATTTCTTCACCATTAGATGTTTTGATCAATTCCATTCCCCCTCATATTAAACTAATTAAACTAATTGAAAGCGATATCATTTTTGCAGATGTTCATAGATGGGTATTTTTATTTGAAATATACACTTAAACAAAAAACAGAACATTTTGCCATCATTTTTTTGGGTGATAAAACAAATTTTTTTAAACGTTCATCATCTTGTTATATAAAGCTTTTGGATTTCATATATCCTTTATCGCAAGTTGGCTTTGCTGGATGAATCGGGATGTATCACCATTGTTGAAATTTAAGCAGCAGAAGCTTCTTAACATATTGGTTTCTTTTCTAATTTAAATTTGCTGGAGAACATCACTTAACAACAACTTGCTGTTTAACGATGGTTGCGATTGAGCAACATTGAAAGTCCTCCTGTGCCCAACGTCATTGTCATGATACAGAAAAAACATTCGTTGGAGCCATCAAAAAGCGAAGACAACAAAAAAAGAAAACTGAGCTGTCTCATCGGCAGCTCAGTTTTTAAGTAAAACTCTATAATTTATACGACACGCAGTTAACGCTGTTTCAGGCCTTTTTTAAAGATAGACAACAAAAACATGCCGTCCATAAGTTAATAGTGACGTTCTCTGAGTTATGTTTTCCAATCATTGTTTCATCTTTTGAGTCTGGTTCAAAAGTAAAAACATGTCCGGGTAATTTTCCATCATCCCCTGAATGATCTATTGATTTATATCAAATTATTCTTATGTTTATTAACCATTGATTTTAAGCCAATTTCAAAGCTTACCCAATCTATAAATCATTGATTTCTATTAAATATGTGGTCAAAATGTGGTCACGTGGTCAAGAAGGCCGGAGCCTCACTCCGCCTTCTTTTTTCATGTTCAGTACACCAAAACAAGGTTATAATGGAAGCAAAAGATCGAAGATTGAAGGAAAAATAATGGCAGGACAAACAGTGACACAATATCCCCAATGCGGAGGAATAAGGTGAGGGAATCAACTTTGCTCCAAAGCCTTCTGGGCACTAACTTTCTTTTGTGCTGTCACGATCATCGGGATACCACTAGCAATCATTAGAACCTCTTTGCTTTAAAAATACTTCCGCAAACCCTACGGCCAGCGAAGTTTTCTTATCAAACAAATGAGGTTCAGGTTTCCCTTTTGCCTGACAATATTCACAACCGTTCTTTTGCGCCAATGTCCTTCTCACTTGTTCTTTCAGTTCAGCAGATAATGTTCCATCTGCCCCAAGCAGATCCCCTAACTGATTCCACAATTCCATAATCTGTCTATTATGCCCCAGCAACCGTTGAAATGGTGTTTCTCCATGTAAAGAGAAAGAGATTCTAGCCATCGATCCCATCCTTTCTTTTTTCCTTCATTTTAAAAAAATTTAGAGTGTATTGGCATTTTATATAAAATAAATTTATTGAAAATACCATTTATATGAAACAAAAATGAAAGGATGGTTTACAAATGAAAATAGGTGAGATTGATTTGAAGATTATTGCAGAGTTAAAGAAAAACTCCCGTTTGTCAATGAGAGAATTAGGAAGGAAAGTTAACTTGTCTCCTCCCTCTGTAACCGAAAGAGTAAAAAGATTAGAGGATAGTGGAGTGATTGAAGGATACACCATTCAGGTGAATCGAAAAAAACTAGGTTTTACAATAGATTGTATTATTGAAGTGACGATTAAAAATGGAGAACATAAACGGTTTAAAGAGTTTATTGAACAATATCCGACAGCGCTATCTTGTTACCGTATTGCCGGGCGAGCATGCTATATGGTGATGCTGACAGTTAGTCGATTAGAGGAAATTGAAGAATTTATTAACGACATTTCTACTTTTGCAACAACCCTTACACATATCATATTCTCAGAAGTGAAAATAAAAAATAATTTAGAAGCACATACTCCTTTACTGCGATCTGATGAGAAATAATATACTTTTTTATGCAGAGTTTTACAGCTTTAAACTTTACATAATGACATTGCCGATTGCTTTCATGATCTCGGCGTGAATTACATTTTGATATGCGATTGTTGCCGAGCTGACGTTGCCGCTGTAGATATAGCTTTCGAATCCGGTTCCGCCGCCAGCGTTGATGTGTATGGAAATGAAGTAGTCTGCTTTCAATTTGTTCGCGAGCTCCGCGCGTTCGGATAATTCCAAGAATCGGTCATCGGTACGAGTGTAATGTACTTCTATACCTTCATAATCACTTAACATGCTGCCGATTTGTTTAATAATGGCGAGGGTAAGGTCTTTCTCCTTCCGATTTGTTTAATAATGGCGAGGGTAAGGTCTTTCTCCTTCAGCCCATTGCCGACTGCTCCGCTATCTTGTCCGCTGTGACCAGCATCCAGCACAATTCTCATCGTTGACGTTTCTCCTTTCCTTTTAAGATTTCAATTGCCGAACGAAGTTGTTCCGGAATAGGTAAGCCAATACGCCCTGCACTTTCTAAGATGGACAAAATTTCATTCCCCATATAAAAGAAAATGACCGCGTCCCTAAAGACGTGGCCTTTTCCAATCGCAATATCAACAAGATTTCCGGTTGCTACAAGCGTAAACATCATCACCTTTTTAGCAATTTTGAATCCTACTTTACTACTGAGTTTTTTCTCGACTGCCCCGGCGATTAATCCACTCACATAGTCTACGATAGAGAGCGACACTAATATTCTTAGAGGAATCATCCATCCGCCAAAGAAAAAAACAACCATACCGCCAATAGTAGCCGCGCCGGTTTTAAACGCAACATCTAATCGTTCCATTTTTTCTCCGCCTTTCTAAATAATTTTCTCTACAACAACACCCTTGACTACCATCACCCTGTCATTTGGCTGTGGTGTAAACTGGACAAATACGGGTATGCTTTGCCACTTACGACCATTTCCCCTTCGAAAATCAAGCGAGGGCGACCCTCTGTGTAGTTCAGAAATTGAATTATTTTTTCTTTTTTGGTGTTTTTGAAGTTCTGAATAAAAAATCGGGGTCTATCATATCGACACCACCTTCCGAACTTCATGTTTCATACGAGCTCCGGCCTTTAATGGCATTGTCCAAGCCGTTCTTCTTTTGTTAAGGACCTTCTAAATTCCCACCCATCCGTTCGGCATTCGGCTTGTGATATTCCAAATCCAATATAAATACATATCATAAGAATCCCTTTTTTCCTTGCCTGATAGGATAGTCTGATATAGAACGCACGTTATTTTTCAAGAACCAAAAACCTCCCGATTCATTTTCACCTTTCTCCTTAATTTGTTTCAAGGAAGAGAGGCTTGTCGAGAAAATGTTCAAAATTTCGCATGACTATTTCATACACAAAAAATCCCGCAACTGACCGCCGCGGGAAAAGAAAGCAAAAAATCTATTCCGGTTTATAAATCCCATATTTCACAATTTTAAGATATTCATTCAATTCCCTTAACATGAACTCCGTAGTATCCATGATATCAATTTGCTTAATTTTATATAGAGCCAAATACTTATTAGACAGCTGGTCAACGATACACATGGTCATGCGGATTACGGTATCCGCGGAAATATCCTCGCGAAGTTTTTCCGTTTGAATAAGTTCTTTAATATAAACATGTTCTAGCAAAAAATCTTCCTGGTAAGCTTCGTAATATTCCTTAATGATTTTTTCCATTTCCGCTTTAACTGCCACAGGCGGATTAAGGAAGGCATCTGTAATAAACTGAGTCTCTTGGAGATACTGAATCATTATTTCTTGTTTCAACAGGACGATTTCTTTAATCCTTTCAAAGAAATCGTCAGATTGGATTTTTTTCAATTTTGTCATTGCTATTTCTGTCAGAAAGTCTTTCACATAATTCACTAAATAAAGGTATAAGTTTTTTTTGCTCTTAAAATAATGGAAAAGAATCCCCTTGGAAATTCCCGCCCGCCTTGTTATAACATCTGTGGAGGCTTTTTCATAACCATTCTTCACAAATTCCTCAATGGCCACTTTGATGATCAGATCCTTTTTCTCTTGTGGCTGCTTTTCAAAGGCTGGATACAATGTTAACACCTCTAATTTCATTAAACTGCAATATCTTTCTTTCTATATACCATATATGACGTGAATATACTAACCAAAATGACCGCAGCCATGATAAAGATATACAAAGGCTTAATCTCGTTATCATTAATAATGGCGGCGGCGTCCACATATTTAAACGGGCTGAAATATTTAAGGAACTCTAAGTCTTCCGATATCCCTGCCATCACATTCATAAAGTAGGCAGCCAAGACAACCCCCAGTGAGATAGAAAGGATATTCCGTGTTTTTCTCATGAGCGCTGACAACAGGAACGCAATAGCGCCAAAAGTCAAATGAAGCAATATCGTTGCGACAATCAGCAAACTAAACGTGTCTGCCGGAACATCCGGATCTTTGGCAAATTGAAAGCCAATGATGCTTGCTGCCGCCGACACCCCGTTAAAGATCAAAATATTTACCAAAACGGCCAGAAGTTTTTCTGTTACGATCCGGCTTCTTGACACAGGCTTTGACAACAAAAATTCAATCGTTTTTTCATTCTCTTCCTTGGCAAGGATATTGGAGGCAAGAATTGCTGCGTAGATGCTTCCTAAAAGGGTGGTCATCATATAGATTTCAACACCGTAAAAACCAAGCAAATCTCCCATATTCAGCTCATTCATTCCAAACACTTTTTTAATCGATTCTGGATAGCTCTCCAGCAGTTTTGTCATTTCTTTTTGCTGCTCGGCAAACTGAGGATAAATACTTAATGTCAATAAAATAAGACCGCTGAGTACGATGCTCCAAATAATCAATGATTTTAAATTCCGTTTCAATTCTCTCTTAAAAATCATTGTCCACCCCGCCCTTCTCGTAGTAATGCATAAATACTTCCTCAAGAGTCGGCTCTTCAATTAATAAATCCTTCATCGGCAGGGCATTCAATCTATTTAGAAGCGCCTTGATATCCCCGCTGTAAAGCAACGTCATCTCATTTCCGTTTACTTCTTTCTTCACGATTCCTTCCAGCTCAAAATTAATTTGCTCCGCTTGTTGTTCAAACGCAATCGTGATATATCGCAAATTTTTTTTCGTCAAGTTTTCAATCGTTTCTACTTTAACAAGCTTCCCTTCTTTAATGATGGCGACCCGATCACACATCTTTTGCACTTCCGAAAGAATATGGGAAGAGAAAAAGATCGTTGTTCCCTTCTTTCTTTCCTCTGCAAGAAGTTCAAAAAAGGTGTTTTGCATCAACGGATCGAGCCCGCCTGTCGGTTCATCCAATATAAGCAGTTTTGGTTCATGCAACAGCGCTTGGACAATGCCAACCTTTTTCCGGTTGCCAAATGAAAGATCTTCGATTTTTTTATGGAGATCCAAGTCAAGCCTTTCCGCCAATTCTTTCATTCTCTTCGAATTAAATTTTTTGTAAAAGCCAGCGGAGTATTTTAATAAGTCGATCACCTTCATATCATCGTAATAATGGACTTCAGACGGCAGATAGCCTACATGTTGTCTTATTTCTTTTGAGTGCTTGATGATATCTTTTCCGAAAATCGTCGCACTCCCGCTAGTCGGATAAATAAAATTCAGCAATGTTCGAATGGTTGTGCTCTTGCCCGCTCCGTTCGGACCGATAAACCCGAAAATTTCCCCTTCTTCAATGGAAAATGTAAGATCAATAATTCCCCGGTTCTTTTTATAAGTCTTGGTCAAATTCTTAATATCTACCACTTTCATCGCTTTCCCTCCTTGGGCGGCTTCGCACTGATTGACTGATAAGTCAATTCCATTATATAGAAATATTGACTCACAAGTCAATGTATTACGAAAAAAATTAAGCAGATGAAGCAATTTCTGCTGAGCAAACCGTTGCGTATTGGTTTGATTAAACATTCCGGCAGCACATCAATATGAAAGTTGCGGAACCAACATACCATTATTTAAGAAAGAGGAGATTCTATCCCTACACTCATCTCCGCATAAATTTTTCCTGACTTGGTTGCTTTAAAGCCGACAAATACTGGTGTCCGTTGCTTCAAATTGTGATTGTTCATGTATTCGATTAATTCCCAATATTTCACTTGCGATTGTTCTTCTATATGTTGCACAATTCGTGTCATAATCATTGGATAAATGGAAAAATAACTGCGAAAAAAGATGTTTTCGTCCTCTGGTACTTGAAAATGGTCTTCGGCAATGGAGAGAAATATTTCCGCTACCATGATTTCATCTGTCGGATCACTAAGAATGGCAAAAAAACGTATTTCCATTCGAGTGATAACCATGGTTGCGCAGAATCTCATCAAAATCCGTAATAGCAACATGAATTTCTTCTGGATAAAACTGATAAATTTTCGAGGCCACATTCCGGTATGCAATTCGGTGGTTTTCCACAACCATTATTTATTCCTCCATTTTTTTGATCGGCACGTATAAATCGATAAGATAATCATCATACACCTCTAGCAACACGCAATAATATGTATTTTCCAAAAGAATCTGATGGTTAACGGCATAATCCTTTAATTTTTTATATGCTGTTTGAAAATCCAACTCTTCATCTGCCTGACGCAAAACAAGCGCTTTCTTAATATGCAGCTTTCTTTGAAAACGAAAATGTGTTTCATCGGTTAACTGAACAGGCTCATTAATAGGCAAATAATAAGTAAAATGAGCGGATGCATCATCACTGCTTTCTTCAGAAACAGAGAAAAAAACTGGTCCATTTTTGTAAATGCCATGCGTTAGCGTAAAATCTTCCATCCAAAAATATGTTTCAAGCCAATTTTGTTTCCTCTGCCTCGTCTCATAAATCAATAAATTGTCAAAAATAAGTGAGCGAACCTCTATCCCCATCCTCACACATCCTTTCATTAATTTATTTCTCTAATTCTTTCAAATGACCGCTCATATAAAAATTAAACCCTTCAAACCGGTACTTACAGTAAAGAAGAATAAGTTGTTCCGGAAGGACAAACATCATGGTGAAAAAAAGGATAGGCCCTAAAATAATTACAAGCAGTGGTTCAAAGCCTTGGGTTAATAAATCCACATTTATATTCCGAATCAAAAATTGAACGATGAATAATACCCCAATACTCCCGGCAATAATCACTGGTAAATATGATTTAAGCAGATATTCCATATTTTCTCTTTGTTCTGCTTTTCCGACAATTTTCGCCTTCTCTATCCGGCTGGCATCTTTATGCGTTAAATATTGTATTTCCGGATATTTTTCAATCGCAGCTTTTCCCGCTTTGGACCAGCCAGCTGCTTTTGGTTTTTTTGTATAATATTTTAAGATGGCGGTGTTTGTTTCTGCTTTTAAAATATGTGTTTCATTCCACTTTTTCCCGCCTTTCGGAAGCCCTCGATTTAATTCCCTTGCTGCTTCCGCATCCGGCTCAATTCCTAATATTTCAAATCCCTTTTTCGTTGCGACAATCCGATAATACTTTTTGCCATTTGGGCCTTTTTCCAATTCGGCGCGCAAATCATTATTTTTTCCCGCTTTATACAATACATAGCTAGTTTTCCCGCCCTTTACAAGGGTTCTTATTTTTTTGGAAGTGTCAACAGTGCCTTTTAATGCGGTGATGGAAGAGTGTAAAGAACGTTCTTCTTCCATTGCAAATCCTCCCACATCCGCTTCGCGGGGGGTACGCTCTACAGGCCTGATGTAAGCTGCCACCGACTTGTTCGTACCTTCAAAATAAGACTTCATTTTACGCTTGAAGTTCCATTTTCATTTGTTTTAAAACCGCTTCGAATTCTTCCGAAAACATTTCCCAATAAGTGAGAAAGGGGATATGCACATCCTCGTAGTAGTTTCGAATCGCCTCTCCCCCTTTTCCCTTTAAGGAGCCTTCCAAAGAAATGAACTGTTGGATGCTTTGGCGAATGTTTTTCATTTGGGCGTTTTTTCTTTGCAATTCGCTGATGATTTTGTCGATTGCCTCATGCAATCCCTGAACATCTAATACTTTCATTGCTTTCCAGAATGCCCCTGATGTTTTTTCGGATCCACCTTGTCCCTGAACATCTAATACTTTCATTGCTTTCACTCCACCTTTGGTCCGTTTTTGTAGAGTGCTTTCAAACACCCGCTTCGTTCTTAATGCGATGGGCGGGAAATGCCAGTAGCTACTTCTTCGTCTGTACGGCGCATCATTTGTACAGATTGCCGTGTATCGATTTCGTTTTGTATCAATAGTTCCTTATATGCCAAGAAAGTTTGTTGCAATGCTTGCATGAGTTCATTCAGTCTTGTAACAACGTCTAGTGCATTTTCCCCACCAAGGGAAGATGGGAAAACCGGCTCCAGAGATTGCGTCGCTCTTTCCATATTGGTAATCGAGCTTTCGACTTCCTCATATACGATTTTTATTTCACCGCTCATTTTGCTTACATCCTTTTCTTCATTAATTTTGCTGCTTGAGCATCTCGGCTTGCTTTGCTTCAAGATAAGCAATGGAACTTCGCAATTCGCTGATTTCGTTTTACAGTTGGATAATCTTGTTTCGTAATGCTTGGAGTGTATCGTCAAATTGAACATGTTCTATAACGCGGTATTGCCACAGGATGCCTGAATCCCGGAGGGAATCCAATTGTTCCGCCCTATTTCCATGCCACGTCTTTGCCGTTAATTCCGGTTTTGTACATAAATGCTCTTGTTGAAAAAATTCGGACTGGCATTGGCGAAGCTGGCTTTCGCATGTCTGCAATCTCATTAACTGCCTTTCTTTTTCTCTTAAAAGAGCGTATAAGGAAGAAAGGCTCATTGGAAGGCACTCCTTTCCTTTCTCCGTTTTAAAAAGAATGGGTGGTTTAAAAGAGGGGGATAATGCTATGTGGCATATCGTGAAGATAACTGTGTAAACGAATCCCTTTTTTAGATGTATTTTCCCTATTATTTTAGCAAAAAAAATCTAACTTAAGCGAATAAAGATATAATTTTTGGAAAAATGGTAATAATGTGCTAATACATTTTTACTAAAAACATCCAGAGACGGTGCTTTCTTCAGTTAAAGGGGATATATCCAACAAAATCTGCCCGAGAAAACCAGGACATCCTTCCAAATCGCGCCATGTTTCCTGCGCGGCGGAACTATGTTGTCACGAAACAGATGTGCCAAGGAGATTTCGCGGCATATCCTCGTTTCGCTCTGGTATTCCGCGTTCTCCTTGACACAGCGAAGGGGTTAAACATTTGTTTCAATAGCAGCCGGGCCGTTTGTTTGGGGCATGAAGCATTCCGCGAATCGCCTCAAACTATCGTGCTATGGACATGATAGCAGACAACCTATGAAAGTGTTATTGATTCGGTTGAAAATGACGAATTTTAATTCTGTCATCGCTTCCATTGTCTCAGATGACGATTCCGACATCCGGACTTCCTGTAAACGCATCATACCGATTCGCACACCGGTAACAAGTTAAGCCCCGGCCGTCTTTCCGCTTCCTGTTACCACGTTTCATGCCCCTTTTATCTTACATGTTCTTAAGCAACCGGATTTTGAACAGTGAAAAAGCCGGCCATCAAAAGGTGTCCGTTCATATATATCCCTTTGAGCCAAGCCTGTTTTATCATATCGCCTCCTTTTCTTTGTATTCAGCTTCTTGAGAATGATGCGTAAAAATCCGGTCATTTTCTCCGAGTAGAAAGTCTTTCCCATATAACAGGATGCATAAAAGGATGCCTGCTGCAAAAGCAAGTGTCGCACCTTTCACTACCAGTATTGCCCCTACCACTCCGGCAATTCCGAGATCACGCTGGCTTCGTGCCTGCATGACGCCGATTCGGACACTTACATAACCTTGCACTAATAGCGTCAGCGACAATGCAACCCCCAGAATTGGTTGTACTAAACTTACGATAGGAAGCAAAAATAATCCAGTGTTTGTGCCCCAACGGAAAGAACCGGCTCCACCGAAGAACGAATGCATTGCTTTTTTTCCTTTTTTAAATCGTTCAATTACGACAACTTGCATCGCTGCCCACATTGGTCCGCACATCGTAATATCGGGACCAATCATGCTCATAAGAACGTTGCGGCCACCGAAAATTAAATGGGCGCGGTTCGGATTATAATCGACTTTCTCATCTGTGCGCACTATGTCCGATTCAGAAAGCAAAGCTTTCGTTTTCAGCACATCTCCAAAAACAACTAAATATGTAGCAAGAACAGCAGGTATTGCTTTTACAAAAAATGAGAATGCCGGAAAGCCAAGCCCAAACACTGTATATTCCGACCAAAGAGTAGCAAAATCAGGCTTACTTACCCCCCATTGAATATCCGGCCATTTCGCTTCCCCAACAAGCGGGGCTACAATAACGGCCAGCAGAATAGCCGGCAATATTCCTAAATTCCCTAACAATGCCCAAATTTTATTTTTTTGTTTTAACGTTTCGAAATGTTTAGAGAAAATCAGGTAAAATGCAAACCCAACACAAATTGTGATCGTATAAGGGAATGACTCAAACTTTCCCCCCTCTTCAAAGATGGATACGACAGCTCCAATTCCTGCCCCCAGAATAATGCCTGATTTTATCGCATCCGGCACTAAACGCACCACTTTACTAGCAAGTCCCGTTACTCCCAAAATGATGGATAAAATTCCGAGAGTTAGCTGAAATGCGATAAGTGCATATACTCGGTCCGGACCTTCAGGAAATTGCTTAACAAACAAAACAATCAAAGGAATCGCAGGAGTAACCCATCCTGGAATAACCGGGTCACCGAGCAGATGATGAAGTAAATATAAAAGGCCATTCAATATGACAACAGCCAATGCCACTTCAAATGGCATCCCTAAATGGTCTGTTAAAAGAGTAATAGCCCCAAGGTCTACCGCACACATGAGCAACCCTTGGACATAATCAGGCCATTCAAACCGATAATGAATAAAAGGCAATCGTATTTTAAAGGGACCGGCAGGGATATACGGTGTTTCAGCACCGTGCGGACGATTTTTCCATTTCATGATTTTTCCCTCCTGCTGACTAGATTGCATAGTATTTTTATTTTCAATGGGTGTTTCATAAAAGCCAAATTTGCCTCGCAGCCGCCTGAGCCATCTCATCCAGTGCCGTCCCGGAATATGAAATTCACACAAAGATTGTGGATTTTTCCCATAGCGACATATACGGCTCATCGTTTTCACCGTTGTATAGGCTGCCTAGTCATCTCTTCCCTCTAATGCTTCTTCGATATCCCCGGAATCTTTCTAAACAAATTATTGGTTCTGTTTCATGACGCAATGGAGCAACAAAGAGCTGCTTACTCCTTAAGCAGAAGCGTCTATAAGCGAGAGCGTGCGTTGCTCCAATCCTGCATGCCAAAAGCAAGCCCTGCTAAAGACTCGTTGTCATCATTATCTCGCGTGATGCAATATTTTGGCATCCAAAGAGCCTTTTCTTTATTTCTTTACATTCTGACTCCCCCTATCCGTCAACCGTCCTTTTATTCTTTCATGTTCCCCCCCTTCCTTTTTTGTCCGTTTTCTGTTATGTGCAAATATTATGCCAATATGAAGAACTTGCTTACAATGCAAAATTTTAAGAATATTAACAAATAAAACGGTGAAAAAAATCACCATAAAAAAGAAAACGCTTAAATGATGCTGAATAAATGAATAGTGATTTTTTTCACCATATGTTGAAATTTTTCACCACCCAAAAATGGAAAACTGGTTAAAGATTTTTTCCTATATAACGTTATCTTCCGTTGTCATAGAGAAAAATATATTGACAATCATTTTTTCAAGAATTATGATTGATGTAAAAATTGAATACGATCACCGCTTATCAAGAGCGACCGAGGGAACAGGCCCTATGACGTCCGGCAACCTCCTTGTAAAATAAAGGAACGGTGCCAAATCCTGCAGAATGATGGCTTTCATTCTGAAAGATAAGTCGTGTGTACATAGATACCCGATGCCTCTTTCTGAATGAAAGAGGCGTTTTTTCTTAGCAGAAAGACGCAAATCTTCTAGTGGTATAAAGTAAATGTTTGCCATCTTCTTTTCATTTCGAAACGATGCAGATCAATAAAACAGGGGAAAGTTCGATGATTGAGGTAAAAAATTTTGTCTATCTTGTCTTTCAAAAGGAGGAATAAAAAGATGGACATGATCGAAGTTCGCGGTGCTCCTAATTATTATGTATGTGAAAGCGGAGTGTTGACTCATCTTGAAGCTTTACTGCAAAAACATGGTTTTAAAAATGTTTTTGTCATTTGCGGAGAACGGTCATGGAAAGCCGCTGAACCATACTTCCCTAAAAACGGCAAATTAACCTATTCCTTTTTCCGGTATAATGGAGAGTGTTCTCTGGCTGAAATTGAACGGTTATCGTCACTTTCTGTTCATTTTGATGTTATCATTGGAATTGGCGGCGGAAAAGTGCTGGATTTGGCGAAAGCCGTTGCCAATCAAACACATCTGGATGTCGTATTAATCCCAACGCTTGCTTCTACTTGCGC